>DASXCC010000043.1:0-4818 GCA_036491415.1 Terriglobales bacterium | reverse complement strand
TGGCGGCTCTACCGATATCGGCCAGATTGCCGTGAAGCTTGGACAAGACCACGGATGGAGCACGGCAACCCAACAGAAATTACACGACTATTTGCAACATCACCAAAATGCGGTCACGCGGATTGCGCAGCGCATTGGTGTCCGTCTTGCGCAGGCTGCGAGCGATGTATGGCTGCTGGTTCTAATTCCGATTCTGGCGGCATTTTTCTTGAAAGATGGCCGGGCGTTTGGTGAATCTTTGCTCGGTTTTTTTCACACGCGCGCGCAACGTGAATTTGCACAGGGCGTTTTGGATGATATGAACCAAATGCTGGCGCATTTTATTCGCGCGCAATTGACGCTGGCTGCGTTTTCATTTCTCGCCTATTCCATTTTCATGGGCAGTATGCGGGTTCCCAATGCTCTGGTTTTAGGGACCGCCGGCGGCATGATGGAATTCGTGCCCGTGATCGGTCCCTTCGTCGCAGCCGCCGTCATTATGCTCGTAGCTCTGGTAATGGGCTATCAGTACTGGTATTGGCTGCTTCTCTTTCTTGGCGCATGGCGATTGATGCAGGATTACGTGATTTCTCCGCGCATCATGGGAAGAAGCCTGGAATTGCATCCCCTGGCCGCGATCTTTGGCGTTCTTGCCGGTGGAGAGATTGCCGGCATTCTCGGAATTTATCTTTCCATCCCAATCATGGCGAGCCTGCGCATCGTTTGGCGGCGCTGGCGCTTGTATGCAGAAAAACGACGCTTCGGACCGCTCAACGAGTATTCCTTTGGCACCGAAGTCACTCCGCGCGAATAAGGTTTTCTTCTTTCCTGTCTTTGTCGGCTTAGCCATGGTCGGCTTAGCAATGCAAGTGTTGTAGAATCCAACCGAACGGATCACCTTCTGTGTTGCATTCACTCATACCAGGTTCTTTCTTCTCGATTCCGGAGTTGGTGCGCCGATGATCGTCATGAAATTTGGCGGGACCTCGGTAGAAGATGCGCCAGCGATTTCACGCGTGACGGAGATCGTAAAAGCACGGACCGCGCAAAAACCTGTTGTTGTGGTCAGTGCAATGGCCAAGGTCACCGATCAACTGCTGAACATGGCGAAGGCGGCGGGGGCAGGCGACCGCGACATCGCGCAACGATTGTGCCGGTCTTTGCAAGAGCGTCACTACAACACGGCTGGAGAATTGCTGGGCACGGCGCGCTTTACAGAATTCCATTCTCAATTGGAAGGCTATTTCCAGGCGCTGGATGAATTGCTGCGAGGCATCGCGGCAGTTGGAGAACTCACTCCTCGCACTACAGATCACGTCGCCGCTTATGGCGAAATTCTTTCGAGCACCGTCGTGAATGCGGCGTTTCAAGCCCGCGGATTAGATGCTTCGCTGGTCGACTCCCGCGACGTCATCGTGACCGACAGCACCTACACGCGCGCGACCCCACAATTTGAAGATACGAATGAACGGTTACGGACAGAAGTGCAACCTTTGCTCGATGCCGGGCGCATTCCGGTGATGGGCGGATTCATCGGTACCAACAAAGCCGGCGTCACTACTACGATTGGCCGCGGCGGCTCGGATTTTTCAGCGGCCATCGTCGGAGCGGCGCTGAATGCTGAACGAATTGAGATTTGGACGGACGTTGATGGCATGATGACCACCGATCCCAACCTCTGTCCGGAAGCGCGCCGTATTAAGATCATCAGCTTCGAGGAGGCGGCGGAACTCGCATACTTCGGCGCAAAGGTATTGCATCCTGCGACGGTGCTTCCGGCGATCCAGAAAAATATTCCAGTCTATGTGCTGAACTCGCGCAATCCTTCGAATGAAGGGACCAAAATCACAACGCGCGCGCCGAAGTGCCGCAACTATTTCAAAGCCATTGCCGCGAAGAAGCGCATCACGATTGTGGATGTCGCCGCCCCGCGAATGCTGCTGGCCCACGGTTTTCTCAAAGCAATCTTTGACGCTTTCGACCGCCATCGTATTCCCGTGGATGTCGTTTCCACTTCCGAGGTCAGTGTTTCCCTGACGCTGGACTCTAACGAGTCAATTCCGGCGCTGGCTGCCGATCTGGCCAAGCTTGCGGATGTGAAGTACGAAGGACGGAAGGCCATCGTTTGCCTCGTGGGAGAAAATCTGCGGGAGATCCCCGGCATCGCCGCCCATGTGTTCGGGGAACTGAAAGACGTCAAGATTCGCATGATTTCCCAGGGCGCTTCGGAAATTAATCTGACTTTTGTCGTTGAAGAAGAGGACGTGCCAGAAATTGTGCGGCGGCTGCACAAAAGATTTTTTTCGGAACTCGATCCAGAAATCTTCGCGTAACGATTTATCCTTGGTGAATCATGAAATTTCTACTATTGGGCCGGGGAAAGACCGGAGCACACATCGAAGAAGTTGCCCACCAGCGCGGTCACAAAGTCCGCGTGTTGCGCTCAGCGGACAATCCGCACGGCGAAGCGCTTTCGGCGGAAGCTTTGCGCGACGAAGATATCGTGATTGATTTCACCAATCCTGAATCGGTCGTCAATAACATTGAGGCCTGCGCCAGGGCCGGTAAAAATATCGTCGTCGGCACGACTGGCTGGTACGGTGAAGTCCCCCGCATCAAGACTCTCGTAGAAAAAAGTGGGAACGCGCTTTTGTATGGCGGAAATTTTTCTATCGGCGTGAATCTCTTTTTTGAAGCTGCCAAAACCGCCGCCGCTGCATTGAAGCACAACTACTCCGGCCAGATCTTTGAACGGCATCATGCCCTCAAAAAAGACGCGCCTTCAGGCACCGCAATGTTTTTGCGCGACACTGTGCGTGAAGCTTCTGGAATGGAACTGGAGATCACTTCCTTTCGCGAAGGCGATGTCGTCGGATTGCATGAGTTGGTATTGAATTCGCATCACGACAAAATATACCTTTGCCACGATGCCAAATCCCGGCGCGGTTTCGCCGAAGGCGCGGTGCTCGGAGCCGAGTGGCTGATTGGCAAAAAGGGCTTCTTTAACTTTAAGGATATTTGGCGCGAGCTCTGATTTCCCGCCTCTGTTCTACAACCGCCTATTCGCGTTATTCTAAGTGAATGCAACTTCGCGGCTGTGGTACAGCTTTAGTCACTCCGTTTCGTCAGGATGGCTCCATTGACGAAGCGGCGCTGCAAAACCTCGTCTCCTGGCAGATTGAATCGGGCATTGATTTTCTCGTTCCGTGCGGCACAACGGGCGAAACTCCCACGCTCACTCATGAAGAGTGGCTGCGAGTGATCGACATTACGATTGAAGTCGCCGCTGGGCGTGTTCCGATTCTTGCCGGCGCTACATCGAACTCGACGGCGGATGCCGTCGCCAAGGCCAGGGAACTTTCCGCGCGTCCGGGCGTGAATGCGATCCTGACGGCGTCTCCTTATTACAACAAGCCCACACAGGAGGGACAGTATCGTCACTTCCGTGCCATCGCGGAGGCCGTGGACAAACCTGTAATCCTGTACAACGTTCCGGGACGTACAGCCACGAACCTCGAGCCGGCAACAGTGCTGCGGCTCACAGAAGTCCCGAATATCGCCGGGGTGAAAGAAGCCAGCGGGAACCTCACGCAGATCGCAGAAATTTGCAGTTCGGTGCCGGAACATTTCTCCGTGTTCTCCGGAGATGATGCCATCACTTTGCCGGTCATCGCGCTGGGCGGGGTTGGTTTGGTGTCCGTAGCTTCTAACGAAATTCCCGCGGAAATGGCCCAGCTAACACGTGCCGCCTTGAACAATGATTGGCAAACCGCCCGTCAATTGAACAAGAAATATCTACAACTGATGCAGGCGAATTTTATTGAGTCGAGCCCGTTGCCGGTAAAAGCCGCGCTGGCGATGATGGGAAAAATTGAGGAGGTTTACCGCCTGCCTCTTCTGCCAATGCGCCGCGATACGCGGTCCAAATTCCAAAGAGTTGTCGCAGATGCCGGGTTGATTACGAAAACTTCTGCGCAGTCCGCTCCCGATACGGTGGACTTCTATATCTATGAAAATTGGCTGGCCGGCCCGCACAAAGTTGTTGTGCATCGTTCCACGTGTGGTCAGTGCAATCGCGGCAAAGGACGCCCGGCCGGGCACGATAACAATCACGCCAAGTGGCATGGCCCGTACGCAACGCTGCACGAAGCACGCGACACGGCCCACAATATGACCGGCGTTTTGATTCGCAGTGAATGCAAATGTGTTTAAATGCAGAATGAAGAAGTATGAGTGCAGAACCAGCTCATTATTCTGCATTCTTTCTTCTAACTTCTTACTTCTTTATACTTTCCTTCTCATGCAAACACTTAAATCATCCATCGAGCGGCTGGTGTCGCTGGGGGAAGTCGCGCAGGATTCCGAAGCGCGCAAAACATTTCTGGAATTTCGCGACGTACTGACTGCGGGAAAAATCCGCGCCGCAGAAAAAGTCAATGGACAATGGACAGTCAACGCCTGGGTAAAGCAAGGGATCCTTTTAGGGTTTCGCCTTGGCGAGTTGACGGAGATGAACAATGGCGGCGGCCTTTCATTTGTTGATAAAGACACCTTCCCCGCACGTCATTTTTCTGTGGCCGACCGCGTACGCGTGGTTCCGGGAGGATCTTCAGCGCGGCTGGGAGCTTACGTAGCGCCGTCGGTCATTTGCATGCCGCCGATGTTTATCAACGTTGGCGCTTACATTGACGAAGGCACCATGGTGGATTCGCACGCGCTGGTAGGATCATGCGCGCAGATTGGGAAGCGCGTGCACCTGAGCGCGGCCGCGCAAGTGGGAGGCGTGCTCGAACCGGTGAATGCAGCGCCTGTGATTATTGAAGATGATGTTCTTATCGG
>DASXCC010000042.1:0-7190 GCA_036491415.1 Terriglobales bacterium | reverse complement strand
GAAACTTTTTCCCATAACAAATGTATGAGCCTAAGTACTAACAGCCACCACCAATTAGAGAAATTAGGACTATTGTGCGCATTTCACAAGAACTCTACTCCAGACCTACGGTGCGGTTCCACTTACGTCGATTTTCAGATCGGCATGGGGGACATATTCCGTCCCGTGGTGTTCTCACTTGTTTACTCCCTAGTTAACTGGGGTTACTACCTCGTCAAGTGCAGAATCCATCCCGTGGTGTTCTCACCCCGTCAAACGGCAGGAGGGGGGCGACGGGCTTTTGGGTGGCGCAGCGCTTCAGCGCTGCGATTCAGGCACTCAGATCAAGCGGCTTTAGCCGCTGCGGGACCTCATCCAAAAGCATCTTGGCTGAGCTATAAGGATATTCACTGGCCTCTGCCACCAGCCTTCCCTTAACAGGATTTTGCAGAATATACAGCCGAAATTGGCAATACTCCTGCATGTCCCTCATACGCCTATCATAAAAACTCTTTTCCCAAACTTCACCGGCACAACCCAATTCTTTCTTCACGCGGTAAGAGAATCCACCCTTGATTAATTGCAGAGACCTTTCCAGAGTCAAGAGAGGAGTAAGGAGCAAATGAAAATGATCTGGCATCAACACAAATCCATGCAAAAGGTAGCTGTTCTTGCTGCGGTAGTGCATCAAGACTTCCATAAAAAGCCCGGCCATTCTTTCCGACTGAAAAAGACAGCATCTTTGAAATGTGGAAGCTGTGATGAAGTATGTGCCAGAGCCGGTGTTGCCTCGGTAGGGAGCTGCCATGAATTACCTCAGCGGCTAAAGCCGCTAGATATGGAGAACTTTACCGCAGCGCTGAAAGCGCTGCGCCACCCAAAGTCAAAAATCTTTTGCGGTAGTCCCAGTTTGGAAAAATTGGATAGTCCGTTACAGCAGAAGGCACTGATCTGATTAACGTTGCCAGGGAACCTCAATTTAGATCATATTCTGCAGAACGCGTCATTCCGCAGCACACGTCGCGCACGAAAATGCACTCCTACGATAAAATTCTCACTTCCCAATCGTGAAAACTGAACTCACCATCCTGCGTTATATTGTGACTCTGGGCGCGACTCTTTATTTAATGGACCAGGTCAAGAAGCCCTAGCGATGGACCGGACGATTCTTTCTCGGGCTCATGAACATATCGCATTCCCCGCACTTTCCGCCCCTACACTCTCGTCACTTGCCCGGGCCTCTCCTAAGCGATGCAATGGTATGAGGAGAAGTTATGGGCCGGGCCTTTGGATTTTGCGCAGTTCTGGTTGTCGCGGGGATCGTTTTATATCTCTATTCAGTCCAGTTGAAAAGCGATTCGGCCGCGGTGGGGCAGACTCCTAATCCGAAAGCGGTGGCCAACGTCATTGGCGTGCAAAACGACCTTGTTAGCTTCGCCAACGCCGAGCGCGGATACTTGGCCTCTGAAGGCCGTTACGGATCGATGGATGAACTGACGGCAGGCAAGTACATCACAATCTCCAAAGAACGTCCTCCGTTTACTTACGACATCGAAACGACTTCTTCCGGATTCCAAGTGACCGCTACGCGCAACGACGGCGGTTCGCCCTCCAAGTTTACGATTGATGAATCCATGCAAGTGCAACAGTCGAATTAACGTCATTAAAAATCTTGTCATTTCGAGCGAAGGGAAAATGCATGTTTTATGCATTTTTCGCAGTCGAGAAACCTGCTTTGGATTCATGCTTTTTTTGAGTCCTCTTAATTTCGAAGTCTTCACAATCTGCTAGAGTTAACAGTTCGCGAGCAGCGTGTCCGCATCGAAATCCATGGCTCTTCCTTCCTGGCTTACTCAACTCAACTCTGAAGTCATCACATGCACGAAATGTCCGCGGCTTGTGGAGTATCGGCAACGGATCGCTCTGGAGAAGCGGCGTGCGTACATCGACCATGAATATTGGGGCAAGCCAGTGCCGGGATTCGGCGATCCGAATGCCCACGTTCTGATTTTGGGGTTGGCCCCGGGCGCGCACGGTTCGAACCGTACCGGCAGGCCATTTACCGGAGACGCCTCGGGGAAATTCATGTATCCGGTTCTGTACGATTGCGGATTCGCGAGTCAGCCTACGGCGACCGACCGCAACGATGGCCTCAAGCTTACAGATCTATACATCACTGCCGCTGCGCGTTGCGCTCCGCCGGACAACAAACCGCTGCCGCAGGAACTGGCGCACTGCGCGTCATATCTTGAGCGTGAACTCGATGGCCTGAAGAATTTAAAGGTGATTGTGGCTTTGGGAAAAATCGCTTTCGATGCCTACCTAAACTTTTTGAAGCGGCGAGGATTAGTGACCACGCGAACCGGATACGTCTTTTCTCATGGAGCGAAATACAAGATGCCGGATGGCAGGGTGCTGCTCGCCTCTTACCATCCGTCGAACCAGAACACGCAAACCGGAAAACTGACCCGCCCAATGTTCATGCGCATCTTCCAGGAAGCCGCCAAGATCGCCAATTCGTAAGCAGGGAACGCGCAGAAAAGTTTAGTTTGCAAATATTAAGTAAAAGATAAGTAAAAGCAGTGGACGAAAATAGCGGAATTCGGATTTAAAAGCCCACCATTTAAAAGCCCACCATGACCGGTTCAGGCTCCAACCGCACACCCCAAATATCTTTCACCCGGCTTTGAATTTCTTCTTTCAGGGCAATGATGTCAGCGGCCGTGGCGTTGTCGCGATTGACGATGGCCAGCGCATGCTTGCGTGAGATGCCGGCCCGGCCCGCGATAAATCCCCGGCTGAATCCCGAGTGCTCCACGAGCCAAGCGGCGGAAACTTTCTTTTGCGTTTCCAAGGCGGGGTAACTGGGGACCTGCAACCCTTTGATGGCTGCACGGCGTATCAGTTCGTCATGCTGTTCCGCGGAGAGGATAGGATTTTTAAAGAACGACCCCGCACTCTGGCAATCAGGATCGTCCGGCGTAATCAGCATGCCTTTGCTGGCGCGAATTTTCCGGACGGCATCGCGCGCATCGGCAAGAGTAGGCTTCTCGCTCCAGCCGGCAAAATATTTTTTCAGGTCGGCGTATTCAATTTTTGGCGCACCATTCAATCGCAGGGAATACTTTGTCTTCAAAATGATGTAACGCCCACGTTGCGTGGAATTGAAAATGCTTGTGCGATAGGAAAAACCACAATCCTGTTTGGCAATCTCTTTGATTTTTAAAGTTTCGACTTCCAGAGCCTGTACGGAATCGATCGTCTCAGCCACTTCCTGTCCGTAAGCACCGACATTCTGCACCGGAGTTCCGCCCACGCTGCCGGGAATGCCGCTCAGGCACTCTACGCCTGCATATTTCTTGCCGACGGCATGGCCAACAAACTTGTCCCACTCCTCGCCGGCCCCGACTTCAAATAAAGTTCCATTCGATTTCGAGACTTCCCGAATTCCGGGAATGCCGATTTTTAATACGAGCCCGGGCCAGCCTTTATCGGAAACCACCAGATTGCTGCCCCCGCCCAGCACGAACAAAGGAAGATTTTTGGAATGTGCGAAATCAACCGCCTCGCGAGCGTCTTCCGTTGTGATGGCTTCGATAAAAAATCGGGCAGGGCCGCCGACTTTGAAGGTCGTCAGGGGCGCGAGCGAAATGTTTTCTTCTAAAAGCATTAGGGCTGCTCACAATATAAATGAGCAGCCCCAGATTTCATTTCGCTGATTTAATTTCTATGATCGTTGTCGTATCAGACTCTGCCTGCTAAAACCAGAATCAGGAGAATTAAAACAATCAAGCCAAGCCCGCCACTGGGGTAATATCCCCAACCTGCGCTATAGGGCCACGCTGGAAGTGCGCCAATCAGAAGCAGAACCAGAACGACGACCAGAATCGTGTACATGCGTTTCCTCCATGGGAGATGCGGACGACTATTTCTTTAACATCCACCGCTTAACCAGAGTCCACTTTGAGGCTTGGCCTGAAATTTTCCCATCCGGTCAAATCTGTAAACGCGTCCAAATTGTTCTGTAATCCGGTGCGGCAAATGGATGAGATTGGCAGCGTAGCGTCCTATATTGCAAAGAGGGCCTTTGTACGCAGCGACGAGGTCCTTTATACATCGAAAATGCGATATGACATGGATGGCTTTTGCGCCTGCAGAAGCGTGATAGCGACATTATGGACGGGAACGCCCGCCGTGGTGGCGCCATCCGGCGTGCCATTGTGCGCATGTCCGTGAACAACGAAGTCTGCACCGTGACGGTCGATCACCTCCGCAAGACGCGAACTTCCCAGGAACGGGAAAATCTCCGGCGCTTCGCCTTGTACGGTTGCCGCGATGGGGGAATAGTGCAGCACCACAACCCGTTTTTTGGTGCGTAATTGCGACATCGCGCGTTCCAGCTTTAAAGCTTCGTCAATCGAAGCGCGAACGAAAGTTTTGATCTCCGGTTCGCCGAATGCGGTAAGAGCGCCACGGCCGAAGCCGCCGACAAATCCTTTTGTGCCGGCGAAGCCCACACCGTCACGTTCATAAGCGCTGCCGTCCAGAACTTTCAGGCCTTCCGAGTTCATCATGCGCATCAATTCTTGTTCCTGGCCGCTTTCATAGTCATGATTGCCCAGGATGGCGACAGTTGGTACGCGAATGCGAATAATCGTATTCAACAAGGGTTCCATCTCCGCCGGCTGTCCGAAATTTGTGAGATCCCCGGCGAGGACTAAAAGATCGGCTTCATCGCGCACGCGACTCAACTGTTCATGCAGCATGATTTGACGCTGCGGAGAAAAATGAAGATCGGCTGTGGCGGCAATTCTCATGCAAATCTTAAACGCATTGGTTTTGTGTCGTTTTTTTAATTCGTGAAAGTCGCTGTGCGCGATAGTCCTCAAGAATGTTTGCCATGCCCCAATCTTGCAGATCGATAGCAAACATGTTGTCGTCCACCAGGCTGCCGCGGAATGGAGCATCTTTGTTATCGCCCGCGATGGCGGAACTAAACCGCCCTAGCAGATCACGCCACAACCACGCAGGAACGTAATCCGTTTGTGCCGGATAGGAGTAACGGAAGAAGAGAAATGCCCATAACAGCATCTCCCAGTGCTCGCCGATCAACTCCAGCACACGGTTCCATTCGATCTGGCCATGCGTGCCATAGATCACATGGGCGATATCCGCGCCATCGAACCGTTCGCGCCGCGTAACGAAAAGCTTGGAGGACAGCAATTCCTCGGGGGCGAGTACGCGCGTCTTAATGTCCACAATCGTCGCAGGACGCGATCTCTGAATCCACAAAGGATCGACTACCAGTGCCGCATTGCTCATGCCGGTGATGAGGTCCACGAAATATCCATCGCGGTGGGCTTTCGAAAGCCACACGGGATCACAAACTTCGCAGTTGAATCCTTTTTTTTGCAAATATTGAAGCGCCTCGACGGAATCTTCTGCAGTGAGAAACAAATCCAAGTCCTTCGTCATGCGGCAAATTCCGGTGTATTCACGAAGCGCGAAAGCTCCCGAAACTGTGTAGGGAACCTTCCGTTCTTCCAGGGCAATCAGCACTTCGCGATAAAGCGCCTCCTGCTCCGGCATCAGTATTTGAGGTTCGGACGATGTGACCGACGAGCTTCCATGCGAATTGTCCTGCGGCTGGGACATGGATAACTTCGATGTCCTCTTATATGTTGCGGTTGTCGTTGCCATCGTAAAGCTCCGATACGAAAGACAATTTTCTGTAAAGAAAAAAGCCAGTTCCGAAGAACTGGCTTTTCCCGAAGTAGGTTCGTTATTGTCCGACGTTGGAAGCAGGCGTTGTGACCGCACCCTGCTCGCGTGCTTCCGTCGCATACTTGCGGACCGTTCCGAGGAAGGTCGAAGCCGATTGCGGAGGAGCTACTTTGCCATTGAGAAGGTCGTCAAACGAAATCATCTTTCCATAAAGGATGCGAGTTTCGTCTTTGTCCTGGGTAATGGCTGCGCCGTCAAGATTCACGCCAGCGAAGATGCCACGCGAACGCGAATAAGTAAGAACCTGGGCCTTCATTTTCCAATCGGTGTCAGCGGCAGCATCACGTCCTACCGGACCGGCAGAAGCAGAAGCATTGGCGCCAATCTTGAATTTGCTGGCAAGCAGGTTATCCATGCCCTGCTGGTTCATTACGAGCATGACGAGGTCAATGGCTTCGCCACCAATCTGCAATCCCCAGCTTCCGCCGGTAATCGTAATCGGCGCGGGTGCGCTCCAGCCATGGGCTGTTCGGCAGGTGGCTACGCCTTTGCCATGCCGTCCGCCAAAACCTACGGCGATCTTAATCATCGAAGGAACGACCGCTACGCATTGCGCAGAATCCAGAACCTTCGTTGGAATGCCTTTGTCGGGGGTGCCCATGATTTGAGTCAGCACGTCCGCTGAATTATCCAGGCGTTTATCAATATCAGATTTCGAATCGTCGGCTGCCCAAGCCATTGTGCTGAGCAGGAACACCGAACAGGCGAGAGTGACTAATGTTTTGCGAAATGCGCTGCTTGAGAATCTCATAGGGGGCCTCATCGTGGTTTTAGGTATCATTCCAGTGTTGATCGTATCCCTCCTAAGGTTTTAGCTCCATCCCGTCTTGCCTGTAGATGCAAGGGAAACATGCTTTAAAGCAAATTTGGCGAGTCCGTATGGATTATTAAAAAATTGAAATGGAAGGCATTGAAAGCACCTACTTCACCACAATCTCAAGCCTCCCTTGCTTGCGGAGTATGCGTACCGCAACGGAATTATGACTGCGATCCAGTTGCAGGTCCACGGAATCGTCGCCGCTGCGCAAACCCTTAATGAGTAGCTGCGGAATACCTTCCGGCAGATAAGGTTGATCGAGAACGATTTTCTTTTCGCCGTCGTGCACGGAAATTCCTAAGCAAGCCTGCACCACGAGATATCCGGCGGCAGCCGACCATGTTTGTGGAGAGCATGCGACCGGATAAAGAGTAGGACCTTCGCCATTGCGCCGTTCCAGTCCACAGAATAATTCCGGCAAGCGCCGCAATTCGACGCTTGCGCTCACATCGAGCAAAGCCAGCAGGATTTTTCCAGCGAGTTCTTTGAATCCATATCGCGCCATGCCGCTGGCGATTAGTGCATTGTCGTGTGGCCAGACGGAACCATTGTGATAAGAGAGCGGATTGTAGCGAGATTCTCCGGCAGCTACTGTACGTATTCCCCAGCC
>DASXCC010000041.1:0-19306 GCA_036491415.1 Terriglobales bacterium | reverse complement strand
ACAACGAATGACCGGAGTAGTCGACCGCCTGACTCTCGTTACCGTAAAAGGCGGTGGCGAATGGCAGATTTCCAGCGGCCACAATACTGCCATCGATCCTCGCGCCGCTCCTCACGATCCGATCAGACGCACATAGCTCGGCAATGGTATCGATGCCGTTCTCTGGAGGGATCTTCTGAATACGCTAAGCGCACTTGACACTCAAAATCCCCAAACGCATCGAGACGGCATGCGTGCAACAGCTGGCAGCTTCAAGAAAACCGTGTTCTGGGTGGTCTTCGGATTGATGGCGCTGGTGGCATTCCTGTTCACCAGCATTCCGATGATGAGTCCAGCGCACCCGCTTCATAGCCTGCTGTATTCGCAGCGTTGGCTTCTCTTTCCCCACATCGCCGCGGGATTGGTTGCGCTGGTTATAGGTCCCATGCAATTCTCTTCGCGCTTGAGGCAAAGAAATATTGTCCGGCACAGATTATTGGGCAAGACCTATCTCGGTTCGGTGCTTGTGGCTGGCGTGTTGGCACCTGTTCTCGCCTGGCACTATCCTGCGTTTTTTCGGTACAGCGCCACAACGCAGGCGAGCGTATGGATTCTTTGCACAGTTACTGCGGTGATTGCCGCGCGCAGAGGGAAGATTGAGCAGCATCGCCGGTGGATGGCCCGTGGTTATGCGGTTGGACCGGTGGTTTTTGTTATGAGTCGAGCTCTCAGTCACCTTCCTGGTCTGGACCACTTGGGCATTGAGGCAGGCAGCTATTCCGTGATTGTTTATGTGATCGTTTCGATTGTTTTTGCGGATTTGATAACGGATTGGAGAGAAATTGCGGCGGGTCGAGTTGTGCGCTTGGGCAAAGTGGTCTCTGTAGAGACTGTCGGCTGACCACGATGGGGACTCGATTGTTGAATGTGCCGATCGCGCTCCGCATCATGCAAGGCTAATTCTCGCAAAGTCGTTCCGGTTCCAGTGAGTTGAGCGACTTCGAGGTTCCAGGAAATCCATTTCGTCCCTCCACTTTTCTCTAAAGCGTAGGGCGATCTTGAATTAGTCCATCAATTGGGCGTCAGGGGTATCATTCACGCATGAATCGACGAGATTTTGTCAGCACTGTGACTCTAGGTCTGGCGGCGGGTTTGCCAACCTTTGCCGAAAAAGGCATAGCCCACGAAGCGCGTAACGCCGACGCGAATGTTATTGTTCCCGCCTCCAGTCGGGCGACAAGCCCTATTGGCCGCCTGGAATTTGCGTCCGCGCTGGAAGCCGCTGAGGCGATTCGCAAGAAGCACATTTCTTCGTTCGAACTAACACAACAAACCTTCGCGCGGATCGACAAATACAATCCGAAACTGAATGCATTTGCGTATCAGCTTCGCGAAGAAGCACTCGCACGGGCAAAGCACGCGGACGAAGTGCAGGCAAGCGGGAAATCGCTCGGCGTCCTTCACGGCGTGCCTGTTCATGTGAAGGAAAGTTTTGCGGTGGCGGGACATCCTTGTACTTGGGGAATTCCGGCGTTGAAAGCTTCCAAGGCTCCGAGCAATTCGGAGGTGGTGGCTCGGTTCCTGAGCGCGGGTGCCGTGCTGATTGGGGCAACGAATGTTCCGCTGGGGCTGGCCGATTGGCAGAGCTACAACCAGATTTACGGCACAACGAATAATCCTTGGGATGTTAAACGGTCGCCAGGAGGATCGTCCGGTGGTTCGGCGGCAGCACTTGCTGCGGGCCTCGGCTATTTGAGTGTGGGCAGCGACATCGGCGGATCGATTCGCGTACCGGCGCATTTCTGCGGCGTGTACGGGCACAAGCCGACGCTGGATCTGGTAGACATGCAGGGACACTTACCGGGCGGGGAGCACGAAAATCCAGGTTTCTCAACTCTGTTGGCTGTAGGTGGGCCTTTGGCGCGTAGCGCGGAAGATTTGCTTGCAGCTTTGCGTTTTCTGGGCGGTCCAACGGGCTACTCCGCGAAAGCATGGAAATGGGACGCGCCCCCGGCGCGACACGAAAGCCTGCAGGAGTTTCGTGTCGGCTATATACTCGACGATCCATATTGCCCAGTGACTCCAGAGACCAAAGCAGTGCTGGAGACTACGATCCAGAAGCTTGAGAAAGCGGGGGCAAAGCTGAAACCCGGTTGGCCCGCTGGCTTCAAGATTGAAGAGCTGTATCAGAATTACAATTTCCTCCTGGATGCGTTCACGTTTAGTGTTGAGCCTGCAGAGCAGCAAGATGGAGAGCGGAAGGAGGCGGCAGCGAGCGGCAAAGTATTGCCCGGACTGGCTAGCTTTGCCGACTGGCAACAGCAAAACTTCCGTCGGCTGGGATATCGTGCGCAGTGGCAGAACTATTTCGATGAGGTCGACGTGTTCTTATCTCCCGTGGCTTTCACCTCCGCATTTCTGCATGACCACAGCGAACCGCATGACAAGCGGACCATTATGACAGTGAGAGGGCCGCGCGCTTATGACGATATGGAACGCTGGATCGCACACGCGACATTAACTGGATGCCCGGCCACAATAGCTCCGGTTGGACGTGACAAGGATGGCCTGCCAGTCGGCCTGCAAATTATGGGACCGTATTGGGAAGACGCCACGCCAATTATTTTTGCGAAACTGCTGGCGCAGGTACTGGGCGGATTTGTAGCGCCTCCTGGTTACGAGGGATAGGCGTAGCAGCGATACACAGCCAGCAGGACTACTACCGTGCGGCTGATAGCGTCGCCCAAAGTTGATCGACAACAGAATGGGCAGATACCAAACCTGCTGGGAGATACCAAACCTGCCGCAATCCAGTACAAGTCATATTTACTGTCATTAGCAATCTGGTGGCGGCGGGAGGACTCGAACCTCCGACCTACGGATTATGAGACCGTCGCTCTAGCCGCCTGAGCTACACCGCCACGGTGTGATTCTAACTGTAGAGGAAACAGATGCTGGCCGGAGCTGGCCGGATCGGAGTTCCGCGAGGGCGGGGCTTGCCGCATCTCGATGTTCGATTCTAAAAGTCGCGGAAACATAGTGTCAAACTTCTCAAAATCCAGATTTATCCTGAGGGATTCATAACTTGTCACTCCGAGCCTTGTTTTGGCGAGGAATCGGATTTTTTTGGGAACAGCAAATTCCACATGGCGAAGCCATTCGGAATGACAACGACAATGACAACGACTAACGACAAATAACTAATGACAAGCAGTAAGTTTTATTTCTACTTCCACTTGCCACGCGGTCCGCGAAAATGGACACTAACACGTTATCCATTTATCCATTCAGCCTATCCAACCATGAAAGTCATCGCCGTCATCCCTGCGCGCCTCGCTTCGACCCGTCTGCCACGAAAAATGCTGCGCCCCATTTGCGGAGAGCCGTTGGTCTCGCGGGTTTACCAGGCCGCACGCGCCTGCGCATTACTGACGGACGCCATCGTCGCCACGGACTCGGAGGAGATCCTGAATTTCTGTCAGCAGCACGGGATGAAGGCCGCTATGACTTCGTCCGCGCATCGCAGCGGTACCGAGCGTGTACACGAAATTTCCGGAGCGATGGCAGCGGATGTGTACTTGAACATTCAGGGCGATGAACCGCTCACACGGCCCGAGCACGTATCATCTTTGATCGAACTAATGAAAGACGAGTCTATTCTCGTCGGCACGCTGAAAACGCGCTGCTCTCCCGAGGATGTGTCCAATCCCAATGCCGTGAAGGTGGTGAGCGACAGCAATCACCGGGCGCTCTATTTTTCCCGCGCGACTATTCCTCACGACCGCGACGGCACCAATCCCACATACTTCAAGCACCTGGGTTTTTATGCCTATCGCAAGCCCGCGCTGGATCGCTTTGTGAAATGGCCGGAGTCGTTTCTGGAACGCAGCGAACGGCTTGAGCAATTGCGCTTTCTGGAGAATAGCGTTTCCATCTCCCTGGCAGAGACGCCTTTCGACACCGTCGGCGTGGATACCGAAGATGATCTGCGCCGGGTGGAAGAGATTTTAAGGATGCGTGGCTGATTCGTTTGTTCTTTCGGGCGACAAGTCTGGCTTGTAACAGGTCCCAAACACAAGATCCTAAACACAAGATCCCTCGACTTCGGATGAACACTCTTCGAGTTTTCATCCTGCGCTCGGGATGACAGACGCTCGGAACGACCTAGGCGCGAAAATGACCTGCGCTTGGGATGACAGATTTTTAAATGGTTTTAAAGCTATGCGTTGGCTTTTGCCCAGGCTGCTGCCGCCGCTACACGGCTCGAGATCGCCGGGTGGGAATGGAAGTACCACTCCACAAACTTCGACGGAGTCTTCTCCGCCAGGTTCTGCTCGGCGAGTTTATTCATCGACGTAATAAAAGGACTGATGTTGCCAATCGTGGTGAAGGCGTAGCGGTCCGCCTGGCGCTCGCAGTAGCGGGAAAATGCGTTCATCGCCGGCATGAGTAATAAAGAAAGCACGGCGGTGACGAGAATCAGCAGCGGGAAGTTGGCGAAATCCGATAGCACGGTAAACATCTTCAGGCGATCGGTTGCATAATGAAGCGCCCAGTTCGCCATCCAGAATCCGGCCAGGGTGATTACCGCCTGCATGCCAATCATCTTCAAAATATGGCGGTGCGCCTGATGACCGAGCTCGTGGGCCAGGATGGCTTCAATTTCATCGGATGAATAATTTTCCAGCAATGTATCGGCAAGAATGATGCGGCGCGTATTGCCAATTCCCGTAAGCGCGGCATTCGCCTTCTTGCTTTTCTCGGAGAGGTGCCACTTATAAACTCCGCGCACCCGCGTGCCGGAGTGTGCTCCGAGGCGGATAAGGCGCGTCTTCAATTCTTCGTCCTGCAACGGCTCGAACTTATAGAAGATGGGGAATAGTACGACAGGAGCCAATTGCGCCATAAGAACGAAAAAGCCGGTGAACATGGCCCACATCCAAATCCACCAGTGCTGGGGAAATTCGCGGATCAGAAAATAAAGCAGTTCAGTGCCTAAAAGCGCCAGGACCAGACTGACGGCGAATCCTTTGACTTCATCCACAATCCAGCCGCGCTGTTTTTGGTTGGAGAGGTGAAAACTGTGTTCCAGGCGGAACCCGTAATACGAAAAGCCGAGGCCAATGATTTTGCTGAGCACCAGCAGCATCGTTATATAAAGCGCCACAGCCACAACGTAGTGCTGGCCTCCGGCCTGGTATGCGAGGTCGCGAAGGCTGCCGGTCCATCCGGTGGCCAAAAGCAGAATGATGAGAAAAAGCCCAACCAGAAAGTCGCTGATTTCCAGCCAGCGATGCATCTTGTTGTAGCGCCGCGTCTCAGGAGAGTCGGGGGCTAAGGTCACATGGGCAGGCGAAGCGGTCATTCCATTCATTATGGTATCGCGGCAAAGCCGTGAGCAGGCAATTAAAATGGTTGCCAGACCAGCGAAGTTTGCTCGACCGCAAGGTCACCATTTGAGGGTGGAATGAAAAGTCCGGCAGACAAAAAGTCGTTGAAAGAACAGGCGTCGACGTTTTTGCAGATGCACCACGAAGCAAAAATTTTGGGGCTGGCAAATGTGTGGGACGCAGCCAGTGCGGTCATCATTCAGCAAGCGGGATTTCCGGCGCTTGCTACCAGTAGCGCAGGCATCGCATTTTCCCTCGGATATCCGGATGGACAAAAGATCACTCGAGCGGAGATGTTGGCGGCGGTGCAGCGAATCGTCAGTTGCGAGAATATTCCGGTGACGGCGGATGTGGAAGCCGGATATGGCGATCGTCCGGAAGATATTGCTGATACGACGCGCGGAGTGCTCGAAGCCGGAGCCGTGGGATTAAATCTTGAGGACGCTACGGGAGATGACGCTAATCCGCTGGTGGATTTTGTCATTGCAACTGGAAAAAATCCGCGCCGTAAGGGAAGTTGCCGATCATGCGGGCGTTCCATTGGTGCTGAATGCGCGGACGGATATCTATCTGCTGGAGGTTGGCGAGGCGGCCAAAAGATATGAACGTACGCTGCAGCGGCTCGTCGCCTTTCGCGATGCTGGAGCCAGCTGTTTATTTATTCCCGGCGTGAAAGATGTGGAGACGATTCGCCGCTTCGTCCAGGATCTGAAGTTCCCAATCAATATTCTTGGCGGGCCGGGTGCGCCTCCGGTTCTTGAATTGGAGAAGTTAAAGGTGGCGAGAGTCAGCCTGGGTTCAAGCGTCATGCGCGGAACGCTGGGCCACTTGCAAAGGATCGCAACAGAACTGAAAATCTCCGGAAGTTACACGGCACTCGAAGGCGCGCCTTCTTTCGCAGAAATGAACCGGTTGCTTGGCTGAAGGTTCGCTGGCCGGAGTACCATGTTGGCAGTGCCTTCGTTCATCCAAAAAGTATTGGGAGACATCCGGCGGCAACGGCTGATTCAGCCGGGCGACCGCGTGGGTGTGGCGGTCTCCGGCGGTGCAGATTCCGTTGCGCTGCTGCGCTTGCTGCTGGCATTGCGCAATGAACTCGGGATTGTTCTTTCCGTAGTACACCTGAATCACCAGCTTCGCGGAAAAGAAGCTGACGGTGACGAAGAGTTCGTAAAGAAACTCGCGCAAGAGCATACGCTGGAGCTTTTCACCGAGTCCGCCGCGGTAAAAACGTGCGCACAGGAAAAACATCTTAGTCTTGAAGCTGCAGGCCGCAAGCTGCGTTACGACTTCTTCGAGCGGCTATTAAATAAGAATGCTGTAAACCGCATCGCCACAGCCCACACTCTCGACGACCAGGCGGAAACCGTTCTCTTAAGAATGATGCGCGGCGCGGGTACGCGGGGACTGGCGGGAATTTATCCTGAGCGCAGCGTCGGCGAGAACGGCGCCACAATTGTTCGGCTTCTGTTGGGAATCTCCAGAAAAGAACTCGAAGCTTTTCTAAACGAAATCCAGCAAAGCTGGCGCGATGATAGCAGTAATAAGGACGAACAGCATTCCCGCAATCGAGTGCGGAAAAACCTGCTGCCGTGGCTTGAGGAGAACCTAAATCCGTCTGTTCGCAGCACATTGGCTGACACCGCGGAAATTGCCCGTGCGGAGGAAGAATATTGGGCACAGCAAATTGGCGCGCTTTCTTTAAAGCGCGCCAATTCAAATGCGATCAATGCAACGGAACTGCTAGCGCTGCCTCTCGCTTTGCAGCGCCGATTGATTCGTGCAGTCGCCGAAGCGCAGAGCATGCGCCTGGATTTTCATCACGTCGAAAAAGTTCTGGAATTAGTTCGTGATCCGGCGGCGCGCGGGCCGATTCCTTTGCCGGGCGGAACCGTCAGTAAAAGCGCCGGTAAAATTGTTATTGATATTGATGTTAAAAACGATATTAGAAACGATCCCGAAAACGGTGTCCAAATTTCGGACAGTGCAAGCTTTGAATATGCTCTCTCGATTCCCGGGCGTGTAGCGATTACAGAGATTCAAGCTGAGTTCCACGCATCGTTAATCCCCGCTGCTTCTGTGGAGAGCTATAATGCCCAAGATTTCGAAAACCTGATCGACGCGCAGTTGCTTGCGCAAAAACTTCAGGTGAGGAACTGGCGCGAAGGAGACCGCTTCTGGCCCGCGCATACCAAGGCTCCCAGAAAGATCAAGGAATTGTTGCAGCAAAAACGCGTGACCGGGCCGCAACGAAAAGTCTGGCCGGTCATTGTAAGTGGCAGTGAAATTGTGTGGATGCGCGGGTTTCCCCCACCAGCGCATCTGCGCTCGAAAATTGGGACCAGCAGCGCCGTGAAGATTGAAGAAATCTCCCTGACCGGGAGATCCTAAACAGGAGACCGAAACTCCATGCCTGACCCAGTGAAGGGGCAGATGCGCACCGTCATTTCAACCGAACAGATCCAAAAGAGGGTGCGCGAATTGGCCCGCCAGATTTCCGCGGACTACCGCGACAAAACCGTCCATGTTCTTGCCGTCCTGGAAAACAGCTTTATTTTCACTGCTGACTTGGTGCGTGCGATGGAAGTTCCGGTGATATGCCAGTTCATTAAACCCCGCTACAGCTCAAAAATGGAAAACGGCCCCGCTGGCGTTATGGAAATTTTCTTCAGTCAGGGCCCAGACATTAGAAATCAGCATGTTTTGTTGGTGGAGGGTGTAGTCCATTCGGGCATTACCACGGAATTTCTGATGAGCGATTTTCGCTCGCGAGGCGCGGCTTCGGTGAAATTGGTGACCTTGGCTGATCGGCAATCTGCCCGCCGGGTGCCGTTACAGCCTGATTATTTCGGCTTTTTGGTGGATGAAACAGTTCTTACCGGTTATGGCATGGGTACAGCGGAACAAACGGGCCGCAATTTGCCGTATTTAGCAACAGGGAGTTAACCGGAACTGGTGACTTCTGTCATAAGTGTATTCCGTCCCTTTTTTGCCTCGGAGCGAGGTAGAATCATTATTTGTAAGTCAAAATTTTAGGTGTGGCATCTAAATGTCTGTACGGAGTGTATTCCGGGAAACTGGAAGTACTCTAGGGAGTATTTGAGTGAACTCAACAGTCAAAACGGTCGTCTTTTGGGTAGTCATAGCAATTTGTGCTGTGCTGCTTTGGGAACTAATTCGGACGGGACAGGCTGGGCCGAAAGATAAAGAAGTCAATTTCACGCAGTTCATGTCGGAGATTAATCAGGGGAACGTTAAGGAAGTTACCATCACCGGATCGGATGTACACGGTAAGTACAAGAACGACAATTCCGGTTTCTTCCTGACTGCCCCGCAAAGCTACTCAGACATGATCAAGACGCTCAGCGACAAAGGCGTCGTGATGACTTTCCGAGATCCCAGCAACGGAGGCTGGTTGATCCAGGTCCTGGCCACGTGGGCTCCGCTCATTGTTCTGGCCTTGCTATGGTTCCTGATGATTCGACAGATGCAGACGGGAGGGAATAAGGCCTTGTCGTTTGGCAAGAGCCGTGCCCGCTTGCTCTCCATGCAACAGAAGAAGATCACATTTAAAGATGTTGCTGGCGTAGATGAAGCGAAAGAAGAGCTTCGCGAGATTATCGAATTCCTTCGTGAAGCGCAGAAATTCCAAAAGCTTGGCGGCCGCATCCCCAAAGGCGTTTTGCTGGTAGGCCCTCCGGGAACCGGTAAAACTTTGTTGGCCCGCGCAGTCGCTGGCGAAGCAAACGTTCCTTTCTTCTCGATTTCCGGTTCGGACTTCGTAGAAATGTTTGTCGGTGTCGGCGCTAGCCGCGTACGCGATCTATTTGAGCAGGGCAAAAAGAACGCTCCCTGCATCATCTTCATCGATGAAATTGATGCTGTTGGACGCCATCGCGGAGCTGGTCTTGGCGGCGGACACGATGAGCGGGAACAGACTTTGAATCAGTTGCTGGTTGAGATGGACGGCTTCGAATCGAACGAAGGCGTCATCCTGATGGCGGCAACGAACCGTCCTGATGTGCTCGACCCGGCGCTTCTTAGACCGGGCCGTTTCGACCGTCGCGTCATCGTGAGCCGTCCGGATGTTCGCGGACGTGAAGAAATTCTGCGAGTGCACACCCGCAAAAAGCCGTTGGCGGACGACGTCGATCTTTCCGTTCTGGCTCGCGGCACACCGGGATTCTCTGGAGCGGATCTGGAGAACATGGTGAACGAAGCAGCATTGGCCGCGGCTCGGCAGAATCGCAAAGCCGTCCTGATGTATGACTTCGAACTTGCGAAAGACAAAGTGCTGATGGGAGTGGAACGTAAATCGCTCATCCTCACCGAAGAAGAAAAGAAGGTGACGGCCTATCACGAAGCTGGCCACGCCTTGGTCGCAGCTCGCTTGCCGTACTCCGATCCTCTTCACAAGGTGACCATCATTCCGCGCGGCATGGCGCTTGGTGTGACCATGCAGTTGCCGATTGATGACAAGCACAACTACACCCGCGATTATCTGGAAACCGAAATCGCCATCATGATGGGCGGTCGTATTGCTGAAGAGATGTTCCTGAGCCAGATGAGCACAGGCGCAGGTAACGACATCGAACGCGCCACCGACCTTGCCCGCAAGATGGTTTGCGAATTCGGCATGAGCCAACTTGGACCGTTGACCTTCGGCAAAAAAGAAGAGCAGATCTTCCTGGGCCGCGAAATCGCGCAACATCGCGATTACAGCGAAGCCACGGCTATCAAGATTGACGAAGAAGTTCGCCGCTTGATCACAGAAGGTTATGATAGAGCGAAAGCGGTTTTGGCTGACGAGAAAGATGTCCTCATCAGAATTGCCCTAGCGCTGCTGGAACGCGAAGTTCTGGATGCTAACGAAATTCGCATGGTCATCGAAGGCAAAGAGCTGCCAAAGATCACGCCTCCACCCCGGCAGGATGACGGTGGCGTGCAACAGGTGCTTAAGCCAGAACCGGGACGTTCGGGATTGGCCAAAGGCGGCGAAAGACCGGCTCCAGCGTAAACATTGAGAGTTTAACTTTTTGAGGCGGCCAACCTTGGCCGCCTTTTATTTTGTAATGTAGATTTATCGCGCTCGCCTAGAATGATTTTGTGCTGGCGCAGAGTCTGGAATTTTCTCCGAATCAGAACGCCGAGTTTTTTGCCGCAATTCCTGCGGAGCCAGCGGTATTTTTATTACGCAGCCAGGAGGGCGGGGCCGAGCCCTACATCAGCAAAACGGCGAACCTTCGCCGCAGGCTGGAGAGACTTCTTGGCCCCCCTATCGAGCAAAGCAAGCGGCTCAACCTGCGCGAACGAACCCGCTCGGTGCAGTTCACTCCCACCGGGTCTGACTTCGAATCAGGGTTTTTGCTTTACAAACTTCTGCGCGAAACTTTCCCCGAGACTTTTTCTGCGAAGCTTCGCCTGCGTTTCGCGCCGTTAATCAAGCTGCACCTGGAGAACGAATATCCACGGGCTTCGGTAACAAGACGTCTGGGAAAGTTACGGGGAAAGGCAGTCTATTTCGGCCCATTCCCGTCCCGGGTGTTCGCGGAAAAGTTCGCCAACGATTCTTTGGATTTTTTCAAGATGCGGCGTTGCGTGGAAAATCTAACCCCTGATCCCAGTTTCCCCGGCTGCGTTTATTCCGAGATGAAGATGTGCCTTGCACCCTGCTTCAAGGGTTGTAGTGACGAACAGTACAAAACCGAAGTCGAGCGAGTACGCAAGTATTTTGAAAGCAATGGCGATTCTCTGGAGCGAGAAATTTCATTGCACCGCGATGAGGCTTCCACAAATCTGGAATTCGAACAGGCGTCCGCGCTACATGCAAAACTAGAAAAGTTGAAGCCGGTATTAAGTCAGCTACCCGAATTGGTCCGTAGGATTGATACCTTAAAAGCTCTCATCATCCAGGCGTGCTGCGAAAAAGGAGCTGTAAATTTCTTTCGTGTGGACGCAGGGTGTATCGCCGGGCCATTTGCATTTCAAATTCAGCCCGAAGAGCATACCAAGCCGCAATCCATGGAATCGCGTGTAGATGCCATATTGAATTCTTCTCCTAGAGCGAAAGCAAAATCCGGACTTGAAGTAATGGAGCATCTGGCGATTCTGAAACGCTGGTATTTTCGCGGTACCCGCAAAGGGGAGATTTTTATGGCCGATGCCTCGGGCGCTCTTCCGCTGCGCCGCATCGTCCGCGGAATTTCCAGGGTTTTTCGCAACGAACCGGCGGAAGTAGAAAATTTGCAGACTCCGGGCAATTCTCCATCTGGAATATTTCCTAGCTAGCCAATTTCAGGCGCGAATCGATCGGTCTCGACCGTTTGCGAAATAACACTTTTACATCTTCGCGCCAGCGTTCGTCGATGCCAATTAATGTCCAATCAATCTGCGGAGACAGATAGCGCAACAGAGATTCTGTCGCAGGATGAATATGTAAAGCAGGGGCCACCAGCAGAAGCTGAGGCTGCTCGGAGGAAATTTCCTGTCCGGGAAAGTAACCGAACTTCTGAAATTCACCACGGGCGTGGTGCCAGGCCACACGCGACCAATAATCCAGGCCTTGCATGGGAAGGTGAATGTCTTCATCGGCCTTGAGTTCAATCACCGCCAAACGCCCTTGGTGTGTCAAAGCAAGAATGTCGATCATTGCTCTGTCGGCGGCGGAGAAAGCCGGCATCTGCGAGTACGCTTGAGCACTGCTCAGTTTCTCGTGCAGCACACTGACGTTCTCCTTGACGAGCGATTCCAGCCATCGCTCCGGATGTAATCGCCATAGCAAATGATTGCGTGGGCTATGCGGGTGGCGGATCTGGCGAATGTTGCGAATCAGCGATAAAAATTCCGCTTCATTCAAATCGTAGAGGACTTTTTTCGCCGCTCCCAATCCAAAAACAATTTCCGTTGTTGTTTGAAAATGTCTGGGATCATGCGCCAATTGAGCATGAGCAAACTCCAGCCCGAACCAGCGAAAAGCAATTTCGGAGGAAGACAGGACGGCGGTTTCAACTTTCGGCATCCACGCGCGAATGCGGGCTATATCTTTTGCAAATCGTTGCAAGGCCGACACTTCGTCCGGCAACTGTATAAGGCGCGTGGCTAGGTTCCCGCGATCGGAAAGATCGACGGTAGTCAGCGAATCGCTGCGCTCATCAAATTCGTAAAGTTGCCATTGTGCCGCGCCCATATGCAAATGGGCCATGCGGTGTCGCGTAAGCGTTGAGCTTTTTGCGGGCACGAATAGCTTGAGTCCTTCCAATACCATTTTTCCCGCTTGATTCTGGCGGCATAGATCGAGCCATAAAATGGCGAATGTTAGCGCAGCATCAATCGATGATTGGGTTTCTTCTTCGTTCACTCCAAAAACAGCAAAGGCCGATTGCCCGTGATGCAAAAGTCCCCGGCAATAAACCGGGCCGAAGGACCGCTCCAAGTCAGCCGATGTTTTTAACTCGCCGACTTTGTATCCGGGGAAGTGCCGCTCCAGAATTCTTGTCAACTTATGGCGATACGCCATCCTGGTAATTCTTCTGGCATTGGGAGTCCGCACATCGCGGCGGCGGCAAATTTCCAGCTTTGCAGGTTTGGATTGTCCTAGTCGCTGGACAGCCAGCCGCAGCACATCGCTTTTCACTTCCATGTCGATAATGCGGCGTACCAGATTTCGCTCGGTCGACCACAAATGCAATAAGCATCGGTTGACCTCGCCCGTGATGGAATACTTTGCTTGCGACAGATCAAAGAGTTCGGCGCCGTTCTCGCGCACGATCGCGCTTTGCGATCCCTGTAGAAATTCTTCCAGCGCACGGCTGATGGATTCTGCTGTCATGGAGTCATCATTCACCGCCGCGAACCGCTTGTATGTGACAGATAAACATGAGGAACTCCTAATTCCAGCGCAATTCTGGCATTGTGGGATAATGAAGGCGACAGAGTCTTTCTGTCGCGCGGGACATCCAATGACTGTGACCCAGAATCAATTTTTCTTTGAACAATACGGCCTTACCAACCGCGATTTAGAGCGCTACTTAGCGGCGGCACTTTCTGCCGGGGGCGACTATGCCGACCTTTATTTTGAATATCTTTCCTCGACTTCGCTGATGGTGGATGAATCCATGGTGAAGTCAGCCGGGCAGGGAATCTCCGCAGGCTGCGGCGTACGCGTCATTTCCGGCGAGCGAACCGGCTATGCCTATACCGATGATCTTTCGCCCGAGCGGATTTTGCGTGCGGCCCGCACCGCGGCCTTGATTGCGAACGGCCCGTCGAAAACTCCAAAGATGGGGTTCTCGGAAAAAGCAGCGCGAAGTTTGTATCCTGTATCGCTGCCGTCGGTGGATGCGGAGATCACCGCAAAAGTGGAACTGGTGATGCGTAGCGACACTGCCGCGCGCAGTTGTGATCCGCGTGTGAAGGAAGTTCGCGCCAGCTATGCGGACGAATTGCGCAATATTCTGGTCGTGGGTTCCGATGGGACTTTTGCTGAAGATTCGCAGCCGCTGGCCCGCATGAGTGTTTCCGTCATTGCCAAAGAAGACAAGACTTCCGGCCGGGGCAGCTCCGGCGGCGGTGGCCGTGTGGCCCTCGATTTCTTCTTCGGCGATAAAACTCCGGAGTATTTTGCTCGCGAAGCTAGCCGTCAGGCGATTTTGCAGCTCGATGCCCGTGAAGCTCCAGCCGGCGAAATGGAAGTTGTGCTCGGTCCCGGATGGCCTGGCGTGCTTCTGCATGAAGCCGTGGGGCATGGACTCGAAGCAGATTTCAATCGCAAGCAGACATCAGCATTTGCAGGATTGATTGGCAAGCGCGTGGCGAGCGAAAAATGTACCGTGGTGGACAACGGCACCATGCCGTGGCGTCGTGGATCGCTGAACGTGGACGACGAAGGAAACTCGACACAGGAGACTGTGTTGATTGAAAACGGAATTCTAAAAGGCTATTTGAGTGACAAACTTTCCGCCCGCCTCATGGGCATGTCGAATACCGGCAATGGGCGTCGTGAGAGTTATGAAGACATCCCCATGCCGCGTATGACCAACACTTACATGCTGGCCGGTGAAGATGATCCGCAGGACATTATTCGTTCCGTGAAGCACGGCATCTATGCGGTGAACTTCGGCGGCGGTCAGGTGGATATTACGAATGGAAAATTTGTGTTCGCCGCGTCGGAAGCATACATGATTGAAGACGGTCAGGTGACGGCTCCGATTAAGGGCGCAACGCTGATCGGCAACGGTCCGGATGTGCTGACGCGAGTATCCATGGTCGGGAATGATCTCAAACTCGACGAAGGCGTGGGTACTTGCGGCAAGGATGGCCAGGCAGTTCCTGTAGGCGTGGGAATTCCGACGATTAAAATTGATCGTCTTACCGTAGGCGGTACAGCGCGGAAAGATCCCGGCGGCTTCATGCAGTAAAACTAGAATTTCAGACTGGGGATTTCAAAGATTGAACTCTCCATGTTCTTCAATTTTGAAATCTGAAATCTGAAATCGAAATCTGACGTTGAAAATCTGAAATCGAAAAATCTTAGATCTGAAATCAAAACGATGCCTCAAGCACTAAATCAAGAATCCCAGAAGATTGAAACCGACCTGCGAGAGCTGGCGCAAGACATCGTTCGCCGTGCCATGGCCGGTGGAGCGACCGCCGTCGAGTGCGTTGTGCGCGAAGGCGATGAGTTTTCGACGCTCGTGCGCATGGGCCAGGTGGAAACGCTGAAAGAGTCGGGATCGAAATCGATTGGCGTGCGCGTGTTTAACGGCAAGCGTACGGCCAGTACCCACTCCAGCGATTTTTCCCGTGCAGGCCTCGATCGTATGGTGCGGTCGGCGCTGGAGCTTTCGCGCATTACCTCCGAAGATCCCTTCGCCGGAATTCCCGAGGCTTCACAACTGGGGTCGTTGTCGGGCGATCTCGATCTCTACTATGCCGACGTATATTCGTTGCCCGGCGAAGAGCGCATTGCTTACGCGCGCCGCGCGGAAAAAGCCGCTCTCGATGTTGATCCGCGGCTTAAGAATTCTGATGGTGGATCGTTCGACGCCGCTACTGGCCACAAAGTTCTCGCCAACTCTCACGGATTCGTCGGCGAGTATCGCCGTTCATATTGTTCGGTGGCGGCAGTTCCCATCGCGCAGGCGGAAAATGGCGCCATGCAGCGCGACTACTGGTATTCCACCGCGCGCAGCTTGAGCAAGCTGGAATCGCCGGAGCATGTTGGCAAAATTGCTGCCGAACGCACCCTCCGCCGTCTGGGCGCGCGCAAAGTGAAAACCGCGCATGTGCCGGTCATATTCGATCCCTTGGTCGCTACTTCGATCCTTGAGCATATTTTCGAAGGCGTGAATGGAGACTCGGTCTATCGCGGCGCGTCGTTTTTAGCTGGAAAACTCGGTGAGAAAATCGCGAGCGAAAGCGTCAACATTATTGATGACGGAACTATCGTCGGTGGGTTTGGAACGAGTCCTTTCGATGGCGAAGGCATTCCGACGCGGCGCACGGTCGTTGTCGAAAACGGCGTACTGAAGTCGTATTTGCTGAACACCTACACGGCGAAGAAATTAGGATTGCAAACCACCGCCAACGCTTCTCGCGGCCTGGCAGGCACTCCCGGGATCGGTCCGGGAAATTATTTTCTGCAGGCGGGAACAAAAACGCCAAAGCAAATTATCGGCGAAATTAAAGACGGCCTCTACGTCACCGAATTTCTTGGCCACGGCGCGAACCTGGTTACGGGAGACTATTCCCGGGGCGCCTCAGGGCTTTGGATTTCCGGCGGAGAACTGACATTTCCAGTCGAAGAAATTACCGTCGCCGGCAACCTGAAAGAGATGTTCCTGAATATCTCTGAGGTCGCTAATGATTTGGAATTTCGAGGCTC
This sequence comes from Terriglobales bacterium, assembly GCA_036491415.1. Classification (GTDB taxonomy): domain Bacteria; phylum Acidobacteriota; class Terriglobia; order Terriglobales; family Acidobacteriaceae; genus JAICKN01. The sequence goes on along the minus strand of DASXCC010000041.1, from coordinate 3,055 downwards.
GGTCGCGAGTCCGACCCTTCGCATCGACGGACTGACTGTGGGCGGCGCGTGAGCCGCCGATAGTAGAATCTTGCGATGGACGGCCTTCTTCAATCCCAATCGACCGAAAAGCGCAACTGGATTTCCATCGCCGTTGCGTTCCTGTTTGTGGCCGTTATGATCGCCGTCATTTTGTTCTTTCCCGGTGGGCGCCAGAAGCGTTTGAATGTGACTCCGGCGTATGCGGCCAATTTAAAGCTGACCAACATTCACATGGTCACGTCGGAAAATTTTATCGGTTCGAGCGTGACCTACGTGGAAGGATCGGTCGCGAACGCCGGCGATAAAGCCGTTATCAGCGCCACCATAGAAGTTGTTTTCAAGAACTCGCTCAATGAAGTCGTGCAGACAGAAGATGTTCCTTTACAGGTTGTGCGGCCGGGAACTCCTTACCGGGACTTCGCGAATTTAAGCGCCGCACCGCTCGAGCCTTCTCAGAATAAAGAGTTCCGCCTTACCTTCGAGCACATTTCCGCGGATTGGAACCAGCAGTACCCGGCGCTTGCCGTAATTGATCTCACCACAAAATAGGCAACGTTAGCGCCTGCTCGCCAACTCCCAAATACAGGCCAGATGATGGTCGTCATGCTCCGCGACGAAATACAAATGATCCACGAGCCGCATGGGCGTTTTCAGCCGTGGGTGCAGGGCCGTTCTTGCATACATATCGGCGCCGAATACTTCGACATGTCTTACTAATTGCACACGCGCTTTGCGAAAGTCAGCCAGAATTTCCCGCAAATCTCGCGCGTTATGATTGGCTTCGTGAGTTTTGCGATTATTTAAATCGGCCGCTGTCAGCAATTCAACGCCGCTTACGTAATCTTCCACGCGCGCCAGCCACAAAATTTCCAGGTCCAGCAGATGTCCGACGTTCTCCTGCGCCGACCAGGTATCGCCATGCCGGCGCGTCAGAGATTCCGCGGAGCAATCGCGCACCAATTCTTCGAGCCTTGCCGGCGTGCCGCGCAAGCGCGCCCAAACGTTCGGATACAGCCCGGCCGGAAATGATAAATCGAACTCACGTTCAAACCATTTTGAAATTTCGCTCATCCGGACTCCCCAAGATCAGTCAGAAGTGCGCAGCTAAAACCAAAAGTAAAAATAAAAATAAGAATAAAGACGAATGAAGTCTGTATGTAGATGATGATATTTACAAAAGCGTCAAGATTTTTTCCGGCGCTGCATCGATTTTTTGTTTGTTAATGCGCGTAGGGATGCTTTGACTCCACAGAATCATGCGCAAGCGCATGAGCATAAGATGTTCCGCTCAGCATGGCGGGTCTTTAAGGAAGTAATGATTAGAGGAGTAACGATCAGAGCAATAGTAATGGTGATTAAAAAGAAAGATTAAGGGTTGAAGCAGAATTACCGGAAGCTCGCGCTGCGCAGCTGACGATAGTCCGTGCCTTCCATCTTCACGATGCGGCACATTTCGTGCAGTCGTGAGCGCATGCGCTCGCCAATGCGGTCGCCCAAAGTTTCTTCCCGGGCAGCGGCTCGTGTGGGTGTCAGCGACCCCGCAAAGGCTGCTGCGGGTTGGTCGGAAAAGTTCGTCGTGATAATGGTTGTGCGGTTTTCGTTGTAACGGGTATTGAGAATAAGGCTGACTGTGTCCCAAACCCATTCCGTCGGTTTCACGGCCCCGAGTTCGTCCAGCACCAGCACCTCAGTTTCAAATACCGGCTTTAATACCTGCAGTTCGGTCACCTGAACGGAAGCGTTGTAGGAATTCTGGATTTGTTTCAGCAAATCACGATAGTCGTAAAACACGCATGGAGTGCCCTTTTCCAGGACCATGGCTTTTGCGATGCTGACGGCCAGATGAGTCTTGCCCACGCCGATGTTGCCGACAAACATCAGCCCGATCTTGTCCAGCGGATATTCCTCCACAAATCGGCAAGCAGACATACGGGCAGGGAAGAGGGGCTTGTGGGGACCGTCATAATCGAAATTCGAGAACTCGCAATGCTCATAGCGCTTGGGAATGCGTGCTGCCGCGAGCAAAACTTCATGGCGGGCTTTGACGCGGCAATCACAGCGTGTCACCTGGCGGGCGCCGTTGTCGCCAACCTGCTTCCATCCGGAGCCGCCGCAAATGGAACATACTTCTGTAAGGACTCTGGTCGCCTGCATGCTTCCTCTCTTTGACTTTGCACCTGCAAAGGTACTTCCTGCAAGTGGCAAACCCTGTAGCCCTGTGAAGAACCTGTGGAGGTTGTGAACAGATTGTGGAGAGTTGAGGAAATACCGCCCGCTAAATTCTCTACGGTCACCATAACGACTCAAACTCGGCATCCGGCGCGGATTTTCACAGTTGACTTTCATCCGGAAGCGGAGCTAAATGGTGCCGCTAGGTTCCCGTTTCGCCCAGTTGCGCCTCCCCTATGCGCGAGAAAGATGGAACCGGCCAGGAGAAGAGGACAAAGCGATGAACAAAGCAGATTTGATTGATCGGATTGCAGCTGGCGCCGGCATCAGCAAAGTACAGGCAGGCAGTGCCGTGGATACCGCGATGGGCAGCATTACCGCTGCATTAAAAAAGGGAGACCGGGTTGCGCTGATTGGATTTGGAACCTTCTCAGTCTCGCAGAGAAAGGCCCGCAATGGGCGTAATCCGCAGACTGGGGCCACCATCAAGATTGCCGCACGTCGGGTCGCGAAGTTTACCCCAGGCGCGGAATTGAAGAAATCCGTCAATCGCGGCAAATAGTTTTTAGGAAAAGAAAATCAAAGCGGCAGGGGGATTCCTGCCGCTTTTTCTATTCGTTGAACTTCTATTCGTTGAACCGCTGGCCTTAATGAAATCGCGGAATTTACGGTTTATGCTTCGTCGCGAGTGATCCACTTTTCGATTTGCGGGGGATTGTAGGTAGCAAATTGCTGTAGCAGCTTTTCCGGATCGCTTTCGACCATCAGCATGTCGGCGTGTTCTTTTCGCAAAAATCCTTCCGCGACCGATTTTTGGAATAACTCTAATAGCGGATCGTAATAGCCATTCACATTCAAAATTCCG
>DASXCC010000040.1:0-13924 GCA_036491415.1 Terriglobales bacterium | reverse complement strand
GCCTGAGCTTCTCGTCTGTACCTTCGATATCGTGCTTTTAGGGCCGCCTTCGTTTCCGAAGGCGGGTAAATCTCCTTGGGTTGGACAAAATTACTCCCGCCCGTAGTGGCTGTCAATAGAATATCCCTACATATTGTATAGCAAGCGCATGAAGCGTAAATGCTGGCTTTCTCCTTCATTGCATGCAGGAAGCTTTGGCCTTTTCCACAGAACTTAAGGCGTGTTGCCTGGAAACCAGAGGCGCCGGGTGCAGAAAGCTGTTTTTCTGGGAGGCTTTTGCGACTGCCGGAGACTTTTGATTCGGTTCCAGAGCCACGTACACATCTTCGAAGATCGCCCGCGGGGCAATCCGTAAGCTGCCGTCGGAGGACTCGACGAGATAATCTCCGGCGTTTCCCCGATGCTCCCGGCCAAGAACATCCACGAACGTCATCGCTTCGGTCAGCTGTTTTGCGTTGATCAAAAACCTGGTGCGATACACATGCCACTGGGCAGACAACTTCCTCATCTTGTATCCACCTTTGGGGAAGGGATGGTCCTGTTGAGAATTTTTAAAAAGGTAACTTTAAGTTTTGGCTGGACGCTGTGAAACATTTCCGTAAAACAGTGAAGAAAATCTACGCGCCTTAGAGGTAAAGGGTCAATTCCTCATTTGTGGTGCAATGTGATTTTTTTTAAGAGAGAAGTTGGCGGAAAAGTTTTTCGTGAAGATGTGAAGAAAGCTGCAGTTTTAGCGGATGAAATGAGAGTGGTTGTGCTATGTGAAGGAATTGGCGAAATTTCGCGCACGCGATTTCCACATGTCAAGCACAGGAAATGCAGAAAACGTTGAGTAAATATTGGATGAAAAAAGGATAGAAATTGAAATGAAAGCACTGGTGGAATGTGCGCGACTACACGATTTTCGAAATCGAAATGGTCGTCACAATGACGGATGGCAAGCGAGGGAGTTTTCGCTTGGATCATTTTTTTCGCTCGGATGATTGTTTTTGCTGGGATCATTAAGGTTTCTACAGCGAAATTGAAATTCATTTTACGAGGGAGACAGCCCTTTCGTCCGTTTGCATCCAAAGAATGGTAGTGAATTATTAGGAGGAATCATGACAAAAGATCCGGTTTGCGGAATGCAAGTGGACGAGAACAACTCTGAGTTCCAGTCGCAATACGACGGCAAACAATATTCTTTCTGCTCCGAAGACTGCAAGAATAAGTTTGAGCAGAACCCGCAACAATTCGCACGGGGAGCTGCGTAGGACGGTCTAGACGATCACTAAATCACCGCACCTAGTATTGATTGTGTTGATTGAGAGATTGATTGGATACGCTGCTGAATGTTTCCTGATGGGAAGAATAGTTTTCGGTCCAGGAAATAACTTTTGATTCAAATTCCTGCGGCGCTGTGTGGATTGCGCCGCAGTGATCTGCATTGGGCACTTCCCAGAGAACTACATTCTTATTTGCTGCAAGAATACGGCGGGAATGACGTTCAGGAATATTGCCATCTATCAGGCCGTGAATCAGAAAAACGGGAATTTGCGTGGCGGCGACGGCCGCCTGGGGAGATACTTCTGCGAAATTGATTTTGTACTTTCTGCGAGCGTATAGGAAGGCAAGTTCTAGCACGGGCCGAAGAACTGTGCGTCCCAGCCAGGGACCGGCGCCAAAGAATTGGCCGACGCGATCGTAGGAAATTTCACGAAAAGTTGAAAACGACGATTCGGCAATTGCCGCGCAAAAGTCAGGTTCAGTTTGCAAAGCTTGCAGTAGTTGAGCCGCACCCATCGATTCTCCTAATCCATAAATACAATGCGGATGTTGAGTGAAAGTCAGCCACTCGAACCAACTGCGGATGTCATTGCGTTCGAGGAAGCCATACGTTTCCGCGGTTCCTTCGCTTTCTCCGTGCGCGCGCGCATCCGGCATCAGGACGTCGTATCCGTGCCGAAGAAATAGTTCAGCGTAGCCGGTCATGCCGGCGCGATTATCGCCCAAGCCGTGAAGCAAGAGGACGGCGTTGCCATTACCATTGCGCGGATGAATACTCCATGCTTTCAGCTGGATCCGATCGTTTGCAACGATGCTGACATCGTCCAGTTTGGCATTAAGTTTCTGAGTAATCTGTTGCATTGTGCTCTCATCCAAAAGCGTTAGAGGGCGGCGAGACGGGTGGAAAGCAACCTCCATAACGCTAACTCCAATGAAGGCACACGCTACGAGGTAGATTGCAAAAATGAATAAAAGACGGAGCAGGATTCTCGGCATTTGCTGAATGATACGAAAGAGCCGCTGTGCAAGTTCTATTTGAAATTCAATCCAGTAACTCGAATACCCGTATGGGCCTTGTAACGGATATTAAGTGTAATGAGCAGAGCGGTCATCTGCTCAAGGACGCGGGCGTTTTCCAGGTGGCCGCCATCGAGGGCGCGCACGCCGGGGATTTTTTCGGCGAGCGATCGGGCAATCTGGTTGGCTTTTTCGTCATCGCCGCAGACAATTACGTCGCAATCCAAATCGTCATCGCCATTTAGGAATTCCGCTGAGATGTTTTGAAATGCCGCAACCACGGGAATTCCTTTGAGGATTTCCGCAGCCTGCTGCGCTGCCGAGCCCTGCCAAATGCTGATGGTGCGGGTGACGCGGCCTCCAATGCTGGCGGCGAGCGGAACAGTGGTGTCAATCAAGATTGCGCCGGAGCGGAGGGCGGGCTTGATCTGTTTAAGCAGTGGAACATGGCCCTCGAAGGGAACGGTAAGGACGATTATGTCGGCAGCGGAGGCGGCGGCGACATTGTCCGCTCCGGAAGCTTTTGCTTGAGAAACTTTGGATTTTAGTTTTTCGGCGGACTGCTGAGCGCGGTCGGCAGTACGCGAGCCGATGATGATGGTTTCGCCCGCACGGGCCCAACGGAGCGCGAGACCGAATCCTTCTTTGCCGGTCCCCCCAAGGATCGCAATAGTCATGTGCAATATTGTCGCATGAGAGATGGGAAAGTCGGACTAGGCGCGACGGAAAACGGCCAGTTGCAGCAAAGCCAGGGGGCTTCAAATAGCAGGTCCCTCGACTTGCGGAATCATTTGTTGCACAAATGATCCCAACTCGCTCGGGATGACAAGTAGAGATGATCAACAAGTAGAAATGAACAGAGTAGAAAATAAAAGATTAGGCAAATTCTGGTTCGAGTGATTGTTCGGCAGTAAGTTCGGCGACCAGTGATTTGATCTTGATACGCGTATAGGTTGTGTTGCGCTCGGCGGGAATACGCCCGGCCTCGAGGATCATAGACTGAAAATCTTCAGGGCTGGTGTATTGCCCGGCCGTGGCTCCAGCTTCACGCGAGATATTTTCTTCCATCAGGGTGCCGCCGTAATCGTTGGCTCCCGCGTGCAGGCAGAGTTGTGAGAGCTCGCGATTCAACTTCACCCAGGAAACTTGAATATTGTGGATGGCGCCTGCAAGCAGAACGCGTCCGAGGGCATGGACTTTTAAGTGCTCGGCGAGGGTAGGGCCGGAGCGGGCAAGTCCCTGTTGAAAGAGAAGAGTGTTCTGGTGGATGAAGCCGAGGGGGACGAATTCGGTGAAGCCTCCGGTTTGTTGCTGGATTTCGCGGAGAAGAAGAATCTGGTTGACCCAGTGCTCGGGCGTCTCAATGTGGCCGTACATCAGCGTGGAAGTGCTGCGAATGCCGAGGCGGTGCGCGGTCGTGATGACCTCTTTCCACTGTTCGGTGGAAACTTTGTTGCGGGAGAGAACGTGGCGGACTTGATCATCGAGAATTTCCGCGGCAGTGCCGGGAAGCGTGTCGAGTCCGTTGTCGCGCAGCATGGAAAGATAATCAGCGAGCGGCATGCCGGTGAGTTCGACGCCGTACACGATCTCCATAGGAGAGAAGGCGTGAATGTGCATTGCGGGCAGAGCGGACTTTACGGCGCGAAGAATGTCGCGGTAAAAAAATGGAGGCAGTTCGCGCGGCAGGCCGCCCTGGATGCAGACTTCCGTCGCGCCAAGTTCCCAGGCTTCGATAGCTTTCTCGGCAACTTTTTCCGGCGAATGAAAGTAAGTGTCGTGCTCGCGCGGGCCGCGGCTGAAGGCGCAGAATTTGCATCCCACAAAACAAATATTGGTGAAGTTGATGTTGCGGTTCACCACATACGTGACAAGATTGCCGGCAAGTTCGCGGCGGAGTTCGTTGGCGGCGGCAAGAAGGCCAAGGAGATCATCGCCATCTGCATGCGCCAACAAAAGCGATTGTTCGCGGGTGAGTGCGCTGCCATCTTGCGTGCTTAGAACAATCTCAAGAGCTTCGCGAGCTGGCGCGCTCATGCTCGAAGCGATCTCGGTCCAATGAAGAGAAGGGAAGTTTTGCAGTTCGGTTGGCGAAAGTGAGCGGGCCATGACTTCTCCTAACGTAATAAGCTTAGCGGAATAGATCGGTTTTTGCAGGACGAATTAAATCCCGCGCGCTGCCTTTGGCTTTTTCGTAAGCGAAGCCCCGAATAATGCAAGCGGGCGTGCGCTCGAGTTTGCCGCAAACCAGCCCAGCTGCGCTGGCGAGTTCGTCGGTGACAGCTTCGAGACTCACTCGTAGCGGATAGCCATGAGAGTCGCGGCGGCTGCGATAGTCATGCAGCGATTTCATGCCCGCGACGCCGATAGCGACTTCAGTAAGACCTTCACGCCAGGGACGGCCAAAACTGTCACTAATAATGACCGGGATCGAGATGCCCGAATACTTTTTCAGTTCGCGGTGGAGGCGAGTGGCGGATCGGTCGGGATCTTCAGGAAGAAGCAGCGCATGCTTACCGCCGTTGACGTTGGAAACATCCACGCCGCTGTTGGCGCAGATGAATCCGTGATGGGTTTCAGTGATCAGCACGCCGCGCTTGCGGCGAACGATTCGCCGGCTTTCGGCGAGAGCAACTTCGGTGACGCGTGCGTCGAGATCATAACGTTTTGCCCAGGCAATTGAAGTCTTCGACGGCTTGATGGTTGCGAGTTCCACCAGACGGCCTTCGGCTTTCGACACGATCTTGTGTTTTACGACAAGTATGTCGCCGGATTTCAGTTTGAATTTTTGATGTGCAAATGCCTGCATCAGCTTTTGCGTGATGGAGTCCCCGGGCACGATTTCATCCGGCAGAGGAATGGGAATGATGCGGAGTTCTGGCGCGCGGGCGGTCACGTTAAAAGTTTGCGGCGATCGGATAGCTGGCGAATCCCCACTTGCGGACAAGCAATTGCGAACGTGTTTCTCCGGCGGCGCACGCCAGGCTGATCAGGTCCGAAGGATTATCGATGTCGAGACCAATGCCGGGGAACGACAGCACGATGCATGGTTTGCCAGTGGCGCAGGCAGCAGCGTGATGCGGCTTGAAACTGTCGTTACCAAAACGCAGCGGGAACAATCCCGCGGGGTTGCGCAGGATGGCGTTCGTGCCGCGTCCGTCGCTGGCGGGAACGATGACCGTGCCTTCTTCCGGCGCGGCGGCGATGACCAGGTCCAGTTCGTCGCTTTGGATGAGCGGAATGTCGGCGGGAATCACGATAGTGCTTTCGATGCCGCGGTTTTCACAGACAAGCGTAGCTATCTCGATGGCCCCCGTTTCCCCGGGATTGGAAGTTTCCTGAATCACCTCAAAGTGAAACTGTTGCGCGAGTTCCAGCGTGTAAGGATCGTTGGTGACGAGCGAAACTTCGGTGTTGCTGTCGGCGACCGCAGTGACAACATCCAGAAGCATGGTCTGCGCCAGCAAAGTCCGTTCGGGCTGATCGAGAACGAGAGAGAGCCGCTGCTTGGCGTTCACGAGATTTTTTACAGGAATCAGGAGCATGTAGTTGTCGTCCCTATCCGGACTCGACCATTTTAATCCAAGTTCCCAAGGCTGACGTCCTGGGCTAAGTAATAACTCAGCTACTTCGAAATAACGGCAAGAAATGCAGATCATAGAATGACGATCACAGAATAAAGATCACAGAATAAAGATCACAGAATGAAGATCGACAAACTGTTCAGTCAAGAAGGCGCACCACCGGAAGCGGCCGAGGTATCCGCATTCGCGGCAGCCAAAGTGATACGCGCGAGTTCTGTGCGGTCTTTCAAAGTCTTCATAATCGTGGAAGTGCAGTGCACGCGAAGGCCTGATTTTCTTAATTCGGCGGCCGCCGCCTGGTCTGCATGGTCCACGATGAGAACATCGAGAAAATCTTCGTAAGCTTTAGCGACTCCCGCGATGGTGACGGGGAATCCATGCGCGGACATTAGAATTCCTGCGGGTCCGGAAACCGGGGCATCGCCGATGATGGGGCTGATTGCTGCGATGCACGCCGGAGTATTTTTCAGAGCGCTGCGAATTCCCGGCACGGCGAGAATGGGGCCGATGCTGGTGATGGGATTGCTCGGCGCAAACAGAATTGCCGACGCCGACATGATGCAATCAATCACTCCGGGCGCAGGACTGGCATTTTCAATTCCCGCGAAGCGCACGGAGTTGACCGGGTCTTGAAACCAGCGTTTCACAAAATATTCCTGAAAACTGAGTTCGCCGATGGGTGTATCGACGCGAGTCTCCACATGGGTGTTGGTCATGGGAAGAATTTGCGAACGAATACCCAGTTCCGCGGAGATTTGCGCGGTCGCTTCGCTTAGCGTTTTTCCTTCGTGCATCAATTTTGTGCGCGTGAGGTGAAGCGCGAGATCGCGATCGCCAACGTTGAACCAGCTTGGCTGGCCGAGCTTCTTCATGGTTTGCAGGCAGAAGAAGGTCTCGCCTTTGACTCCCCAGCCGCGCTCCTCGCTTAGCAGGCCCGACAGAATATAAGTGATGGAATCGACGTCGGGGGAAACATACAGCCCCCACCACTCGAGGTCATCGGCGGTGTTGACGATGACCGCAATGTCTTCTTCCGGAACAATCTGGCGCATACCGTCTACAAACTTCGCGCCGCCGGTTCCGCCTGTGAAGATGACGATCATGCGGCCCTCTGTGTTCGCGCAAAACCTTGCGAATCGGCCGCTGCACGCAGCTTTTGCGACGACAAGCTCTCATACTTTAAAGCGGCGGGGACAAATTCCGGATAAATGGGAAGCCGTTGCACCAACTGCTGACCCTTAGCTTCGGAGCGAAGTCTGAGCTGCTCGAGATGCGGCCAAGGGCGCTCGGGATTAATGAAGTCGGGCGTGAGCGGAGAAACTCCGCCCCAATCGTTGATGCCTGCATCGAGAAGATCGTGGTAAGTGCCAGTGAGATTGGGCGGCGCCTGTATATTCATGCGCGGCATCAATAGGCGGGCCACGGCAACCGTGCGCAGCATTTCTGCCAGCGATGGCTCAGACCAATGCGCCATTGGAATTTCCGGCTTCACGCGGAAGTTTTGCACGATCACTTCCTGAATATGACCGTAGCGTTCGCGAAGATCGCGGATCGCGAGCAAAGTGTCCACGCGATCTTCGAGGCTTTCGCCGATGCCTATCAACAGTCCGGTTGTGAAAGGAACGCCTTGCTTGCCCGCCTCTTCAATGGTGCGCAGGCGTCTGGCGGGAAGTTTGTCCGGAGCGTTGTCGTGAGCGGCATCCTTATTTAGTAAAGCCGCGTTTGTGCTTTCCAGCATCAATCCCATGCTGGGCGAAACCGCGGCGAGGCGGGTGATCCATTCCGCGCTCAGCAAGCCGGGATTGGGATGTGGCAACAGTGAAGTTTCGCGCAGAACCAACTCGCACATCGCTTCGAGGTAATGCAGCGTGGACTTGTAGCCGAGGTGGTGTAGTGTCTCGCGCATCTCGGGAAAAATTAGCTCCGGCTTGTCTCCTAGACTGAAGAGAGCTTCGGTGCAGCCAAGTTTTTCTCCAGCTCGCGCGACTGAGAGCACTTCTTCGGGTGACATGGTATGCGCGCCAGGCTGGCCCGGGTCGCGGCGGAAGGTGCAGTATCCGCAGTAGTCGCGGCAGAGGTTGGTGAGCGGGATAAAAACTTTGCGCGAATAAGTTATAAAGCCAGGCTTGAATGCCTCCTTGGCGGCGTGGGCGGCGGCGAGGAGCGCGGGAAGTTCGTCGTCGGACGCGGCGATCAGCCTGAGTGCGTCTTCGCGGGACAGCGGCGTCCTATGCGAGGCAAAATCAGCGGCTGGTACGCCTATTTTCTGTTCGCCGATTGCTGGGAGGGATACGCCCAAAACCACTCCTTCGTTTCAAACTCAGAGAAAATGCAGGCCGAATGAAGAAAATCATACATGAAATTGACGGCGAACATTTTGTGAACAAGATCGCGAGTATGTATAGCTTCTACGGCAGTCGCTATCCCACTTCTCGCAAAAGAGGCGGGACGCATAAATGGTGTGCGGTGACTAAAAGCAGGGCACGACCGCTTGGAAAGAGGATTTATGTCATCGTATGATGAATATGTAAATGGCCTTTCCCATCAAAACCTGTGTCGCTTGCGGAGAAGAGTTTGAACTGAAGCCGGGGAAGCCCGGGTACGCCAATCGCTGTCCGGATTGCAGCGAAGAAGGGTCCGCGGGTGGCGTCGCTAAACAAAATCTGGACGCCGACGAGCGCAAGAATACGCGCGAAGCCAACGAGGCACGCAGAGAAGCCATGCGGAATCTTCTGTATCGGAAAGATAGCTAGGTTTCGACAACGTTTAGCCTGCACACGGAAATCCCAAATAAAAATTAAAAAGGCGCTCTTGCATCTATGATCGGCCTCATTTAATATGCAACCTATAGGTTGCATATATGAATGAAATTTATTCCGATCGAGTTGAAAAGCAAATCGAGCTGCAGGCTTCTGTTTCCCGCGTGTGGGGCGCGTTGACGGACTCCAATGAGTTTGGCGAATGGTTTCGCGTAAAGATGGACGGCCCGTTTGTGGCGGGGCAGGCGGTACAAGGGCATATAACTTATCCAGGATACGAGCACCTCAAATGGGAAATAGTCGTACAGGCGATAGAGCCGGAGAAGTTGTTTTCCTTTACGTGGCATCCGTATGCCATAGATCCGAAGGTGAACTATTCGAAGGAGATACCGACGCTGGTGGAATTCAGACTGGAGAAGACCGAGAGTGGCGCCTTGTTGAAGGTCACAGAATCCGGATTCGACAAAGTTCCGGCGGAGCGCCGGTTGCTGGCATTTCGAATGAACGATCGCGGATGGGCGGAGCAGATGAAGAATATCGAGCAATATGTCGCGCAGAAGGCGTAGAAATTTTAGTGTGCGTCCGGCGAAAGCGGTGATCTTTGCCGCGCTGGGCGATGACACGCGACTGGCGCTCATCGCAAAACTGAGCGGCGGATTGCCGAGTTCCATTTCGCAGCTGACAGCAGGCTCCAAAGTGACGCGACAGGCGATCACCAAACATTTGCGAGTGCTGCAGCAGGCGGGAATCGTCCGCTGTTCCCGTAGAGGCCGCGAGAGCCTTTTCGAGTTCGATCCAGCGCCGATTCAGGGAATCATAGAATATTTGGATGTTGTGTCCACACAATGGGACCACGCGCTCGCGCGGCTGAAGTCCTTTGTAGAAAAATAATTACTTGTGTCACAGCGTCAGTAGGGACAGCTAAGAACTCAGGCATAAGGGATAAAATGCACGAACAGCGTTTGTCCTTTTTATTTGTGGCCAGTAATTACTTTTATTTGTGGATAGTAATTACGGCGTGCCTTTAGGACCGGCAGACTGCTGCTTGGCGGTGATTTGGTCTACGATGGCGCGCTCTTTGGCCCCATCCTGGGGACGGTGCAATTTGTAATAGAGAGTCGCCAGTTCCAGATGGGGTTCGAGCCAGGCGGGATCATCTTTCGCAAGAGCTTCTAATTCGTGGGCTGCGATTTCATATTGGCCAGCGGTGCTCTTCCACATCGCCGATTCGTAGCGGGCCATAAAATCAGTGGGTTTTATCTTGACGGCACGCTCGAGATAAACCTTGGCATTGTCCATGTCGCGACGTTTGTAGAGAATGGCACCGAGATAAAGGTTGGCATCGAAGTTGTCGGGATTGACCTGCAGCGCCTGGCGAAAATCTTCCTCAGCGATTTTGATATCCCCATTTTTATAGTGTGCGGCGCCGGCGAGGGAATAGATATTCGGCAGGTGGGGATTGAGACGAAGCGCCGCATCCATGTCAATGCTGGCGCGCCCAAATTCATTCAAATCGATCAGCGTGCCTCCGGCAAGCAGATATGTGTCTGCGCTATTGCCTGCTTTGGCGATTTTTTCCAAACGATCCACGCCATCGCGGCGACGGCCACCGCTGACCATGGCTGATCCAAGAACATATTCGAAATCTAAATTTTGCGCGTTGGCCGGCTCCATCGGTTCAAGCAGAGCAATCGCGTCGGCGGATTTTTTAAGATGAATGTCGGTGTCGCCGAGAAGGATCGCAAAGCGAACATCATTGGGGCGGGAGTGGTTGAGCGCTGCAAACTGATCGTGCGCGTTTTGAAAATCTCCCTTTTTATAATAGGCGAGCGCAATGTTCATGAGGATGGGAGTTTTCTCGGTGATCGCAGGAAGCGCGGATTTATACATGGCGATTCCGGCATCAAATTGGTTTTCGTGCACCAGCGCCGCACCGAGGTTGACTTTGGCTTCGATGTCATTCGGGTGGGCTTTCAGATAGGCGCGATAGTCCTGGATGGCAGTGGCGTAATCTCCGCGCTGCTGCGCATTTATGGCGCTGCCCAATAACTGGGCAGGCTCGGTTTGCTGGGCTGAAGCAACCGCCAGGCCCGCAAATAATAGGAAGGCAATCGAAAGGCAACGCATTGCCAATAGGATAACGTAGCGATTGACGAGCGTAAATCCGCCGTTATTCGATCTTCATCGACAGAGTCGATTGCGCTGCTAAAGTGCCCTGTTGGGCGCTGATTACGATGTCGCACTTTCCCGGAGACGGAGAAATTTGCATCAGTACCGGGATGGAGCCATCGGCGTCCGGCTTAGGCAATGTCAGCGGCTGGCGTCCAACTTCTTTGCCGTCACGCATGACTTCCAACGTCACTTTAGGGTCTTCGGCTGGAGTAAGTTTTGCCGGATACACGACGAAATAAAGAGCCACAGGCTTTCCAGAGGCAGCCGAATCGGTGAACGTGGGTAGAACGCGCGCACTCGCGAGTTGAAATGGATCGTCCGGATTTCGCGGACCATTCAATGGCATAAACCGGCGGACTACTTCCACCGAACTCAGGCCAAGATCTTTGCCGGCGTCAACGGAGACAGAAACGTGCTTCACGGTTGTCTTCTTGGAAATTCCATCGGTCACAGCGGAATCAATTGTGTAGTTTCCGCTGGGCAATTGCATTGGCTCGGCGTACACAATGTGGTCGGCGGAGAGTTGCTGAACATCGGCAATGGTCATTTCGCGAGAGAGATCGCGGCTGATCTTTCCGATAATGTCGCCGTTAGAATTACGAACCAGCGCGAACAGTGAAACCTGCAGATGTGCTTTGCCTGTTTTGTCGTCGGTGAGCACCGACAGACTGGAAACCGGAATTTCAAACGCGGCCTCATATTTTACGGCGTCCGCAGATGGCTTAAACCGCACCAGCGAAATTTCATAAGGAAACGTTACGGGAGCAGGGTTCGCGTTCAATGCCTGCAACGCAGCCATTTCGTAGGGCTGCACCTGATCTCCGCCCAGATCGGGCAGAGCATAATAACCGCTTCGCGTTTGCACGGTGACATGAGGGCGGGTGATACGGACTTCGATCTTGCGGAAGTGGCCGTCATAAACGTTGGACGTGGGAGCATAAGCCAGTTCGTAGTGCGTGCGGATGTCTTCCATCACACGCTGCATGGGGTCGGCAATCTGGTTGGTATTGGCCACGGCAAATCCGCCGGTGGCTTCCGCCAATTCCCGAAGGGCCATTTGGTCATTAGAGACTGCCGAAAGTTGAACATCATCATCTTCAAAAACGGCAGTTCTCGGTTCGATTTTTGAAACTGAGCTCTCGGACGCTGTTCGTTCCTGTTCTGCCAGAGACTTCGTGATCGCGTCATCAACGCTCAAGCCGCGAGTATCAACGGTATAAAAGGAGACGCCCGAACGATTGGAATAGCTGATGAGTTGGTCCACGACATCGCGACGATTCACAGGGAACATCAGGCCGTCCGCGAGGTAGAGCACAACTTTGCGACCGGGCAGTCTCTCCTGGCTATGTACCATGGCATGTAATGCATCCATGTTGCTCATGCCGTTGGATAGACTGTCGGAGAAACGAATACCCTTCACTAAGTCCGCCTGGGTTAGAAGAGCATTGCCCAATGTGATGGAAACGTCCTGCGAAGCAGCGTTGCGCATCCAAAGCGGATCAATGGCAATGGAAGACATTGGCGCCAGCGCGGCGTTCTTTACTGCGGTCGCCTGGCCAACACCCAAATTTGGATCTGCGAGAAGATTCGAAGCCACGGCCTGCACGTTGGAATTGGCGCCACTCGCCGCCTGCGCATTAATGTCGAGCCCACCTAAACGGATTCCTTTGGCGGCTGCATCGACTGCTTTGGCCAATACTGCTTTGTCGCTCGTGTAGGGTTGGACCATCTCAAGCTGGTGAGTCAGGCTGTAAACGGTGACGTATGTATTAGGAAGATTGTCGCTCTTCAAAAACTCCTGCACTGCTTCATGCGCAAACGGCATGTTCAAGGGACTGATCTGCGCGAAGACAATGGATACAAAATTCAATTGCGCGAGACGATTTTGCGAATGCGATGCCGTGTTTTTCGGCGCGGCTTTGTTTGGCGCGGGGGTCTTCGCCGCTGGGGCGGAAGCCACGTTTGTGGGAGCCACGGGGGCGGTGTTGGCCTCTAACTCTTGCTCCGTTTTTAACTGCTCTGCGCCGCCAATGTTGTGGAAGGCATTGATTTTTTGCTTTACGCCATCTTCGTAAACCTCGATTTCTTCAGGACGAATGTCGGTGACTGCGTGATGGTGCCGATCACGCACAACCATATCGAGAAGAACTTCGCGGGTTACGGAGTGAATTACGGCGGAAGAATCGGAGGTATTGGTAGAGGCGGTTTGATCCTGGCCGGATACCACTTGGGACATCAGAAAAGTGCTCAATACCAACAGGGAAGTAATGCGCTTAAGCATGATTGCACTCCGCTTATTTGAGGTAGTAGCCGCTGCGCTGAACCCCAAATGACTGAACAATGCTGCTACATCTTACGTAATTCGCGGTGATGCTTGTGATGTATTTTTCACGCTAAACAATAGCAGGTAGAAATTAGTAGATAGGAATTGACCAGCTTTCTTCAAGTTTGATTTTATTTTCGCAAATTTTGCCATCTGGAGCGTCTAAATGTCAGCAGCGATATGTCTAATAAGGTAGCGGCCACGGTGGGATAATAAGGACATAAAGCAATCATAGGGAAAGAGGTCTATTTTTCATGCGAATTAAACCCATCCTCTTTGTTTTCATATTGATATTCAGTATTGCGGCGACAGCACAACGTTCCGTTCCCGGACAATCCGGTCCCGCGTCAGCACCGATTACGCGCCCGGGCTCGATTGCGGACAGCAATCAATACGATTATTGGACGCAGATGTCCGGCCAGGGCCGGGCCGGCGGCGTTTTGCTCGGGAAAGTTGCCGTAGAGGGAGAAGAGCTGCCTTGGGATCCGATCCTGATTTCAGTTTTATGCAATGGAGCGACTTTGCATACCGCAGAGACTGATGCCAAAGGACGTTTTGTGATTGCCACAACGATGCCGGGAAATGCGAGTGTGCAGGATGATAAAGGCCGGCAGATGGAAGCCAAGCTGGAAGGCTGCACGGTGCAAGCTGACGTCGCGGGGTTTGGATCGAATGCCATCACCATCAGTCAGAAAAATCTGCGGGACCAACCTGATATTGGTACGGTCACTATTTTCAGAAAACAGGACCGCGGTCCGGGGACGGCGGTGAGTGAAACCACGAAATCCGCTCCGGGAAACGCG
>DASXCC010000039.1:0-26488 GCA_036491415.1 Terriglobales bacterium | reverse complement strand
ATTTCACGGTTGCCGACCGGGTTCGCGTAGTGCCCGGAGGGTCTTCCGCGCGCGTGGGAGCTTATGTCGCGCCATCAGTCATTTGCATGCCGCCTATGTTCATCAACGTTGGCGCTTACATTGACGAAGGCACCATGGTGGATTCTCACGCGCTGGTAGGGTCCTGCGCGCAAATTGGCAAGCGCGTGCACTTGAGCGCAGCCGCGCAAGTTGGAGGCGTACTCGAGCCGGTCAACGCGGCCCCGGTCATTATCGAGGACGATGTTCTTGTCGGCGGAAATTGCGGCATCTATGAAGGCACGCTCGTGCGTGCGCGGGCGGTGCTGGGTGCGGGAACCATCCTGACCCGCTCGACTCCGCTCTATGACCTCGTGCACGGAGAAGTTTATCGAGCCACGCCAGAAAAGCCTCTCGAGGTTCCGGAAAATGCGGTCGTCGTACCTGGATCGCGCGCAGTGAAAAAAGGCAAAGGCACGGATTGGAATCTTTCGCTCTATACGCCAGTCATTGTGAAATACCGCGACGAGAAGACCGACAAAGGAATCGAACTGGAAGATTGGTTGCGATGAACCCGTCGCATATCGCCTGCCTAAGCGAAGTTTAAACGGGGTACCCGCAATTATGAACTCGCGACAATCGCCTCAATAATTTTTGGGCTCTGCGATTGGGCAGTCAACATTTTTTGCCGTCGCACCAAATATCTTTGGCGGAAGTGAGAATGGGCACGCGCACCCCAGGCGCGAACGAAGAAATAATTTAACCCTGCTCCGATAACCGAACTGGCAAGTGGAATCAACCGTCCCGACCATTTCTCCACGAACTCTCCGCTGGCTTGCACCGCGATGCGGCGAATGATTCTGGGCACGAAACGCGATACGACTTCCTTTTCCAGCAATTCCCTGCTCACGTCCACCCCTGCGGCGCTGGCGGCGGCGATCCAAAGTTCAGCGGTTTCTTCTTCTGTGTTGTATTCAAAACCGTAAAGCAGGCTAAGTTTCTGGACCGTGCGAAGCGTAATGCTGGCGAGGACCCCTAGATCCGGCACAACGGTAAGGATTCCGCCCAATCCGAAGCCCGCACCTTCTGCAGCGGCGGCGCGCATTCCACCGCGAACGATCCTGGTAGCAACATCATCCAACATGCTGACGTCCAACGAGTACACGCCTTGAAAACTGTTGATCGGCAGATCGTAGGCGGTGCGAAGTTGCAGCAGGAAGTGTTCGGGATCCACCTTGACCGTTTGATAGGCACGGTTCATGCCTTTCACCAGTGCCGTTTCCACCCGGCTTCGAATCCACGAATGCTGCTTTGGCGTGGGCATAGGTTCCTCTGCTTCGCACTACGCTACTCCTTCCATAGATGCGCGAGCAATGAAAGAAAGTGCAGTAAAGATTTGTAGAAAATTGCCGACCATGGTCAGCAAAAATTCTGGTGCCGCGCTGTGCTAGCATCAAGGTTCATGGCAACCGGCAAATTGCATCTGGTACCGCTCGGCGGACTTGGCGAGTTCGGAATGAACTGTATGGCTGTTCGCTGGGGTGACGACATCATTGTCATCGATGCGGGCCTTATGTTTCCGGAGTCTGAACTGCTCGGCGTGGACATCGTTGTCCCCGACATTACCTACCTCACCGAAAATCGAGACAAAGTAAAGGGCATTCTGCTCACGCACGGCCACGAAGACCACATTGGCGGCCTGCCGTGGGTGCTTTCCGAACTCAACGTTCCTGTGTGGGGAACTGAGTTCACCCTTGCCTATGTGGAAGACAAGCTCGAAGAACATGGGCTGCTTGAAAACGCAGACTTGAATGAACTTCGCGTCGGCGAGCGCGTAAAAATCGGTCCATTCACAATTGAGCCGATTCGCGTTACACACAGCCTGGTAGATTGCGTGGCACTGGCGATCCACACACCGTTGGGAGTTCTTATTCATACGGGTGACTTCAAGGTGGATCCCACTCCCACCGACAACAAACTTTTCGATCTGCACACTTTTGCGGAATACGGAAAGTCGGGAGTGCTGGCGCTTTTGCAGGATTCCACGAACGTCGAGCGCAAGGGATATACGCCTAGCGAGCGCGCCGTCCGCCGCAAACTGGATGAAGTGTTTGCCCGCACCGAGCGGCGACTGTTTATTTCCTGCTTTTCTTCTTCCATTCATCGTATAAAACTTGCGGTGGACCTTGCCTGGGAGCACGGACGCAAAGTGGCTTTTGTCGGCCGCTCCATGAACAACTCCGCGGAAATCGCGGAAGACCTTGGATACATCGACATTCCCGAAGGTCTCCTGATTCATCCCGGCGAGATGAAGAACTTCCCGGCAAATAAGGTTTGCGTGATGATCAGCGGAACCCAGGGAGAGCCGATGTCCGCGCTTTCGCGTGCAGCCGTGGACAATCACAAGCACGCAAAGATCGAGAAAGGCGACACGGTTGTTCTTTCGTCGCGCATTATTCCAGGAAATGAGAAGGCGATTTACCGCGTGATTGACCACCTCTTCCGGCGCGAAGCGCATGTCATCTACGACGACGGTTCCTCTCCGCCGGTACACGTGAGTGGCCACGCCAGCCAGGAAGAGTTACGCCTCATTATTAATCTGGTGAAGCCGAAGTATTTCATCCCGGTTCACGGCGAATATCGGCAATTGAAGTTGCACGCGGAACTAGCAGCTACCATGCACGGCTCCATCGGCAACATCATGCTGATTGAGAGCGGCGATGTGTTGGAGTTCGATGAACTTGGCGCGCGTAAAGTAGCGAAAGTCACCGTCGGACGCGTCTGCATTGACTCCGGCTCACGTACGGATGTTGTGGAAGACCTCATTATTAAAGACCGGCGGCACTTGAGCGCAGACGGCATCGTGCTGCCTATTATCGCCATCAATAAATTGTCGGGCCGGGTGGAAATTTCGCCGGAGATCGTCACACGCGGATTCAACCCGGGTGAAAATGGCCTGATGGAAGGCGCACGCCAGGTAGTAATCCAGACCCTCGATGAATCGAATGCCGAAGAAAAGGCCGACTACGGCGTGATCAAGGAAAAAATCCGCGCCGACTTAAAACGCTATATTACGAAGCAAACGCAGAAACGTCCGCTGATCATGCCGGTAATTCTGGAAATTTAATCGCGCAAGAATTCAGAAGAATCGTTGTATGGTGACACTTCAGGATATTCGGGAAGCTCAACAACGCCTGAGCGGCGTTACCGTTCACACTGAGCTCCGCGAATGGTCTCCCGCACAATCCGGCGAATCGAAGCTCTACCTCAAGCTGGAAAATCAGCAGCCCATCGGGGCATTCAAGTTACGCGGCGCTTACAACAAGATTGCCTCGCTGTCCGAGCAAGAGCGCAAAAGGGGCGTCATTACTTACTCCAGCGGCAACCATGCGCAAGGGGTTGCATACGCTGCGCGGGCGTTAGGCACAAAAGCGGTCATCGTAATGCCAAACAACGCGCCTCCTATAAAAAAGGAGGCAACCGCCGCCCTAGGCGCGGAGATCATACTGGTAGGGCCCGCAAGCGCCGAACGCCAGATTAAAGCCGAAGAATTAGCCGCACAATATGGATACGTAATGGTCCCGCCGTTCAACGATGAAAAAATCATCGCCGGCCAGGGAACCATCGGTCTGGAAATTCTGGAAGACTTGCCCGGCGTGGAATTGGTGCTCGCTCCTGTAGGCGGGGGAGGACTGCTGAGCGGAACGGCAACAGCGATTAAAGCCAGCAAGCCATCGGTGAAGGTGATTGGCGTGGAACCTGAACTGTCATCGGATGCGCGAGCAAGTTTCAAGAAGGGCGAAATTGTTCAGATTTCCGGCGAAGATGCTTCGCGCACCATCGCGGACGGATTGCGAACACAGAGCATTGGGCCAATTAATTTTGAGCACTTTCGCCGCTACGTGGATGACATTATCACCGTCTCCGAAGAAGAAATTGAAGAAGCCACAAGACACTTATCGGCTGAAAAGGCAACAACCGCGGAGCCGAGTGGAGCGGTCACGGTGGCGGGTTTTTTGTTTCACAAACAGCAATTGCCCAACACGAATGTGAACGTTGCGGTGATTAGCGGCGGCAATATTGATCCCAAATTGCTTGCGCACCTGAGGAGCTAGACGAAGCATGAAATGGTTACGGACATTGATTTTGCGGACTTCGATATTACGGATCTCGATTTTATTGATCTTAATGGGCAGCACCGTGGCATTCGCCGCCGAACATGGACGTATGATTCGCGAATCCACCATTTTTCTTTCTCCAGACGCAAAATCCTCGAAACTCGCCAAAATTGAACGCGGCCGCGAAATCGTCGTCCTCGATCACTCTCAGGACTGGATCCACGTGGAAGCGATCCTGACCGAACCTAAGCAGCAGGACGAGGATGACGACACCGACTCCGACGAACGGCAGCGCATTGTGACCGGATGGATTCTCGACAAAGGAATCGTTCTGCAATCTACGCCTGATGGCGACAAGATTCTGTTTGGCGAAGCCATCGACTCAGAAGACGAAGCCAGCGAGCGCAACGCACGCAACGGCGCGGCGCAGGATGCGCTTCATCTTTATTACGGAGTGTTTGATCTTTTTCCGCAGTCGCAACTTGCCGGGGAAGGATTGTTCCGAGCGGCCGATATCCGTTGGCAGCTTGATAAAGCGGATGTAATGCGTTTGCCCTCAGCGAAAGAACAAGACCCGCATCTGCGCAATCAAATCAATGAAGACTTGATGCATCAGGTACTCAAAAAATTTCCCGGAACCAAGTGGGCCGACATGGCAGCCTTCCGCATGATTGATAACAAACTTTGCGGCGATTGGCAGGGGACGGCGAAGTGTCCGGAGAAAGAATCGGAAATTTACGAAAAGTACGTCGCCGACCATCCCCAATCTCCGAGAGCCGCCGAAGCGCTTTATGACGCAGCCTGGCGACAGGCCGCGATGATCGGTATTTTTAAAGGGGATGAAGACATGAAGAAATCCGACCAGGCAAAGGCCCGCGCCATCGACATTGCGCAAAAAGTTGCAATGCAATATCCGCAATCAGACTATGCATCTCGCGCCGAAACGCTGCTTTTTCTCGTGCAACATGACGTCTCCACATGGGGTAGCGATCCCGATTAAACTTTCGTAAAGATTTGTTTTCGAACCAAAACTGCTAGTTAATACAGCATAGATTTTCTGGCATACTCTCTGCAGCCCCTTTTGGAGGAAGTTTGCACGATTTTCTACTGTCTGCGGTCCTTGGGATCATTGAAGGCATCACGGAATTTTTGCCCGTAAGTTCTACCGCGCATTTGCGGATTGGCGAGTCGCTTTTTCATATCAGTATGTCCGATGGGTACTGGAAGATGTACACCATCGTGATTCAACTCGGAGCTATTCTTTGTCTTCCCGTGTATTTCCGGGCCCGCATCGCAAAATTCATCTCCACATTTCCGAAGGGCGAAAACGGCGATCGCACAGCTTTCACGCATCCCCTCGGACTTACGATCGTTGCATTCCTGATGACGGCAATTCCGGCCTTTCTATTGACCAAGATTATTGGCAAGCATCTGGAAAGCCTAACGATCATGGGTTATTCGCTGCTGATCGGCGGCATTGTGATGTGGGCTGTGGACGCTCTAAATGCTCGTTCGGAATTAGCAGGTCCAGGCGAGGGCAGCCGCATTCACACCTGGAAAATGGAAACCATGAGCCTTGGCCAGGCTATATGGATTGGCGCGTGCCAGATCCTCTCTGCTCTTTTCCCAGGAACGTCGCGTTCGATGGCCACGATCGCAGGCGGGCAGTTGGCGGGAATGTCGCGGGCTTCCGCGTTGGAGTTCTCATTCTTTTTATCCATTCCGACCATGGTGGCTGCCACCGGCTATGACCTGTTGAAATCGTTGCGCGGCAAGGAAGGTAATCCTATCGGCGTATCCCAGATCGATGCCCACGGATGGGCGGTGCTGGCCGTCGGCTTTGTGGTTTCGTACGTCGTCGCCTACTTATCGGTTAAATGGTTTATGGCCTGGGTACGCAAACGGGGATTCGCTCCTTTTGCCATTTATCGGATCATTATCGGAACGCTTGTGCTGCTATTCTCTGTGAAACTCGTAAGTTAGAGGCACTCTCTCCATGGGAAGCTAACTCGATACTCTTACCGATTGATGAGTGCTTCCGTTCTTGTCATAATTATCAGGCTCTGGCGTGGTTCGGACGCCGCTGGTGAGGTTTGTTTTGCGGCGACAAAGACGCCCCATGAAGTTTTTCTCGAAGATTTTCATTCCGACCAACAACCGCAGGCTCAATGAGCTGATCGGGTTCTTGTTGTGCGTCTCCGCGCTCCTCCTCTTTCTCGCGCTGGCCTCTTACTCATCGCTTGATCCCTCACTGAACAGCGCTTCCATTCTGACGGGCTCCCATGCGGCCCGCAATTGGATTGGCATTGTTGGCGCTCTGACTTCTGATCTTGTATTGCAGGGCTTTGGCATTGGCGCTTTCCTGCTGCCGGTTTTTTTGGCCGTATTGGGCGCACGCTGGTTCCGTTCCCGCAAGGTGAACTCGCCCGTCGCGAAATCTTTAGGCGCGTTATGGCTGGTGATGTTTGTACCCGCGCTGCTTTCCCTGCTGCCGGGCCATGTGCGCTGGATGAAGGCCATTCCGATTGAAGGTCTGCTGGGTCGCATCATCGGCGATGCCCTGATTCATTATTTCAATCTCGCCGGCGCTTATATTGTTTGCGTGTCCGTGCTCGCAGTTGGACTCTATTTCACGACGGCATTCTCTTTTAATTCGGTGAAGTTGTGGCTACCCACACGATTCTCTTTCGCTATCGCCTTGTGGGACCGTTTCCAGGATTGGAAGCACGAGCGCATCCGCAAAAAAGCCCAGAAAGAACTGGAAAAACGTCGTGCCGCGAAGTCTATTGTCACCGCGCAAATGGTCCCGGCCCGTGCCGCAGCGCAAGAACAAGTTGCGCATGTAGTCGAAACACCGCGTAGAACCGGCATCGAACGGATGACCGAGCCAGAGGAAGGGCCACGATCTGCCCCTTTATCACGCGCCCAAGCGGAGCTTCCTCCGCCCGCGATGTCTACAGAGATAGAAGTCACCGAACGCGCGGACACCGGGCAAAAAGCGAAGACAACCATGCCTCGCATCACTGGCGGATACAAATTGCCGCCCAGTAGCCTGCTGCAACGCGCGGATGAACAGCAGATGATCGATGCCGACGAACTTAAATTGTTGGCTCAAGTCCTTGTCAATAAATATGCTGAGTTCGATGTGAACGGGCAGGTCACGCAGATCAATCCTGGTCCGGTCGTTACTACTTTCGAATTCAAGCCGGAAGCGGGTGTCAAATACAGCCGCATTATCGGCCTCACTGACGATCTCTGCCTGGCAATGAAAGCCGAGAGCATTCTCGTGGAGCGCATGGCGGGCAAATCTACTGTAGGAATTCAGGTGCCGAACCGCGAGCGCGAAATTATTTGGCTACGGGAAAACATTGAAGCCCAGGAGTTCATGGGTTCGAAGTCGCGCCTGACTTTGGCTTTGGGCAAAGACATTAACGGACGTATTTCCACAGCGGACCTAGCTGGCATGCCACACCTGCTTATCGCTGGATCGACTGGCGCTGGAAAAAGCGTGGCCATCAACGCCATGATCATGTCAATCCTGTTCAAAGCTACGCCTGATCAGGTGCGGTTGATCCTTGTCGATCCTAAACGGCTGGAGCTAGGAAATTACGAAGGCGTACCCCATCTCTATACGCCGATCATCACCGAGCCCAAGCTGGCGGCCAACGCGCTTCGAAATGCTGTACGCGAGATGGAGCGGCGCTTGAAGGTACTCGCGGAGAAGGGCGTCCGCAACATCGATCAATACAACAAGCTATTCGACGAAAGTGGCACTCCCAGCCTGTTTGGTGAAAACGCCGAAGAAAAACCGCTGCCCTATATCGTCATCATCATCGACGAACTCGCGGACCTCATGATGCTTGATTCCAGCAACGTGGAAGAATCGATTACACGACTGGCGCAGATGGCGCGCGCGGTCGGCACTCACCTGGTGCTGGCAACTCAGAGACCGTCGGTTGATGTGATTACTGGATTGATCAAAGCCAACTTCCCCGCCCGCATTTCTTTCCGCGTGGCAACGAAGGTGGATTCTCGCACCATTCTCGATTCGAACGGCGCGGAAGCTCTGTTGGGCAAAGGCGACATGCTCTACCTGCCTTCCGGTTCTGCTCGCGTTCATCGTCTGCATGCGGCGTTCGTCACCGAAAAAGAAATCGCGGCGGTCGTTGAATTCTGGAAGGCCCAAGGTTTAGCGGAATACGAACAGAAATTCCTGGAGGTTCCGCAGGATGAACGCTCGAGCGCTGAGGGCGGCGCTGGAGAGCTTGGCGAAGCAGATAACGATCCGCTCTTTAACGATGCCGTTCGCCTTGTGATCGAATTCGGCAAAGCTTCAACTTCTCTATTGCAGAGGCGCCTCCGCATTGGCTATGGCCGCGCAGCTCACCTGATCGATCTGATGGAGCGCGACGGCATTGTCGGGGCTGCCGATGGTCCGAAGCCTCGCGAGGTGCTCAAGCGCCCCGATTGGGTGACGGAAGTCGAAGAATCCCTGCGGTAATATCCGCTCCCGGAAACTCCTCCTCAAATGCTCTGCTGTAGTTCCCGGAAATTCACCTGAGGTAAAATTTCATTTTTCATGCAGCCAATCCATAAAAGATCGTCATAAAAAGATCAACTGAAAAGATCCAATGGAGCAAAGATGAAATTCCATACCGAATACCTGACGTTTCATACCAAAAAGCACCGCGAATATATTCATCTCACGCCACAAGTCGATGCCATTGTCAAAAAGAGCACGATTAAGGAAGGCATGGTGTTGGTTTCCGCCATGCACATTACGGCGGGCGTATACATAAATGACAACGAATCAGGATTGATCGAAGATATCGACGAATGGCTTGAAAAGCTGGCGCCGTTCCGGAAGGACTATCAACATCACGATACAGGCGAGACCAACGGCGATTCCCATTTGAAGGCGCTGCTCATTCATCATGAAGTAATTGTGCCCGTTACCGCGGGCAAGCTGGATCTCGGCAACTGGCAGCGAATTTTCTACGCGGAGTTTGATGGTCAACGCGACAAACGGCTAATCGTAAAAGTTATGGGAGAATAGCTCTAATTTACAGTTTGAGCGTTGGGAGAGAGCAAAATGAATGATGAATTACAGGAGTTGCAAGAACACGCCGAACATGCGCGGCACAACCCGAGTCTGGTTCCAGTTTCATTGACCATGGCAATTTTGGCTGTGGTCGTGGCAACAGTCACGCTGCTTGGGCACCGCGCGCATACAGAAGAGGTCGTCCTTCAAAATAAGGTCTCCGACGAATGGGCTTTTTACCAGGCAAAGAACATTCGCAAGCATACTGACGAAGCGCTCGCCGAGATGAGCACATTCGTGTCCTCGCAAAACGCAGCCGCTAGCGCAAAGTTCCAGCAAAAATATCAGACAGAGGCGGACCGCTACGCCAATGACCAGAAAGAAGCCGAAGCCACCGCGCATGAACTCGAGCAAGAGACTGACCACGAGCGCCGCCGCGCCGATCGCTACGACTTAGGAGAAGTATTTTTAGAGATCGGCTTGGTGATTACGTCCATCACGCTGCTTTCCGGACGGGCAGGTTTCTGGCATTTGGGAATGGCGCTGGGAGTCGTTGGAATTGTCACAGCAACGACTGGATTATTTCTCTCCTAAGTCTTTAACCTTAATTTTCCCTTTTGACCACAGTAGCGTGACGAGCATTCGGCTATACATGCCTGATGCTCGTCATTTTCTTTGGCGAATCAGTTTTGAAAAAAATTGGGGTCGTTATTTTCAACAACGTAGCCTCTATGCCCGAGTCCGCAGATTGGCCGTTAATGTGCTTTGTTCATCGTACCTCGCGCGCCACGTGGGGATTGCGAAATCCCATGCTTCATAAATGTGCAAATCCAGTCTGCACCACGGTCTTTCGAGATCTCAGCATTGGCAAGCTATTTTTATTGGAATCTTCTCTTCCTCCGAATAAACAAACTTTGCATAAACAAGCCCGCCCCCGTCCTAAAAAGGTACATCACTATTACTGGCTCTGCGATCCGTGTTCGCGTACGTTCACTTTGATCTATGAAACAGATAGTGGCATTGTCCCAGTACAACGACCGAACTCCATCCCAAGCGCATTTTGTTCCCGGCACCCTGCTTCGTCATGAAAACCAACTGCGGAGAGATAGAAGAATGAACATGCACGTGTGCTCCATCTGCGGAAATGTTAGGGCTGAAAATCAAGGTTGGTTTTTAATGGCGGAGAATCGCTGGCAAGATGGGCTAAAAATCATGGGCTGGGATAAGGACATATCGACACACAATTTCGTTTACCATGCATGCGGCCTGGACCACGTGCGGGATTTTCTGTATCTGTGGGTAACATCTGGCGAGTTACCCTCCGCCAATCAAGGGCAGTTTTATGCGGCACTGGAAGGAATTCCCGAAGGAACTCTCAATGAAAGGCCAAGTATCGGAGATCTCCTAATTCATCGCCACGGCTTGAAAAGCACCCCCGAAGGATTAAAATCCTTGCTTGATGCCGTTTCTTCTGCCCTGAAAGACGAGTTTGAGCCGATTGACAATCGCCTCCCACCGAAAATCCCGGCGCAAAAAATATACTTTCCCTCAGCCGCCGCCAGAGCGAGCTAGCAATCGCGCCAAACGGGCTATGCCATACAAAAGATTACCAGTTAGGAAATCCTAACCAATATACAGTGGATACTGTATTGGTTTCTCCTGCCGGTGCAATTAAGGTCAACCAAGGTGTTTTATCAGGATCTAAGGTTTTTGTATTGCAGGTCTGAGAAAAGATAAAAAACACTTGCTGGTAAGATTTACAGGCTAGACGGCACACAAATTCCGTAAAATATTGTTCCATAGCATGTTTGCAATTGGCCACGTTCATGCTCAAAAGTCTGGATCACGTCAATATTCAAGTCGAAGTGTGCTAAAAGCATTCTTTCGTATGAACTAAGAAACGGTTTCTGTGGAGGTGGGTCTTGGGTAATTTCCGCATTCTAGTTGCTGACGATCATGAAGTCGTTCGTAAAGGTCTGTGCGCGCTGCTGCAATCCCAGCCCGATTGGGAAGTTTGCGGTGAAGCCGGCGACGGACGTGAAGCTGTTGATAAGGCCCTTAAACTAAAACCTGACGTCGTAATTTTAGATATCGGCATGCCAAGCCTGAATGGGCTTGAAGCGACGCGTCAGATTTTGCGCTCGAATCCGGGAAGCAAAGTTTTAATTCTTACCTTGCACGATTCTGATCAGGTTGTGCGAGAAGTTTTGAATGCAGGCGCTCGCGGATTCCTTTTGAAATCGGACGCGGCCCGCGATCTTGTCGTCGCGGTTGAAGCGCTACGCCGAGACAAAACATATTTCACTTCCAAAGTGGCCGCCATGGTCCTCGAAGGTTATTTGAAGAGCGGCACAACCAATCCCACACAAATTACTCCTGGAAGAAACCGCCTGACTCCTCGCGAGCGCGAGATCGTGCAATTGCTCGCCGAGGGAAAAAGCACCAAGGAAGTCGCAGTGGCCCTCGGATTAAGCGTGAAGACTGCGGAAACTCATCGTTCCAATATTATGCGCAAATTGCAATTGCACTCCGTGAGCGATCTCGTCCTCTACGCTGTGCGCAACAATATTGTGCACGTAGTACAAGTGGGCATGGAAACAAACTGAACTTTTCCCCATCGATAAAAAAGCCAGCATTTATGCTGGCTTTTTTATTTTCCGCAGAATTCTTTTCGAAATATTTTCCGCATCTTTTCTGTCTGAAATTTTCTCTCAAAAACTTTTCGGTAACCCATACTCATCGATTAAGTTGTGCATTTTAAAAACTTCCGTGCGAACAAGTTTTATAAACCTTACTTCCACATTAAATTTAATTTCAATCTTTCTATAGACATGCAAGTGCTCGGGCGCGCATGCCTGCGTAAATGTACTTATCACATGCAGGATTCCCCGTATTCCTTCCTAAGATGCAGGGTATTTATACTCGCGCTACTGAAATAGGCCGCAACGCACACTTCGTTTCGCGTTACACGGTACAGCAAATCCTCATAGTGCATACATACAGCACCTGATGGTTTCCTAAGCGATCCAAAATTACTCTCACAACATGCAACGCAAGGAATGGTTGCAAACTAGCAAGTTGGTATTGAACTTTTAAAGCTTTTAAAAAAATTCATTTCCAAGGAGATTCCAGTGAGCTGCGACCCTAAAAACACCACCGCCAGATTAGAATCCGATCTTGATCTAGTAAGGCGCGCTCAAGAAGGCGACTCCGACGCTTTTGCTTCTCTCTTCCACGCACACAAAGCACGTATTTATTCCGTATGCCTCCGCATGACCAATAACACTGCGGAAGCAGAGGACCTGACCCAGGATGCATTCTTGCAAGTCTTCCGGAAACTTGCGACATTCCGCGGCGACTCCGCCCTTTCCACGTGGTTATACAGAATTGCGGTGAATACAGTTCTCATGCATTTCCGCAAAAAAGCACTCCGCCAGGTTTCTTTGGACGAACCCTACAACCAGGATGCACGTCTGGTGAAACGTGAATACGGAAGCCGCGATGACCGTCTTACAGGTTCTGTGGACCGCATTGCGCTGGCCCGGGCAATTAAAGAATTGCCGGATGGCTATCGCACCATCTTCTTGTTGCATGAAGTAGAAGGTTTCGAGCACCAGGAAATTGCGCAGTTGCTCGATTGCTCCGTGGGAAACTCCAAATCCCAGCTTCACAAAGCGAAGCTGAGAATCCGCGAGTTGCTTGGTTATCCACGCGTCGAAGCGACCGAAGCTGCACAGCCCGCGGCTGCAACGATGGATGATGCTTCGAAGCGCCAGTGGGCGCCGAGAAATCCTGACGCAGTGGAAGCTTCAATCGCTTCCGCTCTTCACCAAAATACTATCGATGAATTGCTGGAAACTCCCGCTTACGCGGCACGTTAAATCCTGAATACGGATAGGCGCATGATCGGAGCAATTGTCACATTAGAAGAAGATAGTCATCTGGAAAATGGTGACGCAATCTCGTTCACTCCCGAAGCAAACCTCGGATCGAAACTGGTCACGTGGAATGTTTTGGGAGAGAACGTGTTAAATCGTTTTCTGCGCAAGTTGGAAACGATTTCCGCGAAGAACATAGTGTTCCTTTCGGAGTCCTCAGGGCGCGTGGTTGGGAATAGCGCAAACCATTCTCGCTACGCGGCTGATGGGGATGAAAGCTATTCCTCCTGGGAAGAAGCCGCGCAGACGCTGCTTTCCCAGGGCGTGCAAACGCTTCTTCTGGTAAAACTCGCCACTTACATCGAAGTGGATCTGGTGGACTTGGTGCAGTTTCACCATGCAACTTCCAGCAAGCTCACACAGGTTTTCTTTGAAAACCAACCCATCAGCATGGTGCTGGTGCAAGCCTCGGAGCTTCGTACCAAAGGGATTTCGTTGCGGCGACAGTTGGCCAATATTATTCCTTTGCGCCGGCGTTATCAGTACAAGGAATATTCCAATCCATTGGCGGGGCTGGATGATTTCCAGCAGCTCTACATGGACGCGTTCAACGGAGAATGCAGCTTGACTCCCGTAGGAGATGAGATCGCTCCCGGAGTCTGGGCAGGCGAGGGCGTTTCAATCGATCCTCTCGTCACCATCACGGGACCCGCGTATTTTGGCACGCGAACGATCATCAATGCCGGTTGCGTAATTTCCGGCCCAGTCGCATTGGAACAAGAATGCGAAATTGATTGTGGAACCACACTCGAAGACTGCACGCTTATGCGCAACACTTACGTTGGGCCAGGGTTGAATCTTAAGAACGCTCTAGCCGGACCGGGTTGGTTGTATAACCTGGAGCGCCTCGTCGCGCTTACGATTAACGACTCAAAGCTGCTCGGCTCTACCTATTCAAATAATTTATTAAGCCGAGCAAAATCGCTTTTGTCCTCACCCGTCCAAAGACGCATGGGGTCAACCTTCTTTTCACAAACCGCATCTCTACACATACCCAGCCGGG
This sequence comes from Terriglobales bacterium, assembly GCA_036491415.1. Taxonomy (GTDB): domain Bacteria; phylum Acidobacteriota; class Terriglobia; order Terriglobales; family Acidobacteriaceae; genus JAICKN01. The sequence continues at coordinate 12,391 of DASXCC010000039.1, read as the reverse complement.
CGGTGCTTGATAGACACCTGAAGGCTGAAAGCCACTTCAAGTCGGCGTTGCCGCAAGAAGACAACAGGGAGAATCCGTCTCGATGATTATCAAGTTGCCAGAACATCTTACGGAAGCAAGCACTCGCAATCTTCGTGAGCAGATAGAGTTCACCAGAACTTCTAAATGCCCAAATATCGTGCTTGATTTTTCCGAAGTACAAGAAATGGACACCACCGCGTTGGAAACAATTTTGCGTTATATGGACAGGGTCGCGCAGCACGCTGGAACAATCCGGGTTACAGGTATGTCAGCCCAAGCCGCCACATTCCTGGAACTGACTCGCATGGATTCAGTATTTGCCATGTACGAGGAATGCCCGAACGCCATGCCAGCAGTGGCTGTCCCAGAATTTACTCAGACAACCGCAGTTTCGCGCGCCGAAATGCAAGTTTCAGCCGCCTAATTGCATAGAAACTTCATTTTCCGGGTGAAGAACTGATGTGGAATAATTTAAAACCAAGATTGTGTGGGACGGGATTAGCTTTGGTTCTTCTTACGGCGGTTCCGTCTTTCGCACAACAGACAACTACACCGCCTAGTTCCACGCCTGGCTCCAATAGTGACTCGCAGACGATTGGGCCGCCGGCATCGCAGTCCATCAGTAAGCCCGAATTACCGGATAGCCCCAGCGCATCGCAGCCGCAACAACCACCGCAACAAAATTCGGCGACGAATGCGCAAGCGCAGACCCAGCAACCATCCGGCACCGCTGCGGCACAACAAGGAAGGGTAAGTGGAAGCACGCTTTCTGAACCTGCCGGTGTTGCGATTGCTCCGGCAAAACAAAAGAGGACCCGATCGATTCTCATCAAGATGGGACTTATTGCAGGCGCAGGAATCGCGCTGGGTACAGTAGCAGCGCTTTCTGCAGGCAGTCCTTCAAAACCACCCGGCGCACAGTAATCGAGCAACAAACTTCGAACCCGTCTACAGGACCCATGGAAAACTCCCAATCACCCCGTAAAAATCTCTCTTCAAAACCATTTCTCATCAGCTTTTCGGGAATGGATGGTTCCGGCAAAAGCACGCAAATCGAGCGCTTATCTAACGATCTGGCCAATGCTGGCTTTAACGTAAAGCGCATGCAGTTCTGGGACAATGTGGTTGCGTTCTCTTCCATGCGCGCGGGATTCAGCAAGCGCGTTTTGCAGAGCGATGGACAAATCGGCAGTCCCGAGAAGCCGGCCAATCGCAACGATAAGAATGCGAAAAAGTGGTATTTAACATTCGGCCGACACGTTCTTTATTTCTTCGACGCGATGAAGCTTCGCCAGGTTACATCGCGTGTGTTGTCCAGCGACGCAGACGTTATTATTTTCGATCGCTACCTTTATGATCAACTCGCGACGCTTCCCTTGCAGCGATCATTCACTCAGTCGTATGCAAACTTCTTGCTGAAATTCGTTCCCAAGCCGAATGTTGCATTTGTTATCGACGCAGTTCCGGAGGTTGCGCGCGCACGCAAACCAGAATATCCGCTGGACTTCATGCATCGTTATCGCAAAGCTTACCTGCAACTTTCGCAAATAGCTGGACTTACTGTAATTCCACCCTCAGAAATCGAAGAAGCTCACACGGCGATCGTCACGACGCTCGAAAGCCGCATGCAGCAAGGCATTTCAGGCAGCGGCATCCCGTCGGAAATCCCCGCTTAATTTTAATTTCTGAAAAATTCCAACCTTACTCAGGCAATACCTTATTTTTATTTCCTTTCCTAAGAGTTTTTCCTTAGCAATATAAGTAGTAAGTCCCTTTGATTACTTAGGGGAACAACAAATTACTTTGGTGCACCATCGAAGGTTTGCTGTATGGAGTTATGGACACCAATGAATAATACAAATCCCGTTTCCTTTGAAAAACTCGCCGTGGTAATACCGACGCTGAACGAAGCCGGAAATATACCAACTCTTCTCAAACGGCTTCAGAATGCTCTTGCACCAGCAAATATCAACTATGAATTGATCGTCGTGGACGACGACAGCCAGGATGGTACGGCTGCGGTTGTTCAGCAATTTGCCGATCATGATCCGCGAATCCGCGTGCTGGTGCGTAAAGGGGAAAAAGGCTTGGCTGGCGCCGTGTTGCACGGATGGCACGACACAGATGCGACGATGCTCGGAGTCATCGATGCAGATTTGCAGCATCCTCCGGAAATTCTGCCTGAGCTGCTCAGCGCTGTTCGCCAGGGAAACGATATCGCCATTGCAAGCCGTTACGCAGTGAAAGACCGCGACTGCGTGGGCAATTGGAATGTTGTGCGGCGTCTGATTTCGAAAGCAGGCACGTGGGTGACGATGCCGCTGCAACGCAGCAACGTGCGCGTAAAGGACCCGCTCTCCGGATTTTTTATCGTGCGCAGCGCCGCCATTGAAGGAATTCATCTGCAACCGGAAGGCTTCAAAATTCTGCTGGAGATTCTGGTCAAGGGCAGAATTAATAAAGCAGAAGAAATACCGTTCCAATTTGCGACCCGCCATTCCGGCAAGAGCAAAGCGGATGTGCGCGTAGCGTTGCAATACTTCTCGCTACTGGGCAAGCTCTCCCGGCACGCGATTTCGCGGACGAATTCATGAACGTTTGCCTGGTAACGGCGTTTCCGCCAAGTCATCAAGCGCTCAACGAATACGGCTTCCATATTGCGAGCGAGTTACAGAAAATTCCCGGGATCTCTTTGACGATCCTGGGCGACGATTTGGCGCCGGGCGAACGAGAGCTGCCGGAATTTAATGTGGTGCGCTGCTGGGCATTTGACAGCCTTAGCAATGCCAGCCGCATTCTCCGCACAATCAAGCAACTAAAGCCAGACGTGGTTTGGTTTAATCTGGCATTCGCGGGTTTTGGCGGCAAGGCGTTGCCTGCATTTATGGGCGTTGCCCTGCCGGCGCTAGTGCGTATGAATGGCTTCTACACGCACGTGACGCTGCATCAGCTCATGGAAACTGTGGACCTGAAAGATGCGAAGATTCGCTTCCCGATTATTTACAAAGTTGGCGGGTTTATCGCGACGCAGTTGGTCCTGTTTGCCAATTCCGTTTCTGTTTTGCTTCCCGCATATCGTGAAATTCTGCGCAATAAATACGGACGCGGCGTTGTGTACGTGCGTAAACATGGAATTCTCACAGGCCGCCCAGAATATCCAGCGCTCGAAAAACGCGGCAACCCCACGCACCGGATCCTTGCATTCGGAAAATGGGGAACATACAAGCGCCTGGAACCGATGATTCAGGCGTTCTGCATTGCTTCCAAGAAGCTGCCGAACGTAGAGTTGCTGATCGGCGGCATGGATCATCCTAAAGCGCCTGGCTATTTGCAATCCGTTGCGGACCAATGCAAGGACATGACTTCCATTAAATTTCTAGGCTATGTTGCCGAAGATGAAATTGGATCTCTTTTTCAAAGTGCGACTGTAGCTGTAATGCCCTATACATCGTCAGCGGGATCAAGCGGTGTGGCGCATTTAGCGTGCGCTTACGGCGTGCCGATGATCGCTTGCGACATTCCTGATTTTCGCCAACTCCGCGACGAAGAAGGGATTGCCATTGATCTGTTTGAACCTGGCAATATTGACGCGCTGGCAGACCATCTGGTGAAGCTGTTGGAAAGTCCTGCCAGGCAGTGCGAAATGGCTCTGCAGAGTTTCTCCGCGGCCCTTCGCATGAGCATGCCGGAAATCATGAAAGATTATCTGCGAACGTTCCGGTTGCAGAAAAATCTCGAGGGCTTTCTGTCGGTTTCCAAGCTGCGCAGGTTGCCCCGCTGGCTCCCCTTCCGCTCGACTCTTATGAATCGCGCTGTGCGGAAGATGTCCAGCATGAATTCCACTCCCGTATCCTGGACAACAACTCCGGCGGCAACGTCCTCAGCGAATGGTCAGCGTAAGGTTGGTGGAAGTGTGTTGACTACCCGAGTCACCGTTAACAGCGATGTTAAAGACCCCGCTTGGAATACTGCTGAACGGCGTAGCGCCCGGAGTGGCGCCACACGAACTCAGGCCGCCAACAATGGCAACCACAATTCCGATCGCGATCATTTGAGTCATTCGCTTCCGGGCTCCCTGCCCAACGAATAAAAGACCGAACACGCTCATTCCGGGAAGGAGGAACGAATAAAACGTTCCTCTTTTCTTTTTCTTTTGCGATTCCTTTTGTAATTTATTTTCTAAGGTTGCCGTCTGTGCGTTCGCTCCCGTGCTGTAAATCGTGAGAGTGGAAGTGACTGCATTTTTACCGGCGATGACGCTTGCCGGACTGAATGAGCACTTCACGCCTGCGGGAAGATTCGAGCAGGAAAGCGTGACCGCCGCTTGCGTCGATCCAGAAACCGGAACAACGCTCACTTTCGATGCGACGATGTCTCCCCAATGCATCGTCAATGCAGAGGGCGTCGCGCCGAGATGAACGCTTCCATTGCCAGCCTGGGGCTGCTGCAGATTGCAGCTTGCCGGAAAATTCACCGCGCTCGACATCTGATTGCGGATGTTTGGCTTGCCTACAGCTTGCACGAAAACTGAATAATTCGCGTTCGCCGGAGAGAAGCCGCACAGATCCATGGAGTGAGAGCTTGTTTCCACATTTTGCAACGGCATCAGGTTCGCACCGTCATTGCTGATGTAAACCTGATAATGGTCCACGGTGTCTTCACTGCCTTTTCCGCTGACACTCCAATTCAGGGTGCTCCCCACCAACTTTGCGGAAACTGAAAGACAATTATCGATCCCTGATTCAACTTCCGTTCCTTCCTCGTAATCGTTCCAGGTAGGAAGTTGCAACAACTCAAGCTGATTGCCAGAGTCGTACATGCTGTTGATCTTGGTGAAGGTCTGCAGCCAGGTTTCACCGCATTGCTGTGTCATGACCCGATTCAAGCTCCATGAAGCCAGCGTGTCATTGAAACCCTTGTACGCCGCGCCCACGGTATGAAGCTGGGGATGTTGCAAACCCGCTTTGTAAAATTTGTTCATGTACGACATGCCGAAATCATCAACATCCGGACGCACCCACGAATAGCTGCCTTCGGTGACGACGTGGGAAAATCCGCTGGCGTCTTCGAAGATGAACATGGGATTTGTACTCATGGTCGCGGCCGCTTTTTGCCAATCGACCGAGAAATGCAGATCAATATCGAAGTTGGTAATGAGTGGGCGTCCATCCACGCGCATGTAAGAAGGCGACGGAAGAAATTCAAATTCGACGTAGCGCAATAAATAATTCAGTGTCTGCTGCGCGGTACATCCCGGGCAGGGGCTGAGTTGCATGGCTCCTTTATCCACCATGATCGCGAAGGTGAATCCTGGATGCTGCTCGACTTCCTGCATCACGCGGACCGCAGTGATGTTCGTGTCATCTCCGGGGCCATACCAATCGATGATCAATCCATCAATGCCGCGGCTGATCATGTCCGTGACTTGGCGATGGATCTGATCTTTGTCCCAGGAAATATAGCCGACCTGCATGTGGCGATGATCGCCGAACCACGGCATGAGGTGAGCAATGATCTTTGTGCGGGAGCCGGGATAGAGGAGCGTGTGAATATCCTGCTTGCTGGTGTTGGCTCCAGAAGAATTTCCGTTGCTTTGCGTCGTGAAACTGTCCGCGGCACTTGTATTGTTGGAGGTCAGGGCCTGCAACGTGGTTGTGGGAGCAATCTTCAAATTACCGGCGACAAGTGTAGCCGGGAGGAGTAGTAAAACGGTCGCAATCGCAAGTATTCCCCTTCGCATCTCTTCTCCTGAACGGATAGCGGCACACGCGGGGCAAAAGCGAAGGTTGCTGGCCCACGTGAGCGGCAAAATAAGTTGTTGCCTTACCGTTCAGAACCGCACCGTTGTGATCCGAGATGGAATGCACGGTGCAAGGGAGAAATGCGCACCCAACGCGAATGGCGTGCACATTCAAAAATCTTGCTTTATGTTTCTTTTTCTTTCTATCCGCCGTCAGCGTCGACGAGGTGTAGTGGAAACCGCTGCGACAGGATGAAAGATTTGAATTGAAATCTAAGGGAGCGTACTTCCAATGCATTAAGGAATCAATAAGTAAAAATACTTAGTTGCGTTACGCGCACTCAATAATTATTTGTTTTCAATGATTTGCCACAGAGGCCATGTACTGACGAGACTAAGCGCGGTCGAGTCCCTTAACAATTTTTAGAGACGAATGTGAGCGAAAAATGCGTTTCCGCTCACTGCTGTGTAGGCGGACCTTGCGGAATGGATGTGCCTTCGGGCGGTGGCCCTTGTTGAGGAGAACCTTGCTGGTGAGGAACAACTTGCGGTTCGGGGATAGTCGAACCATCGCGACGTTTGAGCACAATAGGCGCTTTATCTTGCCGTTGACGGAGCTGCCTTGCGGCGTTCAGATCGCTTTCCGAGCTGCTGCTGTTTGCATTCGCGACCTGGCTAAGACTCATTCCCACCATTTCGCGATGCGACGCTAAAGTGACTCGATCGCCGGACGTATCCGCGCGTGCGGCTTCGTCATAAAGTTCTTGCGCGGTTTCTTCATCGCCGGTCATCTCGAAAACGTATCCCATGTTGTTCAGTGAAAATGCATTATGCGGATCGAGTTTATAAGCCTGCTGGAAATAATCGCGCGCTGCAGGAACATCATTCCGGTTCAATGCGGAAACTCCCTGCAAATTTAAGCGGGCTACGCGAGCCTCCACAGATTGCTCAGTATCAATGCGCTCTCGTACTGCTTGCGCATTCCGGGCCGCGATCTCGCTAATCGGTTTGCCGCGCCACTGTTTATCTTCAGAGACGACAATCTTTTCCGCCGAGTGGGCATCCGCAGATTGCGAGTAGAAGCGATAAGCCGCTCCTAAATCCCCTTCCGCTTCCATGGTGTAGCCAAGATTATTCAGAGTGAAAGGATTTTTAGGATCGTATGCCAAAGTTTGACGTAAAGTTTCATCGGCTTCGGCGGTGCGGCCTTGCGACAGCAAGCTCATCGCATGTATGTTTCCGCGATTCACTCGCAAATCAAGTGTCGCGTAATTCTGCGTAACTTCCTTTAGCGGATGGCCTTTGACTTTATCAAGACTCGCCGTCTCCACAAGCGAATCCGATCCCTGGCGTGTTGCCAACTCATAAAATTTTTCCGCGCGCTCAGCGTTTCCTTTCAACTCCGAGATATAGCCAAGATTATTGAGCGTGTACGGATCGTCCGGATCGATTAAATACGCGCGATAAAACAACTTCTCCGCCTTTTCCAGATCGCCTTTTTTAACAGCCTTCACACCTTGCTGGTTCAAGGACTGCACAGGCGTAGGCTTGCTCGACTTGGGCAACGGGATACGCAAATCCCTGCCAAAAGACGCAGATGGAACCGCGATGGCGCAAACCAAAACAACACTCGATAGGGCGGATTTTAAGTTCATGAAATTAGCCAAAATACAGGTTTGGAACAAGGCTTTGGATGCGAACCAGGCCTTAGCGTTTGTACGCTTAAACCCTTTGCAATCTATGGGCGGAAGCCCACCCCTAGGGTGAAATCGGCATCCTAATGGCGATTTCAGACACCCAGGAAAACTTCGCATATGGCTTTCACAATTCGACTCTCCACGACTGTTTTGGCTTTGGGCTGCGCCATGAGTGTCAAGAGCATGATCGCGCAGAACGTCTCGAACCCATCTCCGGTGCAGCAGAATCCGCCCCAGAATACGCACGATACTCAGACGCCTGCAGGCAATTTGGAGCCGGTGAAGTCCAAGAATTACGACCCGCTGCTCGATCTGCCGCCGCTGCCAAAGAAAGACGTTTCTTTGATGGGTGGAACCGTCACCAAACTGGATCGTGTGCGCGATCAAATTGGCTTGCGCGTTTTCGGCGGCAATGAAACCAGAATCGCCTTCGACGTGCGCACTAAGTTCTACCAAGGCAGCGTTGAGGTGAAAGACCGCGACCTGCAGGCGGGGCAGCGGATTTATGTGGATACCATGCTGAACGGTACTCAGGTATTCGCAAAAAATATCTGGATACAGAATGGGACTCCATCGGGAAGAGGAACCGGGCAGGTTTTGGCTTACGACGAAAAACGCGGCGTGCTGAAGATGCGCGACGAACTTACTGATGAGACTTTAGAGTTCAGCTTGACCCCGCAAACAAAAATCAAGGAAGGGACAGAATTTCGCTCCACCAACTTTCTGGTTCCCGGCTCTCTGGTTTCGCTCACCTTCGGCCCCGGCCTAAAAGAACAGCGTGGAGCGGTGCAGGAAGTGGTAGTTCTGGCACGCCCGGGATATACGGTTTCATTCTTCGGAACAATCACCTTTCTGGATCTCTCGCATAACTTCATCGCCGTGCAAAACCGCACCGACGGCAAAACCTACGACATTCAGGTAGATGGAATTTCGAAAGACGTAATTCGCCAATTGCATCCCGGCTCGGTAATCGGCGTAGCAGCCGTGTTCGATGGCAAAGCCTACATGGCGCGCAGCGTGGGAATTGCACCAGTCGGAAACACACCGCAATAATTTTCGGGAAGTTAAAATTTAGAAGTTAAAACTTATGCCGGACCAACGCTTGGGTCAGATTCCTGGCCTTCGAAGAGGTTCGGCATCGCTTTTGCGATCGTACTATCCGGATCTTCAAAGTAGAACGCCATCGTATTCTTCGCGTACTTCCAGAGAGTGGAAAGATCGGTCTGATACCAGCAGCACTCCATCATGCGGGGAGAAAAACCGCACAGGAATACGAAATACGGCGGCACTTGCATGGGAGCCAGCAGATTCGCGGCTGCCATGCGGTGATTGCCTTCGATGATGGTGATGGGATTGTTCTCATCAATGCCAATCATCAAAATCGCGCTGCGCCGCGCGCGTCCGCTTGACAATTCATCGCGCACATTCTGAAGTTTTTTGGAAAACGGGTCTTCGGGATCGGCCGCGATCTTCGCGCGCAAACGCTCGATAATATCGCCGAGATAATAACTGTCATCGGCAACTTTCCTCCACTGGGAACGCGGAAAGATGCGCAACTGATGCAAATCGTTCTGCTGCAAATGGATTTCGTACCACTCTGTGTCTTCGGGCAATTCGCGCCACATTCTTCCGCGACGTCTGAAGAGCAGCGCCTTACGAATGACATTTTCGTGGCGATTGTTCAGGTCCGGAGAGTTCACGATGCTGTCAAATTTCTGGCGATACTTTTCGAATTCCGGCATGTAGAACTCGCTCTTTAAAAATTCAGCGATCACCTGGTCTTCAGAAATTTTGTGCATCTTCACGATGCCTTGCGGCTGAATCTCCGAAACCTCGGCCTGCTCTTCTCCCTTTTTAGTCCGCCAGTAGCGAAGAAATGGAATTGAAACCACGCCGAGCAACAGAAACATCGCGACTAATTGGACTTCGATTACATTCTTCAGCGTGTTGTGGAAGAGATAAATACCGCCGATGATCGCCGCACTGAATCCCAGTTGCAACCAACTCACGTTGCCGATCTTGCGGGAGATTTCATAGCTCATCAGCACCACGGCAAGCGCGTAAATACCCGTGGTGGCCGCATACAAAACCAGCAAGGATGCATAAGGATTCTGCGCTCCCAGCGGGAATCCCGCGCCCAACACCGCATGCCAGAGATGAGCAGGCGCGAGCCATACACAGAAAGTAAACAATGACGTGATACCGACCACAATCAACATGGTGGAGCTGAGGACAGCGCGTCCGTCTCTTTCTCGGGAACGCACTCCAGCGGAAATCGGGAACATGCTGCTGACCACCGACCACGAAAGCATGTAAACAATTCGGCCTACAAGCGAAACCGCCGCATAAACACCGGCTTCCGTAGCGTTAAAAAAATGCTTCACCAGCACGATATCCAGGTTGTTGATGATGACCTGGCCGATGAAAAATACCGAAGCCTGAATACCTTCGCCTATCGCAAGATTTAATCCTGGCTGCGATTTTGTACGCTGCAATTCGACGGGAGGATCGGCGAGGAAGTAAGGAAGAATAATGGAGCCAACGATGGCGGCAACCACACCCTGCACGCCATATCCAAGATGGATGAAAAGCAACGTGCCGATCAGCTTGACGACAACTTCTAGCACATAGTTCACAGCCAAGTGGAAGAAGTCATACGTCCCCTGCATCAAGCCGCGACGTACGCCAAGCGGCACGTAGAAGGTCGTGCCGATACTCAGCAGCAACACGTAATTGCGGTTTGGCAAATTCAGGTAGCCGGAAAGAACGCCACTAGCCACGATCAGCAAAAGACTGACGCCAGCTCCCCAGAACCAAGAACGCTTGTGGAGCAGGCGGTAGATGCCTGCTTTCGCATCGAAGCTGTCATTCTGTGGAATGAGTTTTGAACAAAGCAGCTGAAACGAAAGCGTGACTGCCGACAGCAACATCAACAGCGTGTATACCGCCGTCGCATGGCCGAAGCTGGCGGCTCCTAAGGTATGAGCAATGACGAGGTTGTAAAGGAGGTTGATAGCGCCAACCAGCCCTGAGCTGATCAGCATGATCATGCTGCCGTTCACCAAACGTGCACGGGCGGCGCCTGAGGAACTTCGTCCCCACTTTGGTTGACCGACTTGTTGCGTCACTTCTGGAGCGATGATCGGTTCGGCTTCCACAGACAATCCGTTCGTTAACTCTTTGATGACAATGTTCCCTTCCGCGCTTTCCGCAGCCTGGCTAGCAGGTACATCTGTGCTCGGTATCATTAGAAGATCGTCAGGCGAATTACCGGGAGAAATGTATTGCGATTCGTCCCCTGGAAGTCGTAGAAGGTCTGTTGTTGCAACCCGAAGGAAAAGCTCATCGGATAGCTCACAGGAACATTCCCAACCCCATCGTGCAAGGAGCGCTCTACAGGCCTGACATATGTAACCAGAAATTGATTGTTAACATTGTCATAGCTGTGGAAGCCTTCGCCGCGCGACCAGATTCCCGATGCCTGCACCGCCCATCGCTTATTGACGTTGTAGTTCATCTGGAAGGCCGGCCGCAGGGCCATGGCATTTGCCCAGGAAGTATCCTGCACGCGCCAGGAACGTAAATATTCGGCAAAGGCGGAGACTTCAAACTTCTCTCCGAACTTGCGACGAAGGCCGGCATACATGCTGGTTGTGTAGTACTCGCTGATGACAGGTTTGAACTGGATGTCGCGGACTTCATAGCCAGAAATCAGGGATGTCTTGGCCCACGGACGGCCCACGATAAAGTTCAATTCCGCAGAGTTGTCGCTGGAGTGCAGGTTCTGCTCAGCGAACGGTCCTGATTCGTGGATGGCGCGACCGGAAAAGGACAGCCAATTCCAGAATGGACTGGTATTGATGTACAAGAATTGCCGGAACAAATTCTGGTTCAGTTGAACTGCGCTGTCGGTGTCGCGGCGCAGTGTAAATTGCAGTCCCGGACTGAACGCAATGGTGTGGTCCTTCCAGTGCACCGTTGGATTGATGGCACCGTTGAAGATCGTGTCATAGGTGTTGTGTGACTGAATGAGCAACTCGCTCGGGATGGAAATAGTACCGCGAGCATTGCGTTCTTCCACCAATCCGCTGATCGTCGGGAATCCACCCAGGTGCACGCGATAACGGCCATCGATGCGCGTTTCATACGAGGAACGCGGTGGTGGCAACAATGTGGGAAGATTTGCCAGACCGCGCAAACGCGCGTCAAGCACGTAAATGTTAATGTCTTCAAAAATCGGCGTAAACGATGCAGTGGGTTCCGCGCTTACATTCGGAGTCAGTTGCGCGCCTTCTTCCTGCGCAAGCGCCAACTCCGCGCGTTCGGCGGATTCATTATTCATCACCAGACGGTTCGCGCGGGCGAAGGCGGAGAGCGCCTGCACCGTGTCCTGCTGCTGCCGGTACACATTCGCTTTAGCGATTAGATACTCATAATCGTCATTGATGTCGGGCGTGTTATCGATGTGCTTCAACAACTGCTGCGCATTCTCAGTTTCGCCAAGCGCGAGGTACGCATTTGCTAAGCCCACATCCACAACGGCATCATCCGCGCCGCTGGCTTGCGCGCGTTCGAAGTATTTCTTGGCGAGATCATATTCGCCAACCGCCATCATGATGTGTGCGGCTTGCAGTAAATTTTCTGAAGTGATTGGGTCCGCTTCGCCCACGCGCGATTCGGCAAATCCAAGGCTTACCTGCTGCTCAGCATCGGCGTAACGATCTTCGCTGGCAAATAGATTTGCTAAAGCCAGGCGTGTTTCCACGCGGTCCGCATCCGGAGCTTCCAAAGCTCTGCCGTAGCGGTCCATCGCGGCATCGTTGTCGCCAAGAATAAGGTAAGTTTCTCCGGTGACGAGCAGGACTTTGCTGGTATTTCCGGCAAGATGCTCGGCATTATTCGCCGCTTGCACGGCATCGTTCTTATCACGCAA
>DASXCC010000038.1:0-20951 GCA_036491415.1 Terriglobales bacterium | reverse complement strand
GATGAGATTGATGCTAGATGAGATTGATGCTTGGAGCGACAGGCGTCCCCGCCCGTCATTTTAAGAAGCAGACTCAGATTAAGGAGCAGACTCAGATGCTTCCTGGGAGCGCTCACTTTGATTATTGCGTACGTCCACTGCAGATACAGAGTAGAAATATTTTTTCCCGGGCTGCACGTTCGTGTCGCGGTACGCAGGAGTCTTTACCAATTGCAAATTGATTTGCGTTGGTACAGCACCTTCTTCGTGGCGGAAGACGTTATACCCGGCGAGATCGGCTTCTGAGTTTGGAGACCAGATCAGGTCAATAAATTTCTGCTGGCCCTCGTCTGTGTACACGGCTTGCAATCCGGATGGAACCGACGGAGGAAATATGTCATGCGCGAATATTTCGACGGGACTACTATCGTCTCCCTCAACGGAGGCCTGCGCGCCGCATTCCGCAGATGGATTTTGATCGCTTGAGCAATTGCTTGTGGTGGATGCCTTAACGATTGTTACAACTTCCACGCGGTAATCGTAAGTTTTCTCCCAATCGAAAGTGTGATCAAGAAATTGCGATGTGCTTATGGCAAGGTTCGCGATGACGACATCGCGGCCATCTTTCTCCTGCCGGGATATGCGGTAAAGATGCTGGAGGTCGGCAGTATCGGGATCGGGAGTGATGGTGTCCCAGGAAAGCGTCACGCCATTTGCGCTGAGCTCGGCGCGGAAATTCGCGGGTGCCGGTAAAGTTGGCGCGGCAGGAATCGTAACTTGGTTCGATAGCCCGGCGCTCCGCTGATTTTGATTCAGCACTTCCACTGCATAGATAACTTTGCCCGTCGGCGAAAGCTGCGCACTTGGCAATGTGTCTACATAAGTTGCCGATTGAGATTTGTTCTGGCTGTTCGTGCCAAGTAACAGAGAAAGATCAGGAGGAGGCGCTTCACCTGCTGGAACTCCGCACTCTTTCATCGCAGAACCAAGCATCGCTGAATCAATCCCCCGGCAAATGCGCGTGGGGCCTAGGTAGCGAATTGTCTGCGCTTCCGTGGTTTTTGTGGGAACAGTCCAGGAAAGCTTGACTGTATTTCCTTTGCGAGTCGCGCGCAGGTCGCGAACCGTTTTTGGAAGCTCCAGCGCAGGCGGCTCAGGCGGACGCGGATTGCCGCATCCGGCGAAAGATAGCACCATCGCCACCGCAAAGAGTGCCAGAAGAAGTCGCTTCATCGAAGTAATCAGAGAACATAGGGTATCAAAAAACATCACAAATCGATGGAGCGACGGGCGTCCTCGCCCGTCATGAAAGAAATATCCAACTGGACGTTTATTTAAAGGATATAGCGCGACAAATCCTGGTCTTTTACAATGTCCGTCAGCATCTTGCGGACATAGTCTCCGTCCACATTGATCTGCTCGCCTTTTTTCTCAGGAGCTTCGAAGCTGATCTCATCCAATACGCGCTCCATAATTGTATGCAAGCGACGCGCGCCAATGTTTTCCGTTCCTTCGTTTACGCGGAACGCAAAGCGTGCAACTTCTTCGAGAGACTCGCGCGTAAACTCCAGTTTCACGCCTTCGGTTTCCAGTAGGGCCGTGTATTGCTTGACCAGTGAAGATTTCGGCTCAGTGAGAATCCGGATGAAATCCTCCATCGTGAGCGATTGCAGTTCCACGCGGATCGGGAATCGGCCTTGCAGCTCAGGAATCAGATCACTGGGCTTGGATACATGGAAAGCGCCCGCGGCTATAAATAAGATGTGGTCGGTGCGGACCATTCCATAACGCGTGTTGACCGTGGTCCCTTCGACAATGGGCAGAATGTCGCGCTGGACGCCTTCGCGGGAGACGTCCGGTCCATGGCCACCTTCGCGGCCGGCAATCTTGTCGATTTCGTCCAGAAAAATAATGCCCGCATCTTCCACGCGGTCAATCGCCGTGCGCGTGACCTGGTCCATATCGATCAGGCGCTGTTCTTCTTCTTGAATGAGATATTCGAAGGCTTCATTTACCTTCATCTTCCGTTTCTTCGTCCGCTGGCCGAAGAGACTGGGCAACATATCTTTCATGTTGATGTCCATCTCTTCCACGCCCTGGTTGGAAATAATTTCGAATGAAGGGAAGTTGCGCTCACGTACGTCAATTTCTACCGTGCGGTCGTCGAGTTTGCCTTCACGAAGTTGCTGCCGAAGTTTTTCTCGCGTGCGCGTATTGGATTCAGACAGCGCATTGCTGTTGCTCTCAATGACCACGCCGCCGGTCGTTTGCTCTGTTGGCCGCGGAGTCGGTACAGGCGGGAGCAAAATATCCAGCAGACGTTCTTCCGCGTTGAGCTCCGCTTTGTCGGCTACATCTTCGAGCTTTTCTTCGCGAACATTTTCAATGGCAATCTCAACCAGGTCGCGGATCATCGATTCCACATCGCGACCGACATAGCCAACTTCAGTAAATTTCGAAGCTTCCACCTTCAGGAAAGGTGAATTCGCAAGCTTCGCAAGGCGCCGCGCAATCTCGGTTTTTCCCACGCCTGTCGGCCCAATCATAATAATGTTCTTGGGGATGATTTCTTCGGCGAGGTCCTCGGGCAACTTTTGTCGCCGCATGCGATTGCGCAGGGCAATGGCCACGGCGCGTTTGGCATTTTTCTGCCCGATAACGTGCTTGTCGAGTTCGGCCACGATTTCGCGCGGAGTAAGGTCGTCCAGGGAAGCGGTTTCTTCAGCGGTGCTGGGGAGATGAATGGCCATAAAATTCTCGTAGAGACAGCCGCCCTCAGCTATCCAGTCGAGCGCAGCTCGACAACTGTTTGATGGTCGCGATTTCATTCGTGGTGCAGCCGAGGGCGGCTAGACCTGCGAATGCCCTACAATTCCTCGATCGTTATCTTGTCATTTGTATAGATGCACATTTTTCCGGCAATCTTCATAGCTTCTTCCGCGATTTGCCGCGATGTAAGCTGCGTGTGCTCGACCAACGCCTGCGCTGCGGATTGCGCATACGGTCCCCCGCTGCCAATCGCGGCGATGCCAGTGTCGGGCTCAATTACGTCGCCCTGACCGCTCAACAAAAATGTTGTCTCTTTATCGGAGACAAGCAGCAAGGCTTCCAAGTGACGCAGGAACTTGTCGGTGCGCCAGTCTTTTGCCAGCTCGACTGCGGCGCGACCCAGGTTGCCATGATACTGCTCCAGCTTGGCTTCGAAGCGGCTGAAGAGAGAAAACGCATCGGCGGTTGAGCCGGCAAATCCCGCGAGAATTTTTTCCTGATATAGCCGCCGGATCTTGCGGGCATTGTGTTTAATCACGCTTTCGCCGAGCGTCACCTGGCCGTCTCCAGCCATGACAACGCTGCCATTGCGGCGAACGCAAAGAACTGTAGTGGATCGAATCAGACGTTTGGAAGGCATGAGGACGAACTTTGATTATACAGCGAGAAATCGCTGTGAGTGAGTGCGGGAAGCTGTGATTTCCCGGGAGCAAAAAATCTTGATCTGGTATTTTTAATATTAGAGTTCGTTGGGCAAGCAGGCAGTTGGAAGCACATCTCAAATGTTTTTTGGGGTCCCATGAAAATCTTCAAACACGATAAACCCGTCGCGGAACTCGTCACCACCGGCCGCTTCGAACTTGAGCGCGACGGACACGTCGCCACCCTGCTCTACACACTCGCTGGACATGTTCTCGGCCTCATCGAGACCGAAGTCCCCGACGCCCTGCAGGGAACTGGCACCGGATCAACTCTAGTGAAAAGCGCTCTCGACTACGCGCGCGAACAAAATCTCAAAGTCGATGTCACCTGCCCCTTCGTCGCCGGATATCTGAAGAAACATCCCGAATATTCCGACATCGTGTTGCGGTAAAAGTAATCGCATAGCGACAGCCGCCCTCGGCTGCTCTGCCTATCATCGGCATATCGGTATAAGAAACAATCTATCGCAGCAAAGTTAGAGGGATTTCGCACGAAGGGCGTGTTTGACAGGGGAGAGGACAATCTTTACCGATCTTTATCAAGAACAACCCCGACTCAGTGCAGGCAGGCTTTAAACAGGTGCTTATGCGGACACAAGATCCCTCAACTCCGCTCGGGATGAGAGTTTTCTTGTGTAAGCGCAAACCGGACTCATGCTCTACCCCATGATCCCGCTCAAAAAGACCGCTACAAATACGAGGCATAGAAAGAAGCGTGGCCCCTGCTCGTCAAAAGCAGGCGCGCGTTAGCCGCGAAATATCGCTAGATAATCACCACTAATCTGTCATCCCGAGCGTAGTCGAGGGATCTTGTGTCTGCCTCTTGACTTGTCATTCCGAAGCGCAGTCTTATCGCGCGAGAAATCCGGAATTACGCGCTCTTCCCCAACAACTGCCTCAGCACATACTGCAGGATTCCGCCGTTCGCGTAGTACTGAGCCTCCTGCGGAGTATCGATGCGGACAAGCGCATTGAACTCCTTGGTCGTTTTTCCGGAAGAGCCATTGGCGTTCGCACGGATTTTCAACTGCCGGCCGGAAGAGAAATTTTCGATCAGCTCGCGAATGCCGCTGATCTCAAAAACTTCATCGCCGGTCAAATTTAATGATTGCGCGTTTTCTCCGGCGGCAAATTGCAGCGGCAAAATTCCCATCCCAACAAGGTTCGAACGGTGGATGCGCTCGTAGCTTTCCGCGATGACGGCGCGCACGCCGAGAAGCAGCGGACCTTTCGCCGCCCAGTCGCGCGATGATCCCGAGCCGTATTCTTTGCCTGCGAGAATCACGAGAGGAACCTTTTCCGCTGCGTATTTTTCGGACACTTCGAAAATCGACATCTCAGCGCCGTCGGGCAGGTGCTTGGTGAATCCGCCTTCGACGTTCACCATTTTGTTGCGCAGTCGCACGTTGGCAAACGTTCCGCGCACCATCACTTCGTGATTGCCGCGCCGCGAGCCGTACGAGTTGAAGTCGGCGGGCTTCACGCCATGTTCCTGCAGATATTTTCCGGCCGGGCCGTCTTTCTTGATGGATCCAGCGGGAGAAATGTGATCGGTGGTCACGCTGTCGCCAAGGACCGCCAGCACGCGCGCATCCTTAATGTCGCTCACCGGCGCCGGCTTCACGGACATGTCCTGAAAGTAAGGCGCATGCCGGATGTAAGTGGAGTCAGGCTCCCAAGCGTAGGTTTCACCTTTGGGAACCGCCAAGCCGCGCCACTGCGGATCGCCTTCGTACACCTCGGCGTAACTCTTACGGAACATGTCGGAGGTGATCGAATGCTGCATCGCATCTTCCACTTCACGTTGTGAAGGCCAAATGTCGGCTAGGAATACGGCCTTGCCGTCTTTGCCTTTGCCCAGCGGATCTTTGCGGAGATCGAGATCAATGCGTCCCGCCAGCGCAAACGCCACAACGAGCGGCGGCGACATCAAATAGTTTGCGCGAACTTCGGAATTAATACGGCCTTCGAAATTTCGATTGCCGGAGAGCACCGAGGCCACGACCAATTCTTTTTCCTCAATGGCCTGCGAAACTTCGGTAGGCAGAGGACCGGAGTTGCCGATGCAAGTGGTGCATCCGTAACCCACAAGATGGAACTTTAATTTTTCGAGATAAGAAAGCAGTTCGGCCTTCTCGAGGTAATCGCGTACGACTTTTGATCCGGGGGCCAAAGACGTTTTCACCCACGCCGGAACCGTCAATCCCTTTTCAACGGCTTTTTTCGCTAGCAATCCCGCGGCCAGCAACACCGAAGGGTTCGAAGTGTTCGTGCACGAGGTGATTGCGGCAATCACCACGCTGCCGTGCTTGAGCGCGCGCTTCACATCCGCGGGAACGTGTTCTTCCACGGCGGTATCTTCCACGCCGACAGCAGTTGGATTTCCGCCTTCCTGCTCCCAACGATTTTCTTGTTTTGCGCCAGCAGCGATAGGCGCTGCCGTCTTTGCTCCAGATTTTGGTTTGATCAAAGAAGGCAATGAAGTCGTGAACGATTCTCCGGCCTTCGAAAGAATCACGCGATCCTGCGGACGTTTGGGGCCGGCAAGGCTTGGTTCCACCGTCGCCAGATCCAGAGCCAGCAATTCGGAGTACTCCGCTTGCGGCGTGTTCGCGTCGTGGAACATCCCTTGCTCTTTGCAATAGGCTTCAACCAACGCGATCTGCTCTTCGGAGCGTCCTGTGAGGCGAAGATAGTTGAGGCTTTCCTTATCTACCGGGAAAATGCCGCACGTCGCGCCATACTCCGGGGACATGTTACCGATCGTTGCGCGGTCGGCAAGCCGGAGGTCCTGTAAGCCGGGCCCGAAGTATTCGACAAACTTTCCCACGACGCCATGCTTGCGCAGCATTTCCGTTACCGTCAGCACAAGGTCCGTCGCAGTGGCGCCCTCGCGCAAACGTCCGGTGAGTTTCACGCCCACAACCAGCGGAATCAACATCGAGACCGGCTGCCCGAGCATCGCCGCTTCGGCTTCAATTCCACCCACTCCCCATCCCAACACGCCGAGTCCATTGATCATCGTTGTGTGACTGTCGGTTCCGACGAGCGTGTCGGGATACGCGGTGCGTTTGCCATTCTCTTCCTTCACGAAAACGACACGCGCCAAATATTCCAAATTGACCTGATGCACGATTCCAGTGTCGGGCGGGACGATGGCGAAATTGCGCAGAGCAGTTTGTCCCCAGCGCAGAAATGCATAGCGCTCTTTGTTGCGGACAAATTCCAGCTCCGCATTCAATTGCAGAGCATTGGGCGTGCCGAATTCGTCCACTTGAACGGAATGGTCGATCACCAATTCCGCTGGTTGCAGGGGGTTGATGAGCGCAGGGTTTCCGCCGAGTTTCTTCATCGCGTCGCGCATGGCTGCCAAGTCCACAACTGCGGGGACGCCTGTGAAGTCCTGCATGAGCACGCGGCTGGGGGTGAAGGCAATTTCTTTTTCCGGCTTTGTGTTGCGATTCCATGAGGCAAGCGCGCGAACGTCTTCGGCTTTTACATTTTTGCCGTCTTCGGTGCGAAGCAAATTTTCCAGAAGAATGCGCATAGAGAAGGGCAGATGCTTGGTCGAGATGCCCTGTTTGTCGAGCGCATCGATGCGGAAAATTTCGTATTCCTTGTTGCCGGACTTCAACGTCGAGCGACTGCCAAAGCTGTTCATTCGTTCGAGCCTTCCTGGGAAAATTTGTTCGGATGTCTTAACAGAATATTTTAATTGTTCTGGGCCTAGATCGCTAATACTAGATCGCTTACAAAGGTAGGTTGCAAAGCGGGGACGATATGCTTGTGCCAGGATAAAAGGCTTTTGTCTGTTCGTTATTCAGAAACCCACTGGGTCAGAAATTCGTCACTCAAAAATTCGTCGCAACACGGGGATTGGTTTGGGGATGTCGAAATTTTCCATAAATGTCCGCGATGGAATAAGTGACGCCTACCAGGAATTGTTTGCCGGGGGAACCGGATGTGAGCCCGACATCATAGCCGGCATCAAATATGAGCCGCTGCGAAGTTTTATAGGTGATCGCCCATAAGGTGGAGGCAAATGCCGGAGTTTGCGGATTGAGCTGGGTTTCGCCGGAAAATTCCCCCGTAATTCCAAACGACTTCTTCAAAGGATGGGAAAACGCCAGCGCCAGATTGAAATTTTTGTCGTAGCCATTCGCAAATGCCCGGCCCGCGAGTAAATACCCCGCGTTGAAGTCGAAGTGATATTTGCCGATGTCCTTGCTGGCCATCAGGAAGCTGATGTCATGGTCCACTTTGCCAGTACCAAGATTTTTGGAAAGACTCGCAACCGGCAATTTGATTTCGTATTGCACTGCCAATGCCGGCAGATTTTTACTTTGGTGATGATAGCGATACTGGCCGCCGATCATCTGATCACCCACGCCATTTTCCGTAATTCCATTTGTGTACTGATTGATGAAGTCGTCGGTGTCCCAGCGGAGTTCGAAGTCGCATGCAACTGCAAACTTAAATAATCCTGCGATGTCATTCTGATGATTGTTGCCCCCTGGCCATGTGCGCGTGTATCCGTATTCTGTTTCCAGCACGCCGTATTGCGTGATGTCGGCAGGATTTGAAACCGTGGGCCGATTGGGATTGGCGATGATCTCTCCGTCAGGCGGCTGATCGCGACAGGTGGCGAAGACGGAGACAGGAAATGCTGCAGCTAAAACCAATATAGAAATGATGCGCCACGATAGAAAAAATGCGCGTTTTTTGTGACCGAGCCAAAGCAAATCAATGCCCTCGGATAACTTGCACTAATAACCACGAATTTAACACTGCAATTGCGATGGCGGTAATCCAGGAAAGAACTTTCAGCCATGCTTTATTAGCGAACTCGCCCATTTTTTGCCGATCGCTCGTGAACATGACGAGTGGAACCACGGCAAAACTCAGTTGCATGCTCAATATCACCTGGCTGAAGACCAAAAGATTGGCCGTGCCGCGTTCACCCCAAAGCGCTGTGACAATAATGGCAGGAATAATCGCCAGCGCACGCGTAATCAGCCTGCGCAACCACGGACGCAGGCGAATGTGCAGAAAGCCTTCCATCACGACCTGGCCGGCAAGAGTTCCCGTCAGAGTGGAGTTTTGTCCTGAGGCGAGCAAGGCAAGAGCGAAGATGGTTCCAGCGCCTGTAATGCCCAGTACCGGCGTAAGTAGTTTGTAGGCATCCTGAATTTCGGCGACCTGGTTGTAGCCGTGGCGATAAAAAGTTGCCGCGGAAACAATCAGGATTGCGGCGTTCACGAAGAACGCAAGAGTCAGGGCGATGGTTGAATCCAGGCAGCTGTAGCGAATCGCCTCCCGCTTGCCGTCGTGGGTACGCTCATAATTTCGCGACTGCACGATCGCTGAATGCAGATACAAATTATGCGGCATGACCGTGGCGCCGAGAATCCCGATAGCGATATAGAGCATGCCCGGATTGTGAATGATCTGCGCGGAAGGAATAAATAAATTGTGGGCAAGCCCAACCAGACTTGGCCTTGAGAATAAAATCTCCAGTCCGAAGCAAAGGCTGATGACGCCAATCAGGCTGATGACAAATGCTTCGATAAAGCGAAATCCGCGTTGCTGGAGCAGCAATATGAGAAGAACATCCAGCGCCGTCAGGCATACGCCCCAGAGCAGCGGAATGTGGAACAGCAGATTCAGCGCGATGGCCGCGCCGATCACTTCCGCGAGATCGCAGGCGGCTATTGCGATTTCCGCCACCCCCCACAAAAACATGGCGAGTGGTTTTGCAAAGTGATCGCGACAGGCCTGCGCCAAGTCGCGTTCAGTGACAATGCCAAGTTTCACTGCAAGGTTTTGCAGCAGGACAGCCATTAAATTGGAAATCAGAATGACGGAAAGCAGCGTGTAGTTGTATTTCGAGCCTCCAGCGAGGTCGGTGGCCCAATTACCAGGATCCATGTAGCCCACAGCGATAAGAAAGCCGGGACCGACGAAAGCTAAAAATTTACGCAGCGCGCCTGCCGACTGCGGGATAGATAAGCTGCTATGAATTTCGGGGAGGCTGCGAGAAGTGCTTTCTTTAAGCCAGCTTCGTTTTTCTGAACTTAATACGTCTGTCGTCATTCACGCCCCATAATTAGCGCAAGTATACACGAAATAGTTAATTATAGTTAACTAAGATTAAGATTGGTTAAAGCTTTGACCTGGCAAGCGTTAGCGCGGAGACGATTGAGGCTGTACCCAGATTTTTTCGGCAGCTGCTCCGCCCAGCGCTATGTTGCCTGCGCTCGTTTTCAAGGCCAGTGTTTGATCGTAATTGCGGGTGACGACATCGATGCGAGCGGAAGGCCGGATGCCGCGTTCTTCCAGAAATTCCAAAAGCTGGCGGTCACGTTCGTAGATTCCGCTGACACGATACGCCTTTCCCGGTTCGGCTTGCGAGAGTAGCAGGAGTCCTCGCTTACGGCGGCTCTCTGGACTTTCCAGTTCACTCAAATTCCCATGCGGACAAGCGCCGCCTGCACCCAACTTCGCCAGCAAACGGTCCTCAAAATCAGGAGAAACCGCATGTTCCAGCCGCTCCGCTTCATCGTGGACTTTGAACCATTCCATGCCAAAAATTTCCGAGAGCATGCGCTCGATCAGGTGATGGCGAAGGGTGAGCTTGCGGGCGATCTTTCTTCCTGCTGCCGTCAGGCCGACTTCCCCGTCAGGATTCACGCGCACCAATGCATCTTTTTTCAGGCGGCGAAGCGCCATCGTCACCGCCGGAGGGGAAACGGAAAGCCAGTGTGCGAGCGTGGCGGAGATAACAGTTTCGCCTTCACTCTCAGCTTCCAGAATGGCCTTGAGGTAGTCTTCTTTGGAGACGGTGATCATTCAGTGAATATTATATGTTAAGTATAGTTAACGTCTAGAAAATGCAGATGGCAAAAATAAGTTATAAGTAATGCAGATTGAAGAATGCAGAAGGCAGATTTTTGTTGGACGGTTGGACGGTTGGACGGATAGACGGTTGGGCGGATGAACAGACCGCCGCGTTCTTTACGAATCTACCCATGGGCTGTCTCCGCTCCGGACCATGCGAATCCGTCCCGTGCGTTTGACACAACTTCCACAATGCCCCTAACCTTAATTCTCCTTAATTTATGAAAGTTCTGGTTCTAGGTAGTGGAGGTCGGGAGCACGCGCTTGTGTGGAAGCTGCGGCAGTCGCCGCGCGTGGAGAAGTTGTACTGCGCGCCGGGCAATGGCGGCATCAGCGATGACGCCGAGTGTCTGCCTGCGGACATGAAGAATGTTGACGCCAT
Source organism: Terriglobales bacterium (assembly GCA_036491415.1). GTDB lineage: Bacteria > Acidobacteriota > Terriglobia > Terriglobales > Acidobacteriaceae > JAICKN01. The sequence goes on along the minus strand of DASXCC010000038.1, from coordinate 10,223 downwards.
CGTCAAGTTGGCCGATCAACTGAAGCCCGATCTCACCGTCGTCGGCCCCGAGTTGCCGCTTATGTTGGGCGTAGTCGATGAGCTCACAAGACGCGGCTATAAAGTATTCGGGCCGGCGAAAGACGCCGCACAGCTTGAGTCGAGCAAAAGTTTTGCCAAAGAATTCATGCAGCGCCACCGCATTCCCACGGCGCACTATGCGATCTGCAATTCGGCGCTGGAAATCCGGGAAGCCTTGCCGCACTTCCATACTCCCATCGTTGTAAAAGCTGATGGGCTTGCTGCCGGCAAGGGCGTGGTGATCTGCAACACCAAGGAAGAAGTCGTGGAAGTTTCCTCGGAGATGCTCAGCGGAAAAATGCTGGGCGACGCCGGATCGCGCATTGTGCTGGAAGAATTTTTGAAAGGCGATGAGATTTCGTTCCTTGTGCTGAGCGATGGCACGAACGTTGTTCCGCTGGCGGCGGCACAGGACCATAAACGCATTGGCGATGGCGATACTGGTCCTAACACCGGCGGCATGGGCGCTTATTCCACCAGCACTTTGCTGGATGAGCAGATGCAGCAATGGCTTTTGCACCATGTCGCGCAGCCGGTGGTTGCCGGAATGAAGACTGAAGGCGCGGAATATAAGGGCGTCTTATATTGCGGTCTGATGATGACCGCGCGCGGCCCAATGGTGTTGGAATTCAACTGCCGTTTCGGAGATCCAGAGACCCAGCCGATTCTGATGCGCATGGACAGCGACCTGGTGGATGCTCTCGAAGCTTCCGCCGATGGAACGTTGAACGAAATCAAACTCGACTGGACATCCGATGCGACGGTTTGTGTGGTTGTGGCGTCAGGCGGTTATCCAGGCATTTACGAGAATGGCAAGACGATTCATGGTTTGAAAGAAGCTGACGCACTGGAAAACGTAAAAGTTTTTCATGCTGGCACATCCAAACGGGATGGCAGTTATTACACCGCTGGCGGACGCGTGCTGGGCGTGACCGCGCGAGGCCCGGATTTAAAAGCGGCTGTGGACCGGGCGTACGAGGCAGTCGGTAAAATCAGTTTTGAGGGCGCATATTCTCGCAAAGATATTGCGGCTAAGGCGCTCAAGTAAGGCTGCATTAGTTTTAAAAGCAGGTCTCGCGACTGCGCAGAATCATTCGCAAAGTAAACGGTCCTGCTTCGTTGGAGATGACAGAGCTTAGTTAATTTTTTCGTAAGAAATTCCTATATCAAACGGGGAAGTCATGAGCAAACCTTTAGTTTCCATTGTGATGGGCAGCGATTCCGATTTGGAGATCATGCGCGAAGCGGGAAAAATTCTGGAAGAATTCGGCATCGCGTACGAAATCGATGTCACTTCCGCGCACCGTTCGCCGGATCGCACGGGTGAATTCGCACGCAACGCGAAAGCGAACGGTATTCTTGTGATCATCGCCGGAGCAGGCGGGGCGGCGCATCTCGCCGGAGTGATTGCGGCCCACACCACGCTGCCGGTGATCGGAGTCCCGATCCCTTCAACCTCGTTGCAAGGCATGGATTCTTTGTTGGCTACGGTGCAAATGCCCGCAGGCATTCCCGTAGCAACGGTCGCGATTGGGAAGCCAGGGGCGACCAACGCCGGAATTCTGGCAGCGCAGATGATTGGCTTGGCTGATCCTGAAATCGCGAAGAAGCTCGATGCCTATAAGGTAAAACTCGCAAAAGGCGTGGAAGAAAAATCCAAAAAACTGAAGGCGTCCCAGGTATAACTGGGCGCCTTTGTTCCGATTCACCAACGTTTAACCTGATCGAAACACTCTAGCAACAATTTTCGGGGAAACTGCCCTGTACGCCACACTATAGGGAGTGTCAGGATTTCGTGTCTTTTCCCCAAGACAGCCAAATTCGATCCAGCCTTTACGAAGCGGTCAAAGAACCGCCTACAACCAAACCTCTTATTTTTGTCGTGGAAGATGAGGCGGACATCGCACGGCTTATCTGCTTTCACCTGGAGGCTTCTGGATACTCAACGCGCTGGTTTCCGAGTTCCTGGACTGTTTTAGAAGAAGCGGCGAAAGATCTGCCGTCGCTGTTTTTGCTCGACATTATGATTCCCGGCAGCGATGGGCTGGAGCTTTGCCGGCAGATTCGTCGCTCGAAGCCGCTTGAAGCCGTGCACATTATTTTTCTGACGGCCAAGTCCGGGGAAGCGGACCGCATTCATGGACTTGAACTCGGCGGCGATGATTACATCACCAAACCTTTTAGTCCGCGGGAATTAATTGCGCGTGTGCGGGCTGTGTTGCGGCGTTCGCGCGAAACCGAGCGCAATGAAGTTTTGCAGATGGGGCGGATCGAAATTGATACCGCTTCCATGATCGTGCGAGTTGTCGGCCGGCCGGTTACCACGACCACGCGGGAATTTCGATTGCTGGAATATCTGGCGCGGCATCCAGGCCGCGTGTTTACGCGAGATCAGTTGCTGGATGCGGTGTGGAGCGAGGGATCGTTTGTGACGCCGCGCTCGGTAGATGTGTATATCCGCCGCCTGCGTGAAAAGATTGAAGAAGACGCGGACAATCCTATTTACCTGAGGACGATTCGGGGAATGGGCTACCGGTTTGATCCGCCGAAGGCCTAGGCGACCTGCGCCTGGGGTTCCAATTCTTCCACGTCCACCGAAGATTCAACAACGCCTTCCGTTGTAATTCGGCTGGCTTTGCGAATTTCTTTCCCAACATTCGTCAGGGCTTCATTGCGCAGTGGCCCATCCGCATACATCACGGAACTTGCCGCAAGCGTAAAACGCAAAGCGTCTTCCTGTTTTTCGAAATGAAGAACTACCTGGCTTGCCATGGACTTCACCTCCGCTAGAAATATGCAGAAAGCATAGGCCCGTTTCGCATTTTTACCGGAGTGCTTTTCTTGGTGCATAACGACTCAGAAGTGCATTTTTACTAGGTGTTTTAAGGGTTTTACCGTAGAAGCCCGCAAGTAAATAACGTCGCGAGGTGAGCATCGTTGTTTACAGTTTTGTATTCCAAGAATCGACATGCGATGGAATGCGCGAACTATGAATGCGTTTTTTATTTTCGGATTTCTCGTCGCATTTTCGGGGCCAGCCTTTTCGCAGGATTCTGTGATCCACGAAATTCCCCCGGCAATGAATCTGCTAACTGAGATTCCTTTGGCGCAGGCGGGAGGAAATGCGTTGACCGCGCCACAGAATCAACCGGCGCAAAACCAAGATTCGCAAAATCAAGCACAGCAAAATCAAGCACAGCCATCGCATTCGCAAGCTGACGCCGCCACTCTGCCGCAGCTCGAAACTTTCGTAGGAACTGTTGCAAAGGGGAGCGACGGATATTTTTTGAAAGGCGCGAATGGCACATCGTATCGCCTCGAAGATGCCGGTAAGTCTCAGTCCTATGATGGCGAGAAGGTGCAGATCTCGGGCAGGCTGGAACTCGATACGAACCTGATCCACGTGGAAAGCATTAAGCCAGCGCAGTAACGGCTCCCCCCGCCATATTTCCAAATCTCTAATTTATAATCACTGCATATGGCCATGCCCGAGGTTTCTGTAGCGGCCCGCGAAAAATATGAGCCGGTCATCGGCCTGGAAGTGCACGTCCAGCTTCTGACGGAGAGCAAGATTTTCTGTTCCTGCTCCACGAAATTTGGCGCGCCTCCGAATACAAATGTGTGTCCCGTGTGCCTCGGCCTGCCGGGAGCGTTGCCGGTATTGAACCGTCGCGCTGTGGAGTTTGCGGTGCTGGCCGCGAAGGCGTTGAAATGCCGCATCAATGAGACTTCGATTTTCGCGCGCAAAAACTATTTTTATCCCGATCTTCCCAAGGGCTATCAGATTTCGCAGTTCGATAAGCCGATGGCCGAATTCGGCGAGATTGAAATTCCAGTCCCGGGAGGCACCAAGAAGATCGGAATTACCCGCCTGCATATGGAGGAAGACGCGGGAAAAAGCCTGCACGACGGTTTCCCCGACGCGATCGATAAAACTGGCATTGACCTGAACCGCAGCGGCACACCGTTGATTGAAATTGTCAGCGAACCGGACATCGCTTCGCCCGATGAGGCTTATGAATACCTGACGCGGCTGAAAGAAATCATTCTTTACACCGGCGTGAGCGACTGCAACATGGAAGAGGGATCTCTGCGCTGCGATGCCAACGTCAGCGTAAAACCGCGCGGACAAAAGCAGTTCGGTACGAAGGCGGAAATCAAGAACGTTAATTCATTCCGTTTTATCCGCGAAGCGTTGATCTACGAAATTGGGCGCCAGATCGAAGTCGTCGATGGCGGCGGGAAGATCACGCAGGAAACTCGGCTTTATAACGCCAACGAAGGCAAGACGTACAGCATGCGCTCCAAAGAACAAGCGCATGACTATCGTTATTTTCCGGAGCCTGACTTGCTTCCTCTTGTAGTGGACGAAAAATGGCAGGCAAAAATCGCAGCAAACCTGCCGGAGCTGCCAGAAGCGCGCCGCAAGCGCATAGTTTCCGATTACGGTATTACCGAATACGACGCGCAAATTCTTACAGCGACGAAATCGCTGGCCGATCAGTTTGAGTCCGCGGCAAAGGCGGCGAAGAATCCCAAACGCGTAGCGAACCTTGTGCAGAGCGAGCTGGCCGGACGCCTGAAGGCCAAAGGATTGGAAATTGAACAGTCTCCTATCACCATGCAAGGTGTGGCCATGTCCGCCGACCTGGTGGAGAGCGGCACGATTTCCGGAAAAATGTTGAAAGATCTTTACGATCTCTGCTTTGAGCGCGGCAAGGACTTTCCCGCCGTTTATGAAGAAGAAGGTAGCCCGCAGCAATCGAGCGATACTTCAGCCCTTGAGAAAATTGCCGACGAACTCATCGCCGCCAATCCCAAACAGGTGGAGCAGTACCGCGCAGGGAAGAAAACTGTGATTGGATTCTTCGTGGGCCAGTTGATGAAAGCCTCCAAAGGGCAGGCGAATCCTAAGTTAGTAAACGAGCTATTGACTAAAAAGTTAGAGGGTTAATTCCCTCCCGCCCACATTAGTGCGTTTGTGCGCATTACTTAAGCCAGGTACTTTCGTAAATTGATAGCTTCTGTATCTCCCGCCAGAATACGCAATTATGAAAAGCACACTTCTGATTTGCGCTCTTGGTATCAGTTCCTTTGCGGTTGCTCAGGATAAGCCCCGCATTTTCGTGGCTGGCAAAGGCACGCAAAACGTGTCCACGAACGGAAGCGAGGGCGGCAATCGCTGGTTTCGCAGCGGGCCGCGCTGACAGCACGATTGGCGCGCACGATGAAAGCATGGAAGTGACCAAGGACCTGCAGAAGAATTGCAGCGGCGTAATCATCACGATCAATCAGCCGGCAGCGGATTACACGATCATGCTGGATCGCGAATCGAAGCAGAATCGTGGATTGCTTCGTTCGAACAGCCAGATTCAAGTGGCCAACCGCCTTGGCGACGTACTTGGCGCCAATGCCACGCATTCAGTTTCGAACGCCGCAAAAGATGCTTGTGAATTGATCCTGGCCGACTGGAAGCAGAACGGAAGAATCGCTCCGGTTCCGGCAGTGCAGCCAATTCCCGCGCAGCCCGCTCCAGCACAACCCCAGGCCCAGCCTGCAAGTCAGCCGGTAACTTCTGCACAGCCGCAGCCCGCAGTTCAGCCCGCTGTTCAGTCCGCTGTGCAGAGCCAGCAATACCAGGGCGCAAATATCAGCTACAAGTCGTCTGACGTTTCCAGTGTGGATGGTGAACAGACTTCTCTGGGTGACGCCGCCCGCGCCGCTCGAGCTTCCAAACAATAACTTCCGCCGATTCTGCGAGGGATACGCGCCGCTAAAAGTAATCTCTGGATTCGTGCCTTTCGTTACCTGATTTCCCTTTCAATACGGCTTACCATAGGAACGATTGGCCGGAGGTGCGCTGCGTGAAGAATTGGAAGATGGACCGCATTATCAGCATTGCGACGCTGGCTGTTTCGGTCATCGCGCTGATTCTGGTTTTAAAGAAACCGGCTCCAATCGCGGCCCCGCAAACAGCCTCACAAGCCATTGCCAACGCACAGTCATTTCAAAACAAACTTTCGCAGCTCGATCCGTCACAAACAGATTCGACGCCGTCGCAGAGCGACGTAGATACAGCGCAGTCTTCTTCGGTAAGCGCTACTTCCGCAAGCACTATGAACGCAGCGCAAACGCAAACCGCGGCATCTTCGATTCCGTCAACCACGTCTTCATCCACATCGGCTTCACCGTCCGCGCCACGCAATGAAGTCCATTTCACTTCGGACGAAGTGAGTGCGGCCATCGCGCAAGCGTCTGGAGCGTTGACCAATCTTTCGCCGAACAGCGACATAGGCTCAATGCCTGCGATCAAAGATCAGCAGGTCAGTTTTGATGGCGACGTTGTGCACGGACAGTTTCTTACCAATATCGCAGGCAAGGATGTTTGGGTGACGGTCTCCGGGCACATCGGCGAAAAGGATGGCTACGCCACATTCGACCCGACAGAATTCAAAATTGGAGATTTGGATATTCCGGTGTCATTGGTGAATGGCCCCTTGCAAAAGAAATTAGCCGAACAACGCGACCGGATGAAGCTACCCAACAATGTCGGTGGCGTAAAAGTGCAAGACAACGAGCTGGTATTGCAGCAGAAGTAATTTATCCGGGCAGACCATTCTGCGCGGCCACCTTTGCAAACCAGCGGCCGGAGTTTTTAATGGTTCGCTTCTGCGTCTGATAATCCACATCAATTAATCCAAAGCGCTGGCTGTAACCCTCCGCCCATTCAAAGTTATCCAGAAGGCTCCAGGCATGGTAACTGCGCACGTCGGCGCCTTCCTGCATGGCTCGTGCGAGATGCGTTAAATTTCCCCGGTAGTAGGCGATGCGCCGTTCATCTTCGACTTTGCCATTCTTGTCAGGACGGTCTCCGTACGAACAGCCACTCTCGGTGATCTCAATTGCAGGGCGATCGTATTCTCGAGTAATGCGCATGACAATGTCATGAATCGCCTGTGGCCAGACCTCCCAGCTTATGTCACTCTTCGGGCCCTTTGCGCCGCCATACATATTGGCGGGCAGAAACCAGAGTTGCGCGTCGAAGAGCCGTTCGTGAAACGACGGCGCAGAAACCATGGTGCGGTAATAAACATTCATGCCGATAAAATCCAGCGGCGCGCGGACTTTTTCCATGTCGCCGTTCTCGATCCCCATGAAATATTCAGCAGGGAAGGTCAGCACATCCGGATACCGCCCGCGTAATGCCGGTTCCAGGAACCAGAGATTCACCATGCCGTGCGCGCGTTCGGCGGCGGCGGCATCCTCCGCAGAATTTGTCGCCGGTTCACAGGGTGACATGCTGAATGCGGAGCCGACTCGGGCCTTTGGATAAATCGCTTTGAGCGCGCGAAATCCTTCTCCCTGCGCGAGATTCGCAACATGAGCAGCCTTCAGGAAATCGCGAGAGCTTTTTCTGCCCGGCGCATGAGCGCCATTTAAATATCCCAGGCTGGTGAATGCACCGGCTTCATTGAGCAGAATCCAATCTGTGACGCGGTCGCCCAGCGCTTGAGTGACAATCTGCACATAGGCTGCGAACCGCTGCGCCGTGTCGCGATTCGGCCATCCCCCAGCATCTTCGAGGGCCTGCGGCAGGTCCCAGTGATAGAGCGTAACCAAAGGACGCACTTTGGCCTTCAGCAATTCGTCCGTCAGCCGCTTGTAAAAATCCAGCCCCTTTTGGTTTGGCTTGCCTGTTCCATTCGGCTGAATACGGGGCCAGGCAATCGAGAAGCGATAGCTGTTCAATCCCAATTGCCGCATCAATCCAACGTCGGAAATATAACGATGATAGTGATCGCAGGCGACATCTCCGGTATCGTTTCCTCTGATTTTGCCTGGTGTGTGCGCGAAGCGGTCCCAGATGGATTCGCCTTTACCATCTTCGTTCCACGAGCCTTCAATCTGGTAGGCAGAGGTCGCGGCGCCCCAAAAAAAGTTTTCAGGAAAACGAGTTGGCGCGTGCGTATCGCCAAATAGAAATTGCGGATGCGGATGAATGAGCGCCGCCGAAGCGGCTGCCGTTGCTGCTAAGGCGGAGCGCAGAAATTCACGGCGAGAACGGCGGTTGTGCGAGGTATGGTTCAAGTCGAAACGATGAACGGCTTCGTAAATGGGCTCGAACAAATTTTAGACGGCCGAGCATGGTTCGCCCGATGATCGAAGCCTACATGCGCAATGTTACAGATTTGTGACTACTGAGGTGAGCTTTCGTATAACTGGTAAAGCTGATCGCCAATCACGCGATAAATGGAATACGCATGTCCTTGATCGGAAGTCTCGCGGAACAACAACTCTCCACGGCCATCGCCGTCGGCATCGACGACGTCAATGAGATCCATGAGCGGCGTGGTGTCGAAGTGCTTCATGTCCGTGAGATTCGCAAGAGAGTTGTGCAGCTCGCCGTAAAGGTCCTGCCGGGCGACCAAAGTGATGTGCTGCTGCTCCTCGCGCCCCGGCACCTGTACATTGGCTTCCAAAACAAGGATTGGCTGGTTGCTGCTGGAAAGATCAAATACGCGCAAATGCACGTCTTGATACGTTGGTTCCGGCAGGCGCGTGGCTGGCTTGGACTTAGTTGTCGTGCGGGCAGAGGTGCGTGCGCTCGCCTCGGAAGTTTTTTCTTTCAGCTGCGTGCGAATCACCTGCGTTGCTTGCGCCAGCATCTTCTTCCGGAATTGTTCATCTTCGCCGGCCTTCAAAGGGAACAGATACGAATGGGGATCCGGGCCGCCAGCATCGGAGATTGCAGGTATTTCCTGGATATTCGGCGCGGGCATGGCAGCCATGATTGAAGTTTTCGCGTTGTTCCCCGACGCGGCTGTGGGCGCCTTCACCGGCGCTACGGCATCAACCTTGAAAGGGTCGCTCTTCGCCTGTGCAGTTTTGCCACGCTCCAGTTTCGGACGATTTGGATCTTCTTCGTCCGAAACTTCTGATGCATCTGGTTTTGCTTGATCCGGCGTAGCCGCTGGCGCAGGTGAAGGTTTCGCATCAGCACTCTGTGTTGGTTGAGGCTGCGTTGGTTGCGGCTTGGACGATTGCGGTTGGGACGACTGAGGCTGTGCCGGCGCGGGTGTTTGTGCCGACGGAGTTGCCGGGGCGTTCGCCGGGGAAGTCTGCTGCGGCCGTTTCAACTGCGGACGGTCAGGATCGTCATCGGAATCCGGTGGCGGCTGATTCTCGGTTGAAGACGGCTTGCTTGCCGAAGATGTAGTTTTACTGTCCGGCTTGCTATCTGACTTGCTGTCGGTGGAGCGGCGCAATAATTTTGGCGGACCTTTGTCATCGTCCGCAATGGTCGGCGGTTTCTCTTCGGCTTTTTTCTTTTTTCTTTCGGCGGCTGCAGCCAATGCGGCGGAGTTCTGCCACGATCCGCGGGCGCTCCATAAAGTGCCGGCTTGTACGGCCTGCTTGATGGTAAATAGCCCCTGCGAACTGCCGGTGCGAAATGCTTCATACACCGTTCCCGAGTCCAGGGCCATAGGGACGGGATCCGCCTTATAAGCGCTGGCGTCGAAAAAATCGCCGTTGTACATGATGACGACAGGAAGCAGCCGGCTGGTTCCGTCCGGAGCTAGTTGCAAGAGCGCCAGAGCGCGCGGGCCCTGATCTTTCTTCTGTGTACTGGATTGCGCCAGTGCGAGCGGCGGCAAAGCCAGCGCGAAAGCCATCGAGATGACGAACCAGCGTTTCATGCTATATAACCATCGGTATAACGATTCGGAGCGAGGAGATACGGCCATGGACATCAATGATAAAGCCCCTGAGTTCAATATACCCGACCAGAATGGGGATGAAGTTTCTCTGAAAGCGTACCGCGGAAAGTACGTTGTGCTCTTCTTTTATCCCCGCGCCGACACTCCCGGCTGTACCATCGAAGCCTGCGAATTCCGCGATACATATAAGAAGATTCAGAAAACCGGCGCCGTGTTGCTAGGAATCTCGCCGGACACGCCTAAAGCGCAAAAGAAATTCGAGGAGAAGTTCAGCCTTCCCTTCACTTTGCTGGCCGACGCGGATAAGACGATCTGCAACGCCTTCGACGTGGTCGTGGATAAAAACATGTATGGCAAGAAGGTGAAAGGCGTGGCGCGGACGACATTTGTGATCGGCCCGGACGGCAAGATTATTCACGTCTTCCGCAAAGTGAAGCCGGAAGG
>DASXCC010000037.1:0-10065 GCA_036491415.1 Terriglobales bacterium | reverse complement strand
GTTCGGACCCCATGCGCCCGTCAACAACGCCGTAGAGTCATCATAGGCTTTGCCATTAATCTCAGTTCCCGGCTCAGTCCCGTAGGCCAATCCAGGCGTAGTGGCAACGTTGTTCCAGTCAAGCCCATCGGTCTTGCCGTTAACCCATTTCCGTCCTTCCGAAATGGCGCTCTCCGCAACAGCAAAATTCGTAGCGTAGGTATTCTGCTCACTTTGCGGAACAGAAAACATGGTTTGCAATGGCAATGAGCCTCGGTAACCACCGCGAGGAAAAAGCCAAAGCAGTCCAATCCCAAGCACTAACAACATCCCAAGCATCACAATTCGCATTTGCGTCGAACGCTGCATTCTGAAATATGAATGCAGCGTCGAACCTTTCACCATGTGCAACTCATTATGGCGCAACGCTGCAACGAATATGTGGATGCGCCCAAACTAGCCGACGACAGAATGAGCACCCAAAGCGGCCAGGGCTTTGCCAGCTGCTTTCTCGCCGCTGATAAAGCTCTCATCGGTCCACATGTATCCCCAATCGCCGTACCGTCCGCAATAGGCAATACCAATTTCATCCAGATAGCCGTGTACTGTTTTCAACGCGGCTGACCGGTCAAGGTCAAAAATGATATTGGCGTAACGCAGGAACATCGCCTGACGCGAGAGGATTTTGTCGTCTTCGCGGATAAGCCCGCATTTGCGGAGATCGCGAATTACCGGTTCGATCCAGTCTTCCGGTTTTCCGCTAAACGGCTTGTACTTGTCTGAGAAGTAAACTTCAGCTTGAATGTTTCCGCACCCGTCCGGAGCGTTTTTGGTGGAAAGCATGTGCGGGAAACCAAGCCGCGTGAAGCAAATATCCTCATCATAGAAGTAGGTCATATGCGCCTGGGAAAGATCCGCGCGATTCACGCCGATATTTACCAGGATGCAAGTTGTACACGCCAGCAGACGCGAAGCAGCAACCACGTCTTGCGGAGCGCCTTTAATCATGCGAATCAAGTCCGGCAAAGCAACTGACGAAACCAGCGCGTCATAACCAGTGACCTTGCCATTGGCAAACGTCAACTGACGCGCGCGGGCATCGATCGACACCAGTTCGTGATTCAAGTGCAGGTTCCCCATGGGAATAAATTTATTTAGGTAATTCATGAACCCGCCCACACTCGGATAACGGAAATGCGTAATGTAATGCACGTGCGGAGCAGACGCCGAGATCGCACCCCGCAAAACTTCCTGGAGGCTTGGTCGGTAGATTCTTGGCCCCAGCCAATCCGTGCTCATATTTTCAGCGGGAGTCGTATGGTACTTGCGTGTGTAACGCATCGGAAATTCTTCCGCGAACGTCTTGCCGAAGCTAGACAACAACCAATCCGAATAGTTATGAATTGGACGTTCCGGCGCATGGCGTACTTCCACAAAATCTTCAATCACTTTCACTACCAGCTCTTCAGGCATGCCATGAAGATGCAACTGCACCGGGTGCAGGGGCCATTGCCCCTTCCAGTAGTTATTCAAATTAATCTGTACCGTTTCGTACTTCTGGTCCACGCTCTCCGCAAACAACTCCTGGATCCGCGCATCCTTCGTGAACGAAATATGCGGGCCTACGTCATACATGAACCCCATGTCATTCCGAAATGATGCCGTGTGGCCACCATAGTAGGAATTTTTGTCGTACATAACAGGGACAATTCCCTCGCTATGCAGGCGATGGGCAGCCCCGAAGCCTGCCATCCCACTTCCCAATACAACAATATTTGGCATAGTCGCACTTTCTCCTGATTTTATGGTCTACGTTAAGGGGGAGGGCGCGCAATATTTCACTACAAATCCAGATCACCAAGGTCACTAGACTACTGAGACGAAAGTGACTGATAACGCTCGATTTGCTTTAGGGTGAGCTTTCTAACATCCGCACCCGATTGGAAGCCGCGGTACCATTCTACGATCCAACCGAGGGCTTCTGACAACGGTAAAACTGGATGCCAATGCATCCGTGCTTTTGCTTTCGACGCGTCCAGCTTCAGAGCGCGTGCTTCGCTCGGATGGCTCGCGGAATCTTGCGTCCATTTTGCGGGATTCCCCCAAAGACGGACTAATTCATCCGCAATCCACCCAACCGGCTTCGCGTCATCATCGGCCGGCCCGAAATTCCAGCCGCTTGCAAAGGTGTTCGCATCGGTTGCCAAGCGCTCTGCAAGCATTAAGTATCCGCGCAGCGGCTCTAAAAGATATTGCCAGGGCCGCGTGGACAAAGGATTACGAATCAAACAAGGCTTATCGGAAAGAAAAGCTCTCATCAAATCAGGGATGAGCTGATCGGCCGTCCAATCGCCTCCACCAATCGCATTCCCAGCGCGGGCGCTTCCTAGAACGATCCCATGTTTCGCCACGGATGCAGGCGGGAAAAAGGAATCGCGATAAGCGGTGGTCACTAATTCGGCGCATCCTTTTGAGTTTGAATATGGATCATGACCACCAAAAGGCTCGTCTTCGCGATATCCCCAAAGCCATTCACGATTGTGGTAGCACTTATCACTGGTGACATTCACGATTACGCACGGCGCTTTCAGCTGCCGCACTGCCTCAAACACGTGTACCGTACCCATCACGTTTGAAGAGTATGTGTCGATCGGATCTTCATAGCCTTGGCGGACCACCGACTGAGCGGCCAGGTGAAGGACAACCTCGGGACGCGCCTCTGCCAATGCATTCTTTAATTTGGCGTAGTCGCGGATGTCGCCTGTAATGCCGCGCAAACAATCCGCCACATGCGCCTGTTCGAACAAGTTTGGTTGCGTGGGGGGATCGAGTGAATATCCCGTAACCTCCGCACCTAAGGAATTCAGCCACAAAGCAAGCCAGCTTCCCTTGAACCCGGTATGCCCCGTCAAAAAAACCTTGCGGCCCTTCCAAAAATCACGATTAAGCATTTGCGGATTCTGGCTCCTCAGGAATTAGATACGCGCTCCGACAATTTCGAACTGCATTCATCGGGCACTTCCTGAAAACACTTCCGCTTCAAAACCTGCAAGGGGCCATCGCTCGTTCTGCTCACGCCACAAGCGATGAACAATTCCCTCTTCCCCCATATCCACATGTGCGAAGGAAATGACCTGGTCTTTCATAACCGGCTGACGAAGCGCACATCCTTCCGAAAGTCCGATCGGCAATGCTCCCATTTCCCGCGCGGAAGAAGCGTTCTCAATCAATCCATAGGTGCAGTAACCGCCAACTCCATCGAGCCGCTCTCCAACTTTCAGGTCGCGCTTGGCTACTGCAACAACCTCGCAGACCGGCCCGCCAATTGGCGCCACGGTCGGATCGCGATGGACGACTGCGCGTCCGAGGGTCGAAGCAATCTGAAGATGAGGAAGATGGAATGGCGTGTAAAACACATAAAACGGACCTTTGCCTATTTTGTAGTAAGACAGTTGCGCCTGCTTCAGTGGGTTTTCCTCGTGGATCACGACGAACGCGCCTGTGTGCGGAGCAGCGCCTAATGCATAGTCCACTAATCCCGTAGCAAGCATCTGATCGGCGGGAAGCAGATCGGCGATTTCGCGCACGTATTGGCAGGCGGGACCATACATTCCACGACGACCTGCATGGAACCCCGTCGCATTCGCGAGGACGGTAGTTTCCATCGAAAGTTTCGTCGAATCCGCGAAAGAAGTCACCTTTCGCACGTCTTGATCATTTTTTTCTGCGAATGCTTTTTGCGTATCGGGATTTCGATAGTAGTCGACCATTCCCTTGATGTTTCCGGCGGCCACGGTGCGCAATCCCAGCGTTCTTAGATAACGCAATAAAGTCATGGCAACGCCTGGCTCATCCCCGTCAGTGTGCGTGATCACGACACCTGCCTGATCCGCCTTCGCTTTAAGAATTGGGCCGATCAGTGAATCCAGCTCTGCGTTTACTAAAACCACGTGTTTGCCATTTTTGAAAGCATCCAGCACGGTGGCTGCAGCAGGAGCGACACTCCCTGTTGCTTCGACAATAATGTCAATCGAGTCACAGGCCGTGAGCACCATTGGATCTTCTGTCAGAACAGGGGTGCCAGAGGTGATGGCTAAGTCCGCCTCGCGGGCGGAACTTGCATGACGCCATGACGTGATTCCGGCCTCGCGAAAGGCGCGCTCCGCATGGGCGGTGGTACGGTTGGCAATTGCCACCAGCCGAAGCCCCGGGACGGGCGTTCCTAATTGCAAGGCAATCGCGCGGCCGGTTGCCCCAGCGCCTACCATGCCCACCCGAATCGGGCGGCCGGCTTTTTCACGTTCCATAAGAGCGGTATCTACACTCATCGTCAGTTCCTTTCACGTTGAACAAGCGGCCAATTGCTGTCTTGTTCTGATATTGCCGTAAATGGCATGGGCCAATCAATTTGAAATGCGGGATCGTCAAATCGCGCCCCCCGTGCAGCACCCGGAGCGTAGAACGCCGACGTCATGTAATGCATTTCCGTATCATCTTCCAGCGTCTGGTATCCGTGCGCGCAGCCTTCCGGCACATACAGCATGCGTCCATTCTCAGCGCTCAACACCACGCCATGCCATTTGCCGTAAGTATCCGAGTTCGGTCGCAGGTCGAGCGCTACATCGAACATGGAGCCTCGTGTACAATGCACAAGCTTTGCTTCCAGGGCCGGGGCCACTTGAAAATGCATCCCCCGGACTGTTCCCTTCTTGCGGCTAAAACCCATATTTGCCTGTACCGGCGCAAAATCTACGCCATGCTCGGCAAACTCCCGGGAACACCAGGCCCGCATAAATCTGCCTCGCTCATCAGCATGCGGAGCCGGATCAATCACCTTGGCTCCAACTACATTAGTGTCAGCAAAATGCATCAATTCCTCAAACTTTTTATTGGATGAAACAAAAGCGCTTTTAAAATGGGGAGGTCTCACGGTAAAAGCGTTGTCGATTACCTCATAGCATGGGCTTCAAGGGGATCGGCGTGCATGGTAAGTTCTGCCAGGTTCGCGAGGTTTGCTTTTCTGTCATTTACTGCCGGCAAAGACTCCATACCCACCGCTCGCAGAATCTCTTCCCAACGATAGACCCAATCATGTCTCTTCAGGGCTTCCCTTACGTTCGTCCGCTGAATTCGATCCTGTCGGTCGCGGTCTGCCTCAATCGGGCCAATCACGTCCCGAAGGTCGTCGCAGTGATACGGCATGTGAATAAGGGAATCCTGCCAGTCAAATAATTTTTCGAACACCGCATTATCCGGGCGTTCTCCAATCATGATCGTGCCCGAGGCCGCGCCTTCGAAATACCTGTTCCCAATTTCCAATTGTCCACCCCGTACTTCAGGTTGGTCGATGAGTCCGGGGTTTACGACGAAGTATCTGCTTCGCTTTGCGATATTTGAGAAGAGGGTCCGGTGTTCCTTCGCATTCATGACCCGATTCGCAGCAAGACTATCGTGCAGATAAAACAGACCTTCTTCGGCAGCAACCTTCAGCAGGTTCTTGTGATTTGTCGCGGACCTGCGTCCAATGCTGTAAATATCAATCGACCGTTGCGGTGGGTTTGGATACGGGCAAAAACGGATGGCATCCACTCCAGGAGGAAGGAATGCACATTTCGCATTGATCATTTTACTGAGAGGTTCCACCGTCTGGCTGTAGTAGAGCATCACATAATCAAACTTCTCCAACATCTTCAGGTAATAGCCATAGCCGGCCATTTCCCTTACCCAAAGTTCGTCGATCAAACAAACCGCTTTGCCACACTTCGATCTCCAGTCGCCTTGAGCAATGCGAATCAGCTCCATTGGGCTTCCGCACATTGCGAAGAAAAGATCATAGGTTCCTTTAATGGAGACCTTTTCCATCCCGGGATTTAAAAAGATCGGGGCATGATAGGCAAGTTGTTTCGCCATTGTGAATCGCCGCTCTGACAGATCAAGACGAGGCGCCAATAGATCTACAGAATCCATTTCCGAGATAAGGTCTTCGAATTCGAAATGAGGGCAGAGATACGGCATGATGTTGCGGTGATTTCTCTGCGAAAAGATTAGAGTTCGTGGTTTTTTGCTTGAATTATTCATACATCACTCCCCATGCAAGTTTAGCGAACTGATGCAATGGAGTCGGCATTTGATATCTTTCCAGGGACCGACTTCACGCTTGCTAAATGACCCGATTCAACTTCGCGATTGCGAACTGCCTCCGCGAATATATGCTCTGTGACAACAGCTTCCTCTTTAAAGATTCGCCGTATGCCATCCAGAACCCGTCCTAATACTCCACGTTCCGACCAGGGATATAACAGCGCTTCGATTAATGCTGGTCCATCATCTGGGACATCATTGAAACCAGTTTCAAGGAAGCGACTTTTGCAGCTTGCGGCTTGGGGGAAATACGCAATGACTTCACTTGCCGTAACAGGCGGCAATTTGCGCTGGACCTCTCCTTGCAATTCGGCGATCAGGGCCCCGATCAAATCTTTTCTTTCGCCGAGTTGAAGGTGAGACAGTGGCGTACAGCGCGGATTCATTTCGATCAGATACGTCAGGTTACTGACACTCTCAATCATGAAATCCAAACCGAAAAACCCGGAAAGGTTTAATCGGGCAGCAATAATCTCTGCAGCTTGCATCATCTCGGCGCTTTCCACCGGACGTACCACGATGGCCGGACCTTTGGCGCCGTGTGAGCTGATGACCTCTACTCCAATTCCGGCAAGCACCTGTCCCTTCCAGCACACAACCGCACAATTTGCGGGACGGCCTTCGATAAACGATTGGGCTACGACGGATGGCACAGCCCTTCGCTTCCAGGAGGAGATTATTGATGACCGCGTACGATTCGTCAGCAACTGTTTGAGCGTGGAAAATAGCCCTTTATTTGAGCTCAGCTCAAGAAACTGCTTCTCAGCCTCTTTGCGATCATGCGCGACTCGCACTCCGGATCCGCCCCATGTTCCATCCGCTTTGAGCACCCACGGAAATGGCATATTGCAATTGGAACGGATATCTTCGGTCCCGCTTATGACATGGGTCTGCGGAGTAAGCACGCCGCCTTCGGCAGCAATCCGTAAGAGATCGAACCGGGAAGTAACGATCGGGAAACTATCGTGAGAGCCCAAAGACAATTCAATCAATGCGGCTAACTCAGCCATTCCCTGTTTTTCA
Organism: Terriglobales bacterium; assembly: GCA_036491415.1. GTDB lineage: Bacteria > Acidobacteriota > Terriglobia > Terriglobales > Acidobacteriaceae > JAICKN01. The sequence continues at coordinate 2,922 of DASXCC010000037.1, read as the reverse complement.
GCTTGCGCATACAGCCGCTGTAAGTCCTGGACCGCCAAATCATCACAAGGAATTATGATGTGCGGCTTTGATGACTGAATGGCTTGCAACAGCGATTCCACTGGATGCGAACTACCGTAGCGAAATGTCCTACGGACCGCGCGGGACTTCTGCGCCGGATGCCCCGGAGCGGGACAAAGCACGGAAACATCGCATCCCGCTTTCGCCAATGCTATGGCGACGCGGACTGTGATCTGCCACCGGTTCGTGTTTGTGAGTAAAACTTTCACTTGCCTAGACATGAATATAAAAAGCCTTAAACAGAACGCCCTGAGTTGACGGTTTCCGCCAACATTTCTTTCTTGTCCGCTCGCCCCTGCATCACAACCTCTTTTTCGGGTGAATCGTTCAGGACCAGTTTTTTGTTGCGTGTGCGATACAGATAGCGAGTGAGTTTCTTGGCTGTGTATTCAGCGCCAAAAGCAAAGCGCATCATCGGCCCGAAGCTATAGGCTGCCGCAGTCCCCACAAAGTAAAGCCCTGGTACCGAGGATTCAAACTTCTTCGACAAAATAGGCGAACGTTCAAAACATTTAATTTCTTGCGAAAGGCCTCCGCGCAAGAAGTTGAGCCGCTCCAGATCGACACGGAAGCCCGTGGCGGCGATTACGTGATCCGCTTCCACGGTACTCTTGTTGCCGTCGCTATCGGCCAACTCAAGAGCTACGCGGTCTCCTCGCGGTTCCGCCTTCACAATTTGCACTCCCAAATGGAAGGGAAACTTTCCATCCGTATTCTGTCTTACAAACCAGCCAGGAGCAGGACCGAGAGTGTTCTTTACGATTTTCAGCCGTAAATCTTCTGGCAATCTATAGAACAGGCCTGGAGTATTCACATAAAAATACAACTTCCACCCAGCACCGACGCCGGTCATGGGTGAGCGATAATCGTCCATAAAGGAGCGTGGCCGCGGCGGATCATGAAAGCGAATTGTCTTGGCTCTCGCTACCAGTTGCACTCGAGCGCCTTCTAAGTAAAGAACTTCGGCTATATCCAGGGCGGATGCGCCCGCCCCGACCACAATCACATCTTGATCTTTGAATTGCTGCACACCGCTGTACCGCGAACTATGAGTGATGAGATTTTCGGACAGCCCTGAAAGCTCAGGAGGAATGTAGCTGAAATGACCGATGCCGGAAGCCACGACAACTCTGGAGCAGGCGATTACTTCTCCATTATCCAAAGTGACGTCGAATCCTGAAGAAGTTCGAGACACACCGACTACCTGTTTGTCTTCAAGTTCAGGAACAAACCGTCGCTGGAATTCTTGACCATAGCTGATGAAGGTCTCAATCGTCACAGGCACGCCGATATCGGCGTACTTAATATTCTTTTCCTTGCAGTAGTCTGCCAGCGTGAAAATACCATCGGGATGAGACAGGGAAGAGGCAAAACCTTCAGACTTTAAGCGCATGCCTGCGGGCATCTGTGTCGCCCAGGTATGCATGGGCTTGCCAAAAATCCGCCATTTGATATCACGCGATTTAAGGTGTGCCGCCAGCGAAAGTCCGTAAGGCCCCGATCCGATGATTACAACGTCTGTTCTTGTCTTGTTGACCATAATTTTGTTGTGTTCCTTCTAAATACCTTCAGTGTGTTTAAGAGTCCGAGGAATTGGTGCTATGCGAGATTCTCGGACTCCGGCTTGCTGGAAAACTTTTCGGGTTGATACTCACTTTCATTTGTCTTCAGCGCTTTTACGTATGCCGCAAGCAGGTTCTGCACGGAATGCTCCCACGCTAGTTCTTTCTGCACTCTCGCGCTTCCCGACTCGCCCATCTTCGTTCTTTCTTCCGGATGGTCGAGCAACCACAAAACCTTGCTGGCGAAGTCAGCCACCTGATTGTCATGACTCGCGTAGAGCGAAGCTTCCCGGGCGCTGAACTTGCCTTCTTTCAAATCAAACTGAACAATCGGCTTCCCGAGTGCCATGTATTCCATGATTTTGATCATGGTGGAAATATCGTTCATCTCACATGGCTTGTCAGGATTTACGCAGACATCCGCGGTGGAAAGAATATCCAATAAATCGGCGTCGGAAACGCGACCTGTAAAGTTGACGATGTCTGTGAGGTTTTTATCGACAACCATCTTGCGAAGCTCCGCAAGACCAGGCCCACCACCCACGCAGGTGAAGTGAATATCTGTGCGGCCCATGGCTTTGATGTGGTCCGCCACATCTAAAAGTATGTCCAGCCCTTCTTGCGTGCTCATGGTGCCGACGTATCCCACAAGGAAGCGCTTGCCGTATTTGAGTTCGGACTTAGGCGTCACCGCCTTAAAAGTTTCCAGGTCGGGACCATTGCGTACGACAAATACATTTTCCGGCGCTAAACCGCCACGCCGCACCGCGATGTCCTTATAGCTGCTGTTGGTGGACATCACGACATCGCTAAAAAAGAAGGTGAGCTTCTCCAGCCAAATCTGCGTTTTGTAAAAGAAATCCTTTCGCTCATATTTTGAGTAATAAAGCTCAGGATTCACGTCGTGATGGTCAAAAATGTACTTCACTCCGAATAGCTTGAAAGGGAGGGCCACAAGAAAAATGTCGTCAGGAGGATTGCATCCCTGGATCACATGGAATCCTCGCCGCAGATAAATCCACCAGGAGTACAGAAACTCCCAGAACAACGCCCATCCATACTCCCACACATAACCTAAAGGAGAATTTGCTTCCGGAGGCATGGGATGCCGGTAAACATGCACACCGTCCAGAAGTTCGTACCCTTGCTCATAGCCCTTGCCTTTCGGGCAAAGCACGGTCACTTGATACCTGGCTTTGTGGAGCGAACATGCTTCTTTCCACACGCGCCCGTCAAAGGGTATTGGCAGGTTCTCGACGATGATCAGAACTTTATTTTTCACGTAGGGTCCTATAACGAT
>DASXCC010000036.1:0-4096 GCA_036491415.1 Terriglobales bacterium | reverse complement strand
TTCGTCGCAACTGGAATAAATTGCAGCAGCGCCAAAGCCTGCGGGTTAAAGTTTGTCGCGGCGGTAATGTTGTTGGTGAAAGGCGCTTTGAGCGTCTTTGCTTTGCCGCTGCTCTGGCACGCAGCCGACATCATCGTGCTGAAGTCACCATTGATCGCGGCCGCCGTGGGAACAATCGTGGTCTTTGGCGGAGGCGAAGAATCCTGCCGGGTTCCCTGAAAGCCCGCGAAAAACATCAGCTTGTCTTTGATAAGCGGACCGCCGATGGTTCCTCCGAATTGATTTCGCTTGATGGTGTCATCGTGCGATCCCGGAGCAGGTGGCGTGAAAAATACGTGATGAGCGTTCAAGAGGGGGTTGCGCAAAAATTCGAAGGCATCGCCGTGGAAGTTATTCGTTCCGGATTTCGTGATCATGTTAATGACGGCCCCGGCATGCACACCGTAGCGCGCCGATAGTCCGCTGCTCTGCACACTGAATTCCTGAACCGCGTCAGGAAACGGGAATGGCGCGTTGACGTTGGAGAACGCATCGTTGTTATCGCTGCCGTCCAACAAATAGTTATTGGAATTTTCCTGGCTGCCGCCAACGGAAATGGTCACCGTCGGACTGCTGTTGGCGCTGTTGCCATTGCCGTAATTCTTGCTGCTGTTGATGTCATTGCCGCTGAGAGCGACGTTTGCGGCCCCGCCGGAGAGCAGGATCAAAGCCGGAGCATTGCGGCCGTCGAGCGGCAGTTCCATGATTCGGCTGTTGTCGATGACCGTAGAAATGGAATTCTCGTGGGTTTCCACCATCACTGCATTGGCAGTGATTTCCATCTTTTCACTTACGGCGCCAACCTGGAGCGTCACATCAACCGTCGGGCTTTCATTGACTTGTAGAGTGATTCCATTCTGAATGTATTCTTTGAATCCTGCGGCAGTCACGTCGAGCTTATAGTGACCAACGGGTAAGTTCGGCAGCGAATAGGCTCCGTCAGCATTGCTGACCACGCTACGGGTCAATCCCGTATCAACATTCACCGCATCCACTTTTGCCGCTGGAATTGAGGCGCCCGTTGGATCCACAACTCGTCCTTGAACCTGCGCGAAGTTCACCGCCTGGCTCCATATAAAGGTAGGGCAAACAAGAACAAGAGCGATTAAGAGTGTTGCTGCCTGGAAAAGCCTACTAAACTTCATGCCGCCTCCATCCGTCGTCGTAAACGCTTACAGCTCATCGGTTGGCACTAGAACATGGGAGTAAATAGGCTGTCAAGAAAATTTTCATGCAATTATGAAAATTTTCATGGAAAATCGATTTGATTATGTAAGTTTTGGCGATTGTGAGGGCGGCGCGCAGGATTCCCGGCGTACCACCTGCGTGGGAAGAAGGAGGTCTTTCAAAGGAAGGTCAGGCCGGGAAATCCGCTTCAACAACGATTCCGCCAATTGCTTTCCTAGCTCGTCGGTAAAGACTTTAACGGAAGTCAGTGGCGGCTGAAGTGCAGGAGCATCCGGGGTATCGTTGAAGCCGACCACGCTCAATTGATTGGGAATGTTGATTTCCAGATCTCGGGCTGCTTTGTAAACTCCGCGAGCAGCGGCATCATCGCCAGCAAAAATTGCAGTTGGAACCGGCGTTTGCTGCAGTAGAAGCTTGGCGGCTAGGTATCCCATTTCTTCCCCGTCGCGAGAGTTCAATTCGCTTTCCTGAGGAGCCAATCCAGCTTCTGTCATCGCGCGACAATAACCTTCATGGCGCCGCGCGTACCAGGGCAAACTTAAATTTCCAATGAACGCAATTTGCTTGTGGCGCAGGGAAAGCAGGTAACGCGTGAGCTCGTAAGCGCCTGTCACATCATCGAAATAGATCAATCCATGATGGTCTTCCGCGCCGTTGCCTATAACGTTATTGCCCAGCCCAACCCAGGGCGTTCCGCGTTTCGATAAAAGGTCGAGAAGATTTTGTGAATTCGTTCCCGCTGCAATCACTCCGGAAACAATGCGGCTGCGATTCAGAATCTCCGGCAGCTTCAATTCGTCGGTGGGTGCGTTTGTCGAATACTGGAAAGGCAAAAATAAAAGCGCATAATTATGTTCTGCGCAATAAGCTTCCACGCCCATTAACACCGAGGAGTGAAACGGATGCAGCACTCCGCGGTTGCTTAAAAGAAAAGCGATGATGCGGGACTTCTTCCCTCTTTCCAGATCAAAGCCCAGCTTGACCGCAGCCTTCAGGATCCGCTCGCGCGTTTGCGGGTCCACAGTGGCCTGCCCGCTCACCAATCGGGACACCGTGGCGGCGCTTACATTCGCGGCGCGCGCTACATCAATCAACTTAACTTTGGAGGGCTGTTTCACAACTGGTGCAATATTTACAGATTGCATGAAAATTTTCAAACAATACTCGATTTTTCAGCATAATTTTTTGAAATACAGGAAACGCAAGCAGCATATAAGCAGATCACCAGGATGTTGAGGATTTTTCATGAGTGGCATCTGCTGGACGGGCGTTCGCTCTGGACGCAAACGCCCGGCCCCCTCAATCCAGCTAGATTCCGGGCGGCGTAGGAATCAGCTTGCCCGGATAGAACCAACAACACCGTGCTTGGGAAGTCAGCACGTAATTCTCGCGATGGGGAAACCAATAAAGCTTAGAAGCTGGCAAAGCTTTCTCTATTGGTTCATCCTTTAGGAGGAAATTAGCACTGCTCAAATTAGAAGTCAAGCGGATGTTTTTAAAAGATGTTAGGCGAATAAGCTCTGCATATTTGTGACTGGGAACATTCCTTCATTGACAGCCAGAAATGATGCGCTTAGAATCCCTGCGATTGGATCATCCATTAACTATCTTCCATATCCAATCGTAATTTCACGCATCATCATTTTGCAGCGATGTCTCCACGAGGAGAGTTGGATCCATGAAACGTTCCGCCTTTATCGCGTCCGCCGTCCTTATTTTCCCAGCATTCCTGCTTCTTTCGGTTAGCGGATCGGCCCAGTCCGATCATCTTGTTGCCCATTGGTCTTTCGATGAAGCTTCGGGTAACGTTGCCCGCGATTCAGTCCGCGGCGCCAACGACACTATTCGCGGCGTTTTCAAACATGTAAATGGCGTCGCTGGACAGGCGTTACGCTTTGATGGCGAAACCACATCCATTTCGCAGCCCGCGCAGGACGCACCCGACATCAAAGACGCTCTGTCAGTCGAAGCATGGGTGGCAGTCAGCACTTATCCGTGGAACTGGGTTCCCATTATTGACGAGAGTCGCAAAGGTCAGCACGGTCAGGATGACACCGGGTATTGGGTAGGCGTGGATGCCTTTGGGCATCTCGGCATGGAAGTCGCCGTCAACGGTAAATTTCAGAGCGTCATCAGCAAAGACCCGTTGCCGCTTAAAAAATGGAGCCATATCGCGGCAACTTACCAAAGCGACAAAGGTTTAAGCATTTACATTGACGGAAAACTTGCCGGCGAACTCGCGTCGCAAGGGCCATTCACACCCGCACACGATCAGGATTTATTGATCGGCCACGTGCGTGAAGCGACGTTGCCGCTCGGCTATATTCATCCGGAATTTCCGGTGTGGTATTCGTTCGACGGCCTCATTGATGAATTGCAACTCTTCAATATTGCGCGCAGTGAAAGTGACATCGCGGCGGATTTCGCCAAAGTGCACCTCCCCGCAGCCGATCCTTTATCGTTTCCCAAACTTCCTTCCGGACCTCCGGGGCCGGGCCGTTTCGGCGCTTACTACACCCATTTGCAGTTTGAAGAAATGTGGGACATGCCGCGCCGCGTGGGAGCCGATTCCGACGTCGTCGTTCGTTTCGATCAATCTCCGATCCGCCTAGTTTTTTGGCAAGGCACCAGCTACATTCCGGCGTGGGTCACCGAAAACGGCAAGTGGTATACCGATGAATTTATGGAAACGGGTGGAAGCCCCGGCTGTCCACTCGGAGAAGACTGCGAGCCGATGTCCGACAAGCAAAATCGCTATTCGCATGTAAGCGTGATCCAAAGCAACGATGCGCGCGCCATCATTCACTGGCGTTACGGACTATGCGAAGTTGAAGAGTACGTTTGCGCGAATCCTGATCCCTACACGGGT
>DASXCC010000035.1:0-12135 GCA_036491415.1 Terriglobales bacterium | reverse complement strand
AGTTGGAAATACTGTTTGCCGATGACTTTGTGATCACAACTGAACACGTGATCGCGCAGAAAATCTCGAGTTCGAGTTAGGGTCATGTCAGCCATTCGGGTCGATCAATTCGTTCCTTGCAAAGATTTCTTCTTCATCCATTCACGAAAATCTTCCGCGGACATCACTAGAAGATAGGCACGCATCTTGTAGTGGCCCAGTCCGCACAGTTGCGTGCACATGATTTCGTATCTTCCTGTCTGGATCGCGGTAAAGTGCAAAGACAAATCCATCCCCGGAACGAAGTCCTGCTGTAGCCGCAACTCCGGCACATAGAAAGAGTGCCCTACATCTTTCGATCGCATCAGTAGATGGATTTCCCGATTTACGGGAATCGCCATCACGGAGCTTACGATGTCATCTTTTGCATCGGCATCGTGCGCGCGGTCGAGGCCAAAAAAATTCTGGGTACTGTCGTCCATCATTTCCGGATGAATGGTTCCAAACTTTCCATCCGTGCCGGGATAACGAAAATAGTAAGCAAATTGTTCGGCTTGCACTTGGAGGGTCAACGCGTCGGGCGAAGCTGGTCGCAGAAACATGCTGGCCCATGATTTTTGTCCGAAGACGCCGAGCGTTGCGACTTCCGCGCCGACGAGAATAATGGCGGTAATGATCAGGCCGGTTGCGCCTCCGGGAAAGCTTTTGATTTTTGTTTCTGGTTGGTTCGCGGAAAATTTCCAGATAAAAGCGGCCAGCAGGATTTGCGCTAAAAGAAAAGCCCCGCCGGCTTCGGCGATCGTGCTCGACATCTGCCGGTCAACCGCCGCGCCGGTTGCAGAGATGTTGGGCGGCATCCACGGATGCCAGAACAGAAGCAACGCCGAACCTATGGCGACAAGCAGCAGCGTGATCGCAAATAGTTTGGCCATGGAAGATGAATTTCGCCGGGCTAACTACTATATCGAAACTGCTGCAGCGAATGCCCGACTAAAGCGAATGTCGGACTAAAGCACTGCCCGGCTAAAGCATTGCTTAGAGAGTAGCTTCGAACAACTCGCGGGATTCAGCGCTTAATACCTGCAGTGCGGATGGATGGAATGTGTCTTGCAGATTGCGTACGCTGCGCCGAACGATTTCAATTCCTTGCGGCGAAACTAGAGTTCCCGGCGCTTCAGCCTGTCGCGGCTGTTTGATGTCATGGAAGGTAAAGGAAATCCTTACATCCTGCGTGAGGCGATCTTCCATTTCTTTGCGATACGTTGGGTTTAACGCGAGCGAATCGACATCGAGAATCACATCGGCGTGAGCCATGTTGTGTTTGAGCGTGAGCGCCCAGAGCAACATGCAGATATCGCGCAGCGCTTGCTCATTCAGACCCTGAATGATTTTGTGTGCTGCATTGATCTCTTCAGCAACCGTCGCACACTCAATGAGCGGAATGGAAAATTCGTTGGCGATTTCCTGGAACAGAGGCGACGTGCGGTTCTTGCTGATTGTAAGAACAAGCCCGCTGAGGAAGTAGCTGTCTTTGCCGCCAAGCGACCAATAGGACCGGAACATCGCATCGGGGTCGCGCACGACATAAATCATCGTTGGCTGGAAATTCTTCTTCAGCCATGCGGTCTTCATGCCGAAGCGGCAGAACTTCGCGAACGATCTTTGGTCTTTATCCCGTGCGCAGGTGAGCAAATAGGAAATGTATTGATCGAGTCCGAAATCAAGCGCGTCTTCAGGCAAGTAGAAATTCTCAAAAGAGAACCGTTTCTGGAAAAACTTCACGCCACCATTTTCCTGAAAAGGAAATTCCGCAAAATAATGTTTGTCGATTACCGGATGCCGCAGCGTTTCGGTGATGCCGCCTTCCATGTCTTTCTGGAACATCTCCGAAGATGCGGAGAGCAATTTTTCATGGCACGGTTCAATGAATGTGCAAAAGCTGGGATCGTTGCGGAACTTGCTCCACAGGTATGTGCCACAGGATCTCCACATGGTTTGCAAGCACACGAAAGAGTTGCGTGTCTGCGTGGAGATATCGATTTTATGAACTTCCAAACCTGTTTGAGGAAACGCCAGCCGCAACATGATCAATGGGCCTTCAGAGAATAGGCACTCGATTGAGCATATCGAGTTTTGTTTCCTGTAAGGGGCGAGTTCTAATGCGAATGGTGACCGAGGTACTTTTAAAAATAATGAGAAATGAATGAGAGAAGACGGAACTCTAACCGCCGATTTATTCGGTGGAAGTGGCGAGGTCGTCGTTTTTTGTTTCGCGAATCAGCAGCAAGCCGACGAAAGTAAAAATCGCGGAGAGTGTTAAATAGTAGCCCACATATTGAAGGCCATGGTTTTTTGCCAGCCGCAGCGCAATATAAGGAGCGAGAGAGGCTCCTAAAATTCCCGCCACGCTGAACGCCAGAGAGCTTCCCGTATAACGAACGTGCGTAGGGAAGAGTTCGGAGACGATGGTTCCCAGTGGGCCGTAAGTAAAGCCCATCAGCGAAAGTCCAAGCACCATCATGAGGACGGCGCCGGTCGTGCCGGCGGTGAAAAGCGGAGCGAGAACCAGGCCGAATAGCGCGATGAGTGCCGTTACGCCGAACATCACCGGACGGCGGCCACGTTCGGCCAGCAACGCCGAGATCGGAATGGTGATCGCGAAAAATAAAATTCCGAATAACTGAATCAATAAAAATTGGCCGCGGCTGTAATGCAGCGCGGTCGTGCCCCATGAGAGTGCGAACACCGTCATCAGATAAAAAAGAACAAAGGTCGAAAGGCATACCAAAATTCCCGCCACAATCGCACGGCTGTAATGACGAACAGCGGTAAATATCGGAATGCCGACTTGCTCGGCTCGCTTAAGCGCAGTTTGGAAGACCGGAGTTTCCGTGATTGTAAGCCGGACATAAAGTCCGAGCAGCACGAGCACGGCGCTTATAAGAAATGGCAGCCGCCAGCCAAAAGTTAAAAATTGTTTATCGGAAAGGTAACGGGACAAGAGAAGAAACGTTCCTCCCGACAGGAAGAAACCGATGGGCGCTCCGAGCTGCGGAAACATTCCATACAGCGCGCGTTTTTTAGGAGGCGCATTTTCAACAGCTAAAAGAACCGCGCCACCCCACTCGCCGCCGAGACCAAGGCCCTGCCCGAAGCGGCAAAGCGCCAGCAGCAATGGAGCAATGACTCCAATGGATTGATATCCCGGCAACGCGCCAATGGCGAAAGTAGAAAGACCCATTGTCGAAAGTGCGACCACTAAAGTCTTCTTGCGGCCAATGCGATCACCAAAGTGACCAAACAATGCGGATCCAATGGGCCGCGCGAGAAACGCAATTCCGAATGTTGCCAGCGAGGCGAGCGTGGACGATGCAGGATCGGATGCCGGGAAAAATAGTTTTGGAAAAACGAGCACTGCCGCCGTCGCATAGATGTAGAAATCAAAAAATTCGACAGTGGTGCCTACCAGGCTGGCAAATAACACCTGGCTTGGCGTGTTGATGCGCTTTTCTGTTGTTGTTTCCGTATTCATGTCGCAATGCGCATGGTCCGTCAGCAGATGGATCGAGAGGCGCGGGTGTCGGTAAGAATAAGTTATATTTTTGGAAATCGCTACCGTGTTCAGTAGGGAGCACTACCTTGCAATGCATCGCGCAAAGAATGATCAAGCAAGTTTGCGAATGCGCATAAGCATTAAGCATAAGAAAGAACGCGAACAAGCTGCCCAGCACTCCCAGTCCCATTCTGTTCACTTGCGCAGGCCTTAAGCACACAGGAAAATCCAGCATGCTGCTTTTGTTGCTGGGAGTTGCCGCGCTGGCGTGGTCCGGATACAGCGTCGCTACAGGAAAGGGCTATTACAAAGGATGTCCGCCCGGCGGCTACGACCGTGACGAAGACCCGTTCAATTTCTGGACGCCGACGATCGTCATCTTCGCGCTAGGCATCTTTGTACTGCTTACCTTTTTCGGAGTGATCCAGTTCCCGCACCGGCCGCCACATTGAGCACAGTTGGCACTGCATTTTTTTGGTTTTCGGCCTGAACTTACTTACTCTTGTCGTCTCCAGGCTTCATTTTTCGCGGGACACTATCCTGCACGATGACTCTTTCGCCGCAAAAAGTGCAGGTCGTATTTAGAATGAAGATGTGGTCGAGCGGCTTCACTCGGAAGTTTTCTTTTCCACAGTAAGGACATTCGAAACTAAATCCATTTGGCCCAAATGTGATCTTGCTTGGCATCGCCCCTCGGTGCAATGACATCAAGATGACACAAATTTAGTGCTTTGTTCGATACAGTACATTCCTGATATTCCGGCTAATGATAAGCTCCCCAATCTCGGGAGGCCGATTTGCAAGGACAAAATAAGGAGCGTTGGCTGGAATTGTGCGAAAAAGCCTCCAATGAGCAGGATCCCGAGAAGCTCATGCTACTGATTAGAGAGATCAATGACCTATTGGAAGAGAAGGAAAAACGCCTTCGCGGGGCCTTCAAACCAACCCCATCCTCCCAACCTTAATTTTTATTTGATTCTTGTGTAAGCGCGCCCGGTGCTGATCAGAGAGTGTTGGAGGCACGGGTGAGAATCGAACTCACGCATAAAGGTTTTGCAGACCTCTCCCTTACCACTTGGGTACCGTGCCTTATCATTTCAAAATTGCGCTCAGGACAGAGTCCATTTCCATGGACAATTCTATGAAGCGCCTAAAACGCAAAAGCCCGCACGCGTTTGCGGGCAATCCAGGAATCTGGAAACGTAGAATAACAAGTTTGCAATACATCCTCAACTAGGTGTTCAATCCACTTAGAAGTCCGCTAAAAACTAGACTTGCGCGAGCTCCTCGAAGCGCGAATTTGGTTGAATTTATTGATGTAAGAGCGTGTTGGGTGGTTTGTCTTTTCCTAGGGGGCGGCGTATATTACCTATTGAACCTGTTGTGGAAGTTGAAGTTGGCGGAACACATCAGTGGGCGCAAGCCCACTTTTTAGTTGCTCCTAAATTTACCCGCTATAGCAGCGGCCAAGTTGCTGATGTTATGGGATTTGAACTCGAGCGGGTACGCGAAATCGTTGAACGAGTGGCGGCTTCCAATGAGCTGGAAGTGGTGGAGGTGGAACTCTACGGTTCCGGCAAAACGCAGATACTGCGCATTTTTATTGATAAGCCGGGCGGGATTACACACGAGAACTGCGCGCGCTTGAGCCGCGAGGTAGGAACCATTCTCGAAGTGGAGAATACAGCGCCGCCGGGAGCTTACGTTTTGGAAGTTTCGTCGCCGGGGTTGGATCGCAAGCTGGTTCGTCCTACGGACTACGAGCGTTTTGCAGGGAGCCGCGTCAAATTGTTTCTGCATCAGCCGGTGAATGGCACCAAATTTTTTGAAGGGCGGCTGGAAAGTTTTCAGAATGGCAAAGTCATTCTGGAACTTGGGGGATCGAAAAAGAAATCCCGCTCGGGCCGAGCGGAATCGACGAACCCGGAATCAAAGAAGATGGAAATCAGTTTTGCGGACATCGAGAAAGCAAACCTGGTTCCGGAATTTGATTTTTAATCTAACCCCGAATTTATAACGGACATTTTTTATGGCAAGTGAACTTTATAACACCATTGATGCATTAAGCCGCGAGAAGGGCATTGATCCGCAGATCGTTGTCAGCGCGGTGGAAGATGCCATTGTCGTAGCGACCCGCAAGTACTACAAGACGCAGGAAAACCTGCGCGCAGAGCTCGATAAAGATTCGGGCAAAATCCGGGCATACGCAGTTCGTACGGTGGTTGAAACGCCGGAGCAGGTGGAAGATCCGCTGCAGCAGATTTCGTTGGACGACGCGCGCAAGATGAACGCCAGCGCTGAAGTAGGTGGTGAGTTGCAAATCCCCAAGGAAACCGAGGGGGTTCTGGGACGCATTGCTGCGCAGCTGGCCAAGCAGGTGATCTTCCAGAAGGTCCGCGAGGCCGAGCGCGATACGGTTTACAACGAATACATTGGCCGCGTCGGTGAAGTCGTGAATGCGATGGTGAAGCGCGTTGAAGGGTCCGATGTGATCTTTGACATCGGTAAGGCAGAAGCCCGCATGCCACGCAAAGAGCAGTCTCGTCTGGAATCATTCGCCATGGGCGAGCGGGTGCGTGTAGTCATTGCCCGCGTAGAACGCGCCGCAAAGGGGCCGGGAGTTGTGGTCTCGCGCGCGGTTCCGGAACTCGTGCAGAACCTGTTCCAAACAGAAGTTCCTGAAATTTATGACAACACAGTTGTCATTCGCGCCATCGCCCGCGAAGCTGGCGAACGCACCAAGATCGCCGTCATGTCGAAAGACAAAGATGTGGATCCGGTCGGTGCGTGCGTCGGAATGAAAGGCATGCGCGTGCAGTCCATTATTCGTGAATTGCGCGGGGAAAAGATCGACATCATCGAGTACCACGAAGACCCGGTAACATTCGCGGAGAAGGCGTTGCAACCGGCGAAGGTCAGCAAAGTGTCGATCCTCGATGCTGGCGAAAAGCATTTGGAAGTTGTAGTGGATGACACGCAGCTTTCCCTGGCCATCGGAAAGAAAGGTCAAAACGTCCGCCTTGCCGCGAAGTTGCTCGGTTGGAAGATTGACATTAAGAGTGAAGAAGAGAAGCGGCAGGAAGTAGAGCAGCAGATGTCGCAGATGATCACGCCCACCTTTACTCCGCTGGAGAGCGTTCCCGACCTGGGTGAAGGCATTGTCGAAAAACTCGGAGCTGCAGGTATTACGACCGTGGAAGCCCTGGCTGATATGACTCCGGAGCAGTTGGAAGACATTGAAGGCATCGGCCCGAAGACGGTGGAAAAAATCAGCCTGGCAGTCAATAATTATTTCGCCAGCCTGGAAGCAGCCGCCGCTGCGGAAGAAGCAGGGACCGCGGAAGAATCTCCCGCTGTGACCGAAGAAACGGCGACCGAAGAAACTGCAAGCCAAGAAACTGCAAGCGAAGCTGTAGTGGAAGAAACTGCGCCGGAAGAAGCTGCCTCAGACGGTGAGTCTGCGGTGGATCTTGCAGCTGCGGCCGATGAAGCGCAAGAAGCTCAGGAAGAAAATTCGCAGGCGGAAGTGCCTGCTCTTCCCGAGGACAAGGGTTAATTTATGCCTGGCGACGGGCAGACTGTAACTGGTGCCGTGGGGTTGCGATGAAGACTTAACGGGACAGTTCGGAGAAAAACGAGGACGGATGAGTAAGGTTCGCATCAACGATCTGGCACGAGAGTTGGAAGTGAAGAGCAGGGCAATTCTCGATTCACTGCCGGAGATCGGAGTCACCGAGAAAAAGACGCATTCGAGTTCTTTGGAAGACCACGAAGCTGAGAAGGTACGTGTCTACCTTCGTTCGGAATCGGCGTCCTCGAAGGCCTCTCGCTCCAACCGTAGCGAGGCTGAAGGCATCAAGACCAAGATCGATCTATCAAACATCTCCAAGCCTGGAGATGTCTTAAAAGCCATCATCGGAAAAAAGGAAACTGTAGTCACTCCAGCGGCACCTCCTCGTCCTGCAGCTCCCGTAGCTGATAAGCGAGCGCCCGCCGCTCCCCTTGTGACCAGGCCAGCGGTGGCAACTCCGCCGAAGCCGATCGCGGTGCCTCCACCGGCTCCAAAAATGGTCGTGCCGGCCACCGGTGCGCGGCCTACTTATACAGCGCCTGTGCCTCCCGTACCGCAGCCTCCGGCGCAAGCTCCGGTGGCAACGCCGCCTGCTGCAAGTACAGGCCCGATGGCGCCGCCGCGTCCGCCAGCACAAGCGCCAGCGCCCAATGCAACAACGACAACGACAATGACAACGACGCCTGCCGCGTTACCGACTGCGGCCAAGCCATCAGCACCTGGAGCAAATACGCCGCAACCGCCAATGCCGGGCAGACCGATCGCGCAGAGACCGCAACCGGGACCGCGCATGATTGTGCCGCAAACCGGCCCGCGTCCTGTGTACCTGGCTCCGAACCGTCCGGCGCCGCCGCCCAGTGCACCCAGACCCGCACCGGGTCAGTTTGCCGGTGGCCCAGGCCGCCCTGCTCCGGGAAGACCTGTACCCGGACAGCCAATTTTCCAGCGTCCGCGTCCTGGACAGCCAATCGGCAATCGTCCGCCAATGCGTCCCGGCGAACGCCGTCCCATGCATCCCACGCGGCAATCGCCAACGGGAGCGCGTCCCATTGGTGTGGGCCCAGGATTACCACCTCCGGGAGCGCCTACACGTCCCGGTTCACGCCCCGGCGGGCCAGCGCGCCGCCCCGGACAACGGTATGTTCCTCGCGGAGTGAAGGAAGGCCCAATGAAGGGCTACGTTCCGCCGCCGCGCATGGTGGTGTCGAACGAACCACTTCCGATCACCAAGAACATTACGATCACCGAGGGCATCAGCGTTAAAGATCTGGCGGAAAAGCTCGAGGTCCGCGCGAAAGATCTTATCGCGCGTCTTCTGCTTCGCGGCGTGTTTGCCACAATCAATCAGACGCTCGATGCCGAACTTGCCAGCGAAATGGCGCGATTCTTCGGAGCGGAAACGAATGTAATTTCTTTCGAAGAGCAGGCAGCCAAAGAAGTCACCGAAGCGGAAGCCGGAGAAGAAGGCGGCGGAGCAGAAGCCGTTCCACGTCCGCCGGTTGTCACTATCATGGGCCACGTCGATCACGGTAAAACTACGCTGCTCGACTCCATTCGTTCCACAAACGTGGCGGAAGGCGAAGCAGGTGGAATTACCCAGCACATCGGCGCCTACAAAGTTGCGATTCTGGATAAAAATTCGCCGGCTTACGGGCGGCAAATCGTGTTCCTCGATACGCCCGGTCACGAAGCGTTTACCCGCATGCGTTCCCGCGGGGCCAAAGCCACGGACATTGTGGTGTTGGTAGTTGCCGCCGATGACGGCGTGATGCCGCAGACGATTGAAGCCATTGATCACGCGCATGCAGCCGAAGTTCCCATCATTGTCGCGGTCAACAAAATCGATAAGCCCGGCGCGCTGCCTGATCGCGTGAAGAAGCAGTTAGCTGATCGCGGTCTGATGCCGGAAGACTGGGGCGGCACTACTGTTTTCGTGGATGTTTCCGCGAAGCAGAAGACCAATCTCAATCTGCTGATGGAAATGATCTGCCTGACCGCTGACTTGCAGGAACTCAAATCGACTCCGGATCGTCCCGCCACGGGCGTTGTGCTCGAAGCTAAACTCGACCGCGGCCGCGGTCCGGTTGCCACGTTGCTCGTGCAGAACGGAACACTCAGCACCGGCGATAACTTTGTCGTCGGCAATGTGTACGGAAAAATCCGCGCCATGTTCGATGATCGCGGACAACAGATGGAAAAAGCTCCGCCATCCACGCCGGTTGAAATTCTCGGCATGGAAGGTTTGCCGCAGGCCGGGGATCAATTTGTGGTTGTTGCCGATCGCGATAAAGCGCGCGGCATCTCCGATTACCGCGAACAGAAAGCTCGCGAAGCTACTCTGGCGAAGAGCTCGCGTGTTTCGCTGGAAGGCCTTGCGGAGCAGATGAAGACCGCGGGTACGAAAGAATTGAACATCATTCTGAAAGGCGACGTGCAGGGATCGGTCGAAGTTCTTACTGATCTGCTTGCCAAGCTTTCCAACGACAGGGTCCGTCTGAAGGTTCTGCGTTCTGGCGTCGGCGCCATCACCGAAAGCGATGTGCTTTTGGCATCGGCTTCAAACGCCATCATCATCGGATTCAATGTGCGTCCGGAACGTAAGGCGCAGGAATTGGCGGAGCAGGAAAAAGTGGACATCCGCCTGCACTCCATCATTTACGAACTGCAGGACGAGATCAAGCGCGCCATGACGGGTCTGCTCGAACCTGTATTCAAGGAAACGTATCAGGGTCGGGCGGATGTGCAGGAAACATTCCGCATTCCAAAAATTGGCACCATTGCAGGTTGCCGCGTGGCGGACGGCCTCATCAAGCGCGACTCCGAAGTACGGCTGCTGCGCGACAATGTTGTCGTGTTCACAGGCAAAGTCGGTTCACTGCGCCGCTTCAAAGACGACGCCAGCGAAGTCCGTAACGGCATGGAGTGCGGTATTTCGATTGCCGGGTACGGCGACATCAAAGCCGGCGACGTGATTGAGGCTTTTATGATCGAGCGCGTTGCGGCAGAAGCTATAGTCTAAAACCGTCGTTGGTCTTTGGTCGTTTAACTTTTCGCGTTGCCTGTATCAATTTGGCCAGGAGCCAATTGGCCAAGAGCCAACGGCGAAAGTGCCAACGACAAAAGACCAACGGCAGTATGATCGCCTCTCTTACACTCGAACTTCGCATCGAAGCCGCGCAATCTCTGAAAGATAAACGCCAGGTTGTGCGCAGTTTGAAAGACCGGCTCCGCGCTCATTTCAACGTTTCCGTGGCGGAGCTGGATCCTTCCAATCTTTGGAATAGCGCAACCATTGGTGTGGTGGGCATTTCTGATTCGCGCGACTATCTCGACGGCCTGATGAAAAACGTGGAACGCCACGCCAACCGCATTACTAATAACCTGGGCGCAGAGATTCTCGATTCATTTGTCGAGTTTCTTTGATCGATGGTTTATTTGGCCCACCGATAATTTCTGAACCATGTTTCCCCAAACGTTGAAATTGTTGAAATTATTGACGACCTCCAACACTGCAATTTATCAACGAAAGTGGGTTACGGCGGAAGGGCTGAACGCATAATTCATTGCATCCTCCGCGAGCCCTTCTTCATCATTTAGTTTTCCACCTTTCGGGTTTCACCATGTCGAGGAGATTGCAGTGAGCACCGCCCAGTTGCACGTGCTTCCCAAACCCGCAACGCATGCCGCGCGATGGAAGATCCTGCTCGCCTTCTCGATCATTTATTTTGTCTGGGGTTCGACGTTTCTGTGCATACGCATCGGCGTGCACGAAATTCCTCCATTTCTTTATGCAGCCCTTCGTTTCACTGCGGCAGGTCTGGCCCTCTTTTTATGGATGCTTGCGAAAGATAAAACCTGGCCGCGATGGCAGGAATGGGTGGGTTCGTCGGTGTTGGGACTTCTCATGTTTCTCATCGACTACGGCAGTCTGTTCTGGGCTGAGCAACGGGTGTCCTCAGGCATTGCCGCGGTTGTATTGGCAACCATCCCCATCTTCATCACGGTGCTGGAAATTATTTTTCTGCGAACAGTCCGCTTGACCATTGGCTTGACCCTGGGCCTGGTCGCGGGAATATTTGGAGTAGCGGCGCTGATGAATTCTTCCTCGCTCGGTGGCGCTCCCATCGACCGTGGCGGCGCGATCGCATTACTTGTTGCTTCCCTGGGGTGGGCAATCGGGACCGTGCTGACCAAGAAGCTGGCGCTTCCTGCTTCCAAAGGAATGAGTTCCGCCCTGCAAATGCTGACGGGTGGAATACAGCTTTTCGTCCTGGCTCTGATGGCCGGCGAAACGAGGCATTTTCGTTTCAACCAACTTTCCGGCCGCGCATGGTTCGCCCTCTTTTATCTCATCGTCGCCGGATCGATCATCGGTTACACCGCCTATGTGTGGCTGTTGGACCACGAGTCGCCCACGAAGGTGGGCACTTATGCTTATGTCAATCCCGTCATCGCGGTAGCCCTCGGTTATTTCCTGGCCGGCGAAGAGGTCGGCATGCGCACCGTTCTCGGCACGCTGCTCGTGCTGGCCAGCGTCATCACCATCATGACCGGCAAATCGCGGAAGCCAGAAAAAGTCAAAGAAATCGCGGCTGCGTGATCAGTGTCCGAGCTTTTGGTCGAAAAACTTTGCCATCAGATTGAGCGCTTCATTTGTCTCAGGAAGTTCGAAGTGATACCAGAACGCGTGAGGCAAAGCTTCGAACACCACGAGCTGCGCATCCACTCCAGAAGATAGAAGCGCGCGATGAAATATGGTCGTGCCGCTCAATAAAATGTCCCGCGTGCTGGTTACCAGCAACGTCGGAGGCATGCCGTGAAGGTCTGCGAATAACGGCGATAACACAGGGTCCTTGCGGTCGGTTTTTCCAACATAAGCGTCATCCGGCAAGTGATTGGGATACGTAGGTTTCAGCATGCCCGGAAATCCATTCAGCGCGAATAGCTGCCACGAATCGCCGGGGCAGCTGAAGTCGGCAAGACCGGAGAAAATCCCCAGCGCTCCAGGCAGAGGCAGGTTTAATTGTTTCAA
>DASXCC010000034.1:0-18756 GCA_036491415.1 Terriglobales bacterium | reverse complement strand
ACCGACTAAATCTTCAAACGTGAACATCAGATTGCGAATGTTGACGGCCAGCTTCGCATCATCATGTTCGATTGCATCCAAAATCGTTTTTGCCGTCGTCGAATCGAGGCGGTTCATCACATCAGCAACGCTCTTGAAGCCGGCATAAGTCTTGCGACTCTGCTCGCCCAGCGACTGCAATCTGCGATTCAGGACCACCGAAACTTTCTCTGCCATTTCCGGAGAGAATTGCCGCAACTGCGCCAGCCGCTTTACCGACTCCGCACGGACCTGCTCGGGAAGCCGCAGCAGCAATGCGGAAGCTTGTTTTCCGTCCAGGTGGGCCAGAATCAACGCAATCGTCTGCGGATGCTCGCCTTCCAAAAATTTCGCCAACTGCTGCGGATCGGCTTTTTGCAGAGAATCCAGTTGTCCTGCGCTTAATTCCTGCAAACGGATTACGCGGTCCAAAAGATTTTTGGCGTCCGCATCGCCGAAGGCCTTCACCAATAAGCGTTTTGCAAAATCAATGCCACCCTGCGCGAGATAATCCTGCGTGAGAGCGAGTTCGCTGTACTCTTCAAGAATGCCTTGCGCTTCTTCGCTCGGAATACGGCCGATTTCCGCCAGTTCCTTGGTCACCAGCTGAACATCGTCATCGGTAAGATGTTTGTACACGGCGGAAGCCGCCTCTTCGCCCATGATGGCCATGAGCACCGCTGCTTTGCGTGCGCCGGGTGCATCGCTTTTCGCGACAAAAGCAGGCATTACTTTCCTCCTTCATGGATCCAGCCCTGGATCAAGCGGCTTGTTGCCACCGGTTCACTCTTCGCTTTATCGATCAATTGCTTTTTGATCGTTATAGCGCGTTGTTGCGCGGGAGGAAGTGCATTACTTCCGTCCACGGACAATTCCGCTTGCACGGCTGCCAACTTCTGATTGTTAACGACCCGCGCGGGTAGCTCCTTCAGCGTGGTCATGACTTGTTTCTTCATCGGCCTCAGCAGCAGCAGGTAAGCCAGGAGGAACAATCCGATCAAGGCTGCGTAACGAACCACGCTCGACCAATTGTTTAGACCAACCCGAACTTTTTCCACGACACTCGGCTTGGGCAATGTTTCTACGGGAGACTGTTCGAATGACAAATTTTGCACCGTGAGAACATCCCCGCGAGTGGAGTCAATTCCGATTGCCGCCTCAGCCAATGTTTGGATTTGCTTCAATTCATCCGCTGTGCGCTTGCGTCTTGTTTCAACGGTCTTTCCATTCTCTTGTTTGGACTCGATAGCATCATCAATAAGTAGCGCTGCGGTGATGCGGCGCACGCGACCCGCTGGTTCGAGAACGTGGCGGACTACGCGATTGACCGCATAACTATTGCTTTCCGATTTCGAAACCTGGCTGCTGTCACCGCCTTCCACGGTAGTTTCTTTCGCAGCGGTGGTGCCGCCGGGTACGTTGCTGGATGTGCCCGGAACCCCTCCGGTCAACGCTCCGCCAACTCGCTCCTCGGAACTTTGCGTGGCAACTGCAACCGCGCTCTTCGGATCGTAGGTCTCAGAATTTTCTTCGCCGCTCGAAGGATCGTAATCTACATTCACGCTGGCCCGCACATGTTGCGCGCCCACAATCGGCTCGAGCGTTTGCATGATGTGCGCAGTAAGGTTCTGTTCTAAATCGCCATCCACACCGGCTGCATTGTGCCGCGGCGAGCCTAGAGGCTGGTTGGTATCGGCATCAATAACGGTGACATTGTCAGAACTCAAATTGTCCACCGCGCCGGAAACTAATCGCGCGATGGAAAGTTGTGTGTCCTGGGAAAGTTTTCCTGAACGCAATTTCAAAATGACCGACGCTTTGGCTCCCCGCTCGCGGTCCACGAAAACGGAATCGCTTGCCATCACAAGGTGCACACGGGCGCTTTCCACATCGCGCAATGTCTGAATGGACCGCTCCAATTCGCCTTCCAGCGCACGCTGATAATTTACCTTCTCGTCAAACTCGGTTTGGCCCCAGTTCATTTTGTCAAAGAGTTCAAAGCCCAGGCGGCCGCTGTGCGGCATACCGTCGGAAGCAACTTCCATGCGGCTGGCATCGAGTTGGTCGCTCGGCACGCTGACAGTTTTTCCGTCGGTGCTGATCTGGTAAGGAATATTTTTCGCGGCAAGTTTCTCCGCCAGTGCCTGCGCGTCTGACGGTTGCATGTCCGTGACAAGCGGCTTGAAGTCGGGTGTGGAAATCAAATGCACGAATGCATACAGGATGGCAACGGTCACGACCGTCGCGCCGAGCAATAATCCGCGCTGTTTCCAGCTCAAGCCGGTAACGAAGTCAACCAGCTGCTTTTGAATTTGATCGATCGATGGCATTTTTTATCTTGCGGCTCTTTATTTATTAGGATCCGAGAACTATTTATTAAGAACCTAGAACTGCATTTTCGAAACTTCTTCGTATGCGTTCACAATTTTGTTGCGTACTTGCATCATCATCTGGAACGCGACGTCGGCCTTCTCGACCGCAATCATTACGTTCTGAACATCCTGCCGGTTTCCTTGTAATAAATCGGAGACTTGCGACTGTGAATTCGCGCTCGCCTGGTCCACTTCGTTCATCGCGTTCTTCAGCGTAGCGCCAAACCCACCTTGCGAACTTTCTGCGCCCAACGGGCCGGTGGGGCTTGTCGCGGCTGTACCTGAAATCGGAGGAAATCCTGAAATTGCGCTCATTGTTTTTCCTGACTACGTTTTTTCCTGACTGCTTTTTTAGAAACTTCTTGTCCCTATTTCAAAATATCCAATGCTTGCTGGATCATCTGCTTGGAAGCATTGACCGCCGCGGCATTCAGCTGATACGAGCGCACCGCGCTCATTAGATCCACCATTTCCTGCACCGGATTGATGGCCGGAAAAGCCAC
This sequence comes from Terriglobales bacterium, assembly GCA_036491415.1. GTDB lineage: Bacteria > Acidobacteriota > Terriglobia > Terriglobales > Acidobacteriaceae > JAICKN01. The sequence goes on along the minus strand of DASXCC010000034.1, from coordinate 15,863 downwards.
ATATCCTTCTTTGTTCGCATCCGGATTGCCGGGTTCGTAGCGCATCAGCGGAGGAGTCGGATCATCCACCACGCGTTCTACCTTCACCGCTGGCATGGTGCTTGCGGGAAGCGAATTAAAACCGGCGAGCATCATGCGGAACGGCATATTCCCGGAACTGGAAAACACAACTTCCTTCCGCTTGTAAGGACCTCCCTCGGGCGTGTGCGTGGTTTCCGCATTCGCCATGTTGGTGGCCACAACTTCTGCGCGCTGTCTTTCTGCCGCGAGCGCCGCACCGCTGATTTCAAGTGTCGAAAAGATGCTCATCCTTTGCCTCCCTCGTTAATCGCCATCATGATCTGCTGGAATTGATTGTGAATCAGCTCCACGCCCATGTTGAACTGCATCTGCGTCTCAGCCAGAACCAGACCTTCCCGGTCAATATTTACGTTGTTGCCGTCAGGCCGTTCCATTAATCCAGGCACCATGCGGGCCACGGTTGAGACAGGTTCTTCTGAACCGCCAGCCATGGCACGGCGCAACTCCGAACGAAAATCAACATCATGCGTGCGATATCCCGGTGTGTCGATGTTCGCGATGTTCGTGGTGATCACAGAATGCCGCTGCGAAGTGACATTCAGGAACTGCTCAAGCATCTGGATCATCGGGGTTGATGTTGTGCTCATGCATACCTCCGTGGTGGCAATCCGTACTCACGAATCTTGTTGCGGATCGTCCGCAGGCTTACTCCCAGCAGCTCCGCGGCGCGTGTACGGTTTCCAGCGGTTGCTTCCAAAGTTTTTTCTAAAAGGTGGCGTTCCACGTCGCGAATCGAAGTGCCGATCGGCGAAGTCGCGGCAGGAACCGCCGTTGCCGAACGGATCGGCAGTTGCGGAAGTTCCGCAGCCAGGCATTCCGGACCGATTTCTTTGCTATCGCTGAGGGTAACGATGCGGCGCATGAAATTCCCCAACTCGCGAATATTTCCGGGCCAGGGGTATTGGCGGAGACCTTCCATAAATTCCGGATGCAGCGAAGGAACCGGGATTTGCGCTTCGGTTGCGAAGCGACCTGTAAAGAATTCCACCAAAGCCGTAATGTCTTCTCTACGGTCGCGTAAAGGAGGTAGCGAGAGAGGAATCACATTCAAGCGGTAGTAGAGGTCCGCGCGGAACTTCCCTTCTTCCACCATGTGCTGCAAGAAAACGTTGGTCGTGGCGATCACGCGGATGTTCACAGGAATACAGCGAACATCGCCGAGCTTTTCAATGCGCCGCTCTTGTAGCGCACGCAGCAATTTCGGTTGCAGCTGCATCGGCATCTCGCCGATTTCATCCAGAAGCAGCGTGCCACCTTCAGCCAATTCGAACTTGCCGGGCTTTGCTCCGGTCGCGCCGGTAAACGCGCCCCGCGTATGGCCGAATAATTCGCTTTCCAGCAGTTGTTCGGGCAATGCAGCGCAATTCACCGCAACAAATGGTTTGTCCGCACGGCTGCTGTTCTCGTGAATAAAGCTTGCCAGTAATTCTTTTCCGGTGCCGCTTTCCGCCTGAATTAGCACATCGGCATTGGTGCGTGCAGCGTGACGGGCCCGATCCAGCGCTCTCAGCAGAGCTGGAGACCGGCCGATCATCGAGCGGCTGTTAGATTCTTTAATCTCAATCTGCTTTTGTTGCGCTTGCTCCATTACGCGGTCAACGACAGTCTGCAACTGTTCAAAAGAAATCGGTTTGGTCAGGTAGTCGCAAGCTCCGCCGCGCATGGCTTGTACCGCTTCGGGTACGCTGCCGAATGCTGTCAACAGAATCACTGCGGTAGCCGGAGCCGCGTTGCGAACGTTCTCCATTAAGTCGAAGCCATCGCCGTCCGGCATACGGACGTCGCTAACAACCAACGGAAAATTGGCTGCCTTAAATTTCGTTAAAGCTTCGGACGCACCCGCAGCTGTCTCTACATGCCAGCCGTCACGCTGGAAGTTGGCTTTTAACGCCATGCGTATTGCCGGTTCGTCATCTACGACCAGAACGGATTGATTCGTCTCAGCGTTCATAAAATTGGGAACTCCATGCGAAACGTGGTGCCAGCACCTATTTCGCTCTGCACGGTAATCTTTCCTTTGTGTTGTTCCACAATGCGTTTGCAAATCGTCAGGCCCAGGCCGGGAGTCTGCCCGGTGCTGAAACCTGCTTCAAAAATGTTGGGCAAGTCTTCAGGGGCGATGCCGCTGCCAGTATCGGAAAATGAAACGATCGCGATCTTTCCGTTTTCCGAATTCTCCACCGTGGAAGAGACAACAATCTCGCCACTGGCCCGCGTGTGGTGGATCGCGTTACGCGTCAGGTTCAACAGAACTTGTTGCAGAGCGATGGCATCGGCTTCAATTTTTATTTCCGTCAGATCGCCAAGAAGCGTAAGGCTCAATCCAGCCTGCTCAATCAAAGGCCGGGCAAACTCAACCGCGTCTTTTAATATTTGCTCCAGCTTTACCACCGACAAACTCAACGTACCCAGGCTGTGTATCTGCAGAACATTGTTCACCGTGGCGGAGAGCGACCGAATGCCGGCCTGTAAATACCGTACCCACTGCTTGGACTGATCATTCAGTCCGGAATCTTTCCACAAGATTCCAGCGATCAACTCCAGACTTCCCAATGGATTTCTAATCTCATGTGCCAGCACAGTGGCGATTTCCGCCAGCGCCAGCATGTGGCGGGAGGATTCCCGCTCCTGCTCAATTTGTTTTTGGCCCGTGACATCGCGAAGAATGAGGATGGTCTGTGAAGCGTTGGCTCCGTTGTTTTCATCCGAAGTAAAACTCATCTCCGTATAACGAACCGCAAGGCAACGCTTGGTCCCTTCTACTTCCAGGCAAAACTCAATCTCATCTTCCTGCCGGGGGACTTCATGCAGGGAAGCAATCATCTGCTGAATTTGGAATGGAAAATCTTGCAGCTGAACGCTTCCCATCGGCGGAACGCCCAACAAACTGCAGGCTTTCGGATTCAACAACACAATGTCTTTGGTTTGGTTCTCAATGACAGCAACGCCGCATGGTAGCGCATTCAGAATGTTGCGCAGGGCGGCGCGCATCTTTTCCGCTTCAAGAACACTGGCAGCCAGTGCCCGGTTGCGCTCCTCTAATTGCGTGCGCAGATAGCGAACTTCTGTATGCAGCTCCCGATGCGACTGCTCCAACCGGTTGGCTGCAGAAATAAATGCAGAAAACGTATCGGTCGATGGAGCTTCTACGAAATTTCTGGTCTCGTTCATCGCGCTCATTGGTTTCTGATGAGAACTAGGCAACATCTGCCTAGTGGGAATGCAACGAGTGTTCCAAAAATGGCGGAATTCCACGCGTACAGGGGCGAAGGTAACTGCGAATTGGTGTGGCGAATGACGTGCTTCTCAGTTTTGTGGGGAAATCCACTGAATTTGCGAAATCGAATTGCCGATAGAAACTTCCTCAGGTGGGTTCACCCGGTATTCTGCTTCTCATTCTTCCTTAATAAAAGGAGGCTCCCGGTGAAACCATCCAGCGAGGAGAGCGCTGTGGCATCGAAAACTCATCAAGAAGTTTATTCCTTCGGATACAGAAAGCCCCGCTTTCGCACGAACTTCCGCGTCCTTCTTCAGGTAAGCGGGTTTCCACCAAAATTAATTGACGCCCTGTGCATCGACATTAGTGAGGACGGGATCGCAGCCGAAGTCATTGAAGATCTGGCTCTCGGAACCCGGCTGACGGTTGTCATGACGCCGCCAGAGAGTTCCGTATCTGTAAGAGTCTCCGCGAAAGTCGTGAACAGAAACGATCATCATTATGGGTTCACCTTCCACTTCTCTTCCGCCACTGAGCGGGAGGAACTGCGCGGCTATCTGGCATCCATTCGCCCCGAACCTGTGAAATTAAGCAGGCCGTTACCAGAACCCGCCATCGATCCCAATACGAAGCGATAATTTTTGGCTTTGGTATGAACCGTGCTCTACCACTAGGCAGATATTGCCTAGTTCTCATTCGCTTTTAATGGGAACGGCCCTGAGTCGGTTATGGAAAAAGTCTTAAACCAAGACGAAATTGATCAGCTGGTAAAGACCGCGCCGAAAGATGGCACGGCGCACCAGCGTTCCATCAAGCCATGCAGCTTCCGGCAATCGGGCCAGCTTACAAAAGAACAGATTCATGCGATCACGGTCCTTCATGAAGGATTCGCGCGCAACCTGTCGCTTTCGCTCGGCGCTTATCTACGTGTCGCCTTCGAAGTGACGCTCACTTCTGTAGAGCAACTTGCTTATAGCGAGTTCCTGGAGCATATTCCGGAAGTTACATACATGTCATCGTTCAATGTGCGTCAAATGAACGCAGCCGCGGCAATGCAAATCGACCACTCCATTGTTTTTCCAATCGTTGATGTTCTGCTGGGCGGAACCGGCCAATGCGAAACGCTCACCCGCGAAGTCACTGAGATTGAAGAGCAAATTATGGACGGCGTGGCCCGCATCATGTGCCAGCAGCTGCACATTTCATGGACCCCGCTCGGAGTAGAGATCGCTTTCGAAGGTCGGCAGGCCTCCGCGCAGATCAAAAGATTCCTGGCGCCCCCCGAAAAAACCTTGTGCCTGACTTTTGAAGTAAAACTGGCTGAGACCAAAGGCACGCTACGGACTATTTTCCCGGTTTCGGTCTCCAACGCGCTGCTGCGCAAGTTGGCCAATGACCTTTCTTATGTGCGCGCCCGTTCCGAACACTCCGACACGCGACTCGCGGAAAAAATGATGGGCTGCAATTTCCCCGTCTCGCTAATTTTGCCGATGGTCAAATTGCCGGTCGAAGTCGTATTAAATTTAGCGGCAGGGCAAGTATGCAATCTCGGAATCCCCGTCCGTGTACCCGCGGCGGTGGCCATTACCGGACGGCAAGCCTTTGAAGCAAATCCCGTCCGCCATGGAAGACATCGCGCGGCGCAGGTCGGCAATGTCATCACTCTTAAAGAGGAGAGAAAATAATGGCGTCCGCATCTCCAGCCTTAACGCCTCACCCCTTAGCAGGGGCTATTTGCCAGGCCCTGGCAGACGTCTTTGCCCAGAAGTTCGGGTCAGCTTGGACGGTTGACAGCAATGTTGGCGAAGCTTCGCCAGGCGCCGACGCCAAACAAATATCGTTTGGGATCACCGTGGCAGGCGCGTTTCACGGTAATGCCGCCCTCGCTCTCACCACCTCGGATGCGGCTTTGCTTGCGCAAAACTTTACGGATCCTCCGGCTGAATTCAATGATGAGCAGAAGAATTCCGCGCAAGCTCTGTTGCAGGAGATTACCTCCATGGCCGGCGGACTGCTGCAAAATCAATTCGGAAGCATCAAGTTAGAAGTCAGCTCCATTGAACCGCCCACGTGGCAAGGTACGGGAATTGTTTTGCGGGTCACCGATACGACCCGCCGCGCCGTAACTCTATATCTTTTGATCGGCAACGAACTCATGGAAGCTATGGTTTCCAATCCATCCACCAGCACGACAACCGAATCGGGCAAGAAAACCATCGTGAGCGATACAAATTTAGATCTCCTAATGGGTGTTGATTTAACTCTGACTCTGCGTTTTGGAACACGGACTCTAACTTTAAGAGAAATTTTGGACCTTACATCTGGCTCGGTGGTGGAACTTGACCGCCAAGTGCAGGAACCGGCCGATCTGTTGCTCGGCGACAAGTTGATTGCACGCGGTGAAGTCGTGATCGTGGATGGAAACTATGGTCTGCGCATCACCGAACTGCCTGAACAAGGGCAGACGATCGCCAAAAGCATCGGGGCATAAACGAAAGTAAGTTGCATTTTTTCTGGATTGCATTTAACTCTAGAGCTACACTGCGGTAGCAGCGGTCTGGTTAGGACTCAGGATGAAGATCGATTTAAACAGTATTAATCTCGATAGTACGCATATTGACCGAACCACTCTTCGCCAGACGCAACAAGCTGCGACCTCGGATATCAGCGCGGAAGGAATACAAAGCGACGATGATGCCGCTTCGCTTTCCCTGAATCACACAAGCGCGCAATCATTGGCGTCGCAAGCACTCTCCACCCCGGCCGTTCGCCAGGACAAAGTGGACGCGCTGCGCCAGGCGATTTCCGCCGGCACGTATCAGGTTTCGCCGGACCAGATTGCCGATGCCATGATTCAAGATTCAGTGCCGCCACTGGAACAGTAGTAATCCGCTTCAATAAAAAATCATAGATTCGACTGTAGTTTTTTGTGCCGAAGTGCCGATAAGAAAGCACCATGCCCTCATCAAGCCCGAAACCAGCGACCGAACTTCCTAAAGCGAACCGGTTTATGCGCTATGTCGCGCGTCAGCCGATTCTTACCAAGGAAGAAAAGGTTTTTGGCTACGAATTGCTGTTCCGGGATGGCGTAGTGGACTTTTTCAGTAACCCAGACGCTGATGCCGCTTCACGCAGCACCCTGGACACTACGATGCTGATGGGCCTGGATGTTCTTTGTGATGGACACCGCGCCTTCATCAATTGCACTCGCGAAATTCTGCTGAAGGAATACATCACTCTTCTGCCTTCGGAAAAAGCGGTCATCGAAGTTCTGGAAACAGTTCCGCCCGATGATTTAGTCCGCGCCGCATGCCAGCGTGCGAAGGCAGCGGGATATCTGGTAGCGCTGGATGATTTCGGTCCCGGCGATCCCCGCGAATGCCTGGCTGATCTCGCAGACATTATTAAGGTGGATATGCGCAGCACGCCCGCACCTGAGGCGGCGGCGATGGTAAAACGCTACTCCTCGCGCTCCAAAATGCTCGCGGAAAAAGTGGAGACGCAGGAAGAATTTCACTCTGCGTGCCAAGCCGGATTTATCTACTTTCAAGGTTATTTCTTTCAGCGTCCTGAACTCATGCAGGCCCGGGAAATTCCGGCAAGCCGCCTGAACTATCTGCGGCTGTTGCAACTCGTCTCCAAAGAAGAGATGGACGTGCATGAAGTGGAAGGCATCATTAAGAGCGAAGCGGCTTTATGTTACCGGCTTCTGCGTTATTTGAATTCTGCGGCCTTCAGCTTTTCGACGGAAATTCAATCCGTGCGCCACGCGTTGTCAATCCTTGGCGAACGCGAGGTTCGCCGCTGGATTCGTTTGGTGGCCACATTGAACGCGGGCGCAAATCGTCCCAACGAATTGGTCCTCTCGGCGCTGGTTCGCGCACGCTTCTGCGAATTGCTGGCTCCGAAGGTAAAGCATGGCGAATCGGACCTCTTCCTGATTGGTCTGCTCTCCCTGATTGACGCAATTCTCGAATTGCCCATGGGCGTGGTTTTAGAAAATCTTCCCATGGACAAAGACACTAAAGCAGTTCTGCTACGGCAACCTAGCTATTTGACCCCTGTTTATGAGCTGATGATGTCCATCGAAACCGGTGAATGGCAGGACGTAAAGAAATGCGCTTCTGAATTAAAGCTTCCCGAAAGTTTCGTCGCTGAATCTCACTGGAATGCAATGCAGTGGGCCAAGCAGATGAATTCGGGAGTCTAAGCAGTTCGCTCCCTTGCAAGATTCACAAGAATTGGATTCGAAGAAATTTAAGCAAGCTCGTCGAGCTCGTGGTCGGGTTCGTCTGTATCAGGAACTATATTGGGATGCGCCGGCGGGGCGGGCGGAAGTGCTGGACGCTTCTTTTCTTTGCGGTCCTGTTCCGGACGGGGGCGTTGTCCTAGCGCATCACTCGTGCGCGAAAGACCACCAAGCCGTTCTGTGCTGAAGTCGCCCATACTTGGTTCCTGGAAACAATTTTATCCCTTCCGAAAATACCGAATAGATGATCGGCACTTTTTAATAAAAACTTCATTTTTACGGCAAAATCTTAACCCGCTTGATTTCTATGCCTTAGCCCCCGTCACAAAAAATCCCCACCCTCCATTTAGTTGGATTTCTTCAGTTACGACGGTTATGTGCAATTTCCCTTGACCACCATATTCCCGAATGCTTGTTGCCGATGGATAACCAACTCGTACGCAACAAGGACTTATCCATGGCAACGATGAATGCAGTACCTGTAAAAAACATCCCTACGCCAATCGCAGCGGTCGGCCTTCTGACTACACCCCCAAGTCTCCCTGAGATCGCAATCGCCCCGGTGGCGGCGGCACGAAAATTCCGCATCTCGATTGCATTGCCGGTGGAAGTTAGCGGAACGGATTTGCATGGGAATGAATTTAGCGACGTCGTATCTACGGAACAAGTCAGCTGTCATGGCGCGAACATCGTCATCAATCGCCAGCTCGGTCCCGATCAACAGATTTTGCTAAAACGGAATGGCCGTCAGTCCGTGGCTTATGCCGTCGGACAAATCGGCATCCGCGACATCAACGTCCGCGACTCTGGATATCTCTACGCCGTAGCACTCTCCGAAGTTGCCAATCAACAGATGTGGAATGTGGTATTTCCTCCCGAAGCGGATGCAAACGCCTTCGGCAGTTCTTTGCTGTACTGCGAAAGCTGCAAAATAGAAGACGATGTCACGCTCGATGAGATCCAGTGCAGCGTGTTGGAGATCAATCACCGCATCGGTCGCAACTGCTCCAACTGTGCGACCGCTACTTTCTGGAACGAAGTGGAAAAACCAGTTGCCGGCGCCGCCGTGCGGCCGGCTGCAACTGGAGAAGAACGCCGCAAACAGCATCGCGTAAAAATGAAGACCTCGGCTTGCGTCTGCCGCCCTGGAGAACATGCCGACGTCACACAGGTGCTCGATATCTCGCGCGGAGGATTGGGATTCAAAAGCACCCAGGAATATATGCTGGATACATGGGTGCGCGTGGCCGTTCCTTATATTCCGGGCAGCGCGAATATTTTCGTGGCCGGACGCGTCGCATGGAAGCGCGCTGGAGCGAATGGTATGTGCGAATACGGCGTTGAGTATTCGAAGAAATAACCCGCCATCTTCAGAAACTTGCGCAGTCCCTCATTTTGCGCAAATGGTTTTATTCCCCTTTTGCATCCCTGAATATTTCTGAGAGTTCCTAGTACTTAGGTTTTCCTCTTCTCCTCAAAACTCCTAAAGCGATCCATCCTTGAGTGCCGATAAGCAGGCGGGGAGACCTCCAACGTGCGGAAAATTCTGCTCGCCACAGCCATCGTCGCAACATTATTTATAGCCCCTGCCCATTCGCAGGTTTTCAGTCCTTATCTTATGGGCGGACTGAACCTGACGCAGAACATGGGCTACAACCCGACTGCCGTTATCGGCGGCGGCGGTTTGCAGACAGAAACCAACCATTTCCTGGCCACATTCGAAAGTTTCGCGGACGATTCGCACAAAATCGATTCCGGCACCGGGTGGACAGCACGAGCGCGGGCCATCGCTTTTTTCCGTCCCACTGAACATACGTTCTTCGGCGGCGGCATCAGCTACAGCGCGCTCTGGACCGTTCCTTACGCGAAGAACACCTGGCATCCGCGCGCAGGCGGCGGCTACGATCACTACTTTGAGAACTTCTCCATTCGCGCGCAGGCCGAGTATGTGTTCGCCGGCACTGATCATTACAACGGCGTGCAAGGGCCTGAATTCAACATATATGTGCCTTCACCGCGTTCGCATTCTCACTGGATTTATCGCGAAACTATCGGCGCTTATCGTTATTACTTAACGCCGGGGACAGGAAGCTTTTTCGGAACTGAATCGCGATTCACAGTGATGTATCGCTTTTAACCTTATTTTCGCGGAATCGATCCGTTTTCCGGGAATCAAGAAAGAAAACTCGTTGCATCATTTGATGATGCAAATTCAGGGCGGCGACCTCACACTCATTATGAGTGGGGGTCCGTCTTATGAAGTACTTACTACGAACTGCATTGGCCTGTTCTGCATTCATTCCTCTCTGCCTGATGGCGGACACGCCGAAAGGCATGATGTTGTACCTCAGCAATTCTGCTGTCGTGAATGGAAAAGAAGTCACAACCAGTTCCGCAGCGGTTTTTCCCAATGACACGGTGCAGACAGCCAAGAACCATGCGCGTGTCGCCTATCTTGGAGCCGACGTCGCGGTTGACGAAGATACCCTCATCAAAGTCGGCGCCGACTTCGTAGAACTCAACCAGGGAAGCTTGATGGTGATGGACAACAGTGCACAGATCGAGATCCACGCAGGCGATGTCCTCATCATGCCCGCCGATGTGAGTCCGACCCAGTTTCAGATCAGAGACGTGAATCACCGGCTCGAAGTCATCGCCCAAAAAGGCGACTTAATTATTAAAGATTGCCGCGGCCATCGAAGCCTCGCCGAAGGAAAAGAAGGAAAACGCGACGATCGCACCAAATGCGGAGCCGCACCTCCTGATGCAAAAGGTCCTCTCCTCGATACCACGGAAGCGAAAGTTGCCGGAGGCGTCGTCGGCGCGGGACTTCTGATCTGGCTGCTGCAAGGCGGCCCCAGCAATCCCACGCCAGCCAGCCCCGTACAACCGTAACTTTAAAAATTCGCGGTAAGCGGTCGTCATGGGGATTTTGAAAGTTTCTTTTCTTCTATCCATCCTGTAAGCTAGCGCCCGCGATTCAGCGCTGCATTTCCGTTCAGATTAGGTTTGAACGTAACTCCGCCTGAATACTCGGGGACCATCCATGTACCAACCAGAAGCTTACGCGGCAGCTTTAGCTTTTATGTTGACCAGCATGATTTGTTGGGGATCGTGGGCCAACACCATAAAACTCACACCCGGCTATGCCTTCCAACTATTTTATTGGGATTACATTATCGGCATCGTCCTGGGCAGTGTTGGTTGGGGATTGACCCTGGGAAGTCTCGGTGGCGGCCAACTCTCCTTTATTCATAACCTCCTGCAAGCCGATGCTGCTCATAAATCGTTTGCGTTCGCGGGCGGCGCGGTTTTCAATCTTGCTAATTTGCTGCTGGTGGCCGCGATTGATATTGCCGGACTGGCTGTTGCCTTTCCTGTCGGTATCGGACTGGCGCTGGTCGTTGGTGTTCTTTTGAATTACGCGCTGGCCCCCAAAGGCAATGCGCTTCTTTTATTTGGTGGCGTCTTCCTCGTTGTCCTTGCAATTCTGTTCGATGCTTTGGCCTACCGCAGGCGCGAAGCGGAGCATCGCAGTCTTAGCGGTCGCGGTATTCAAATCAGCATTGCCTGCGGCATTCTGATGGGAATTTTTTATCCGCTTGTCACCAAGGCAACGACCGGATCGAACTCGCTCGGTCCCTACGCAGTAGCTTTCTTCTTCGCTTGTGGAACAGCCCTTTGCGCAATTCCGGTAAATTACCTTCTCATGCGACATCCGCTTACCGGAGGCCATTCGGTAAACATGAAGCAATACGCGCAAAGCAAAATTTCCTGGCACATCTGGGGCGTAATCGGCGGAATGATTTGGTGTACTGGAGCCGTCTTCAGTTTTGTGGCTTCGCATGCGCAAATCGTCGGGCCGGCAATTTCTTATGCGATTGGTCAGGGCGCGACAATGGTCTCGGCGATCTGGGGAGTCTTCATCTGGCGGGAATTCGCGAACGCGCCTCAGGCCTCCCGCAAACTCATCCCGCTGATGTTTGTATTTTTTGCATGTGGGCTTGGCGCTATTGCCATCGCGCCCATTGTTTCCCGTTGAACGATTGAGCCATGACGAAACCGATTGTTGTTGTCGGCAGTATCAATTTAGATCTCGTTGCCAACAGCGAGCGCATCCCTTCGCCGGGAGAAACCGTCTCCGGAAAAATCTTCAACACATATTTTGGCGGTAAGGGGGCGAACCAGGCGGTTGCAGTCGCCAGGCTCGGGCATCCTGTCATCATGATCGGCAAAGTCGGTGAGGATGTATTTGGATCGGAGTTGGAGCAAGGGCTGAAAGCCGCAGGCGTAGATACTCGCTGCATTCAACGAGTGCGCCGGGCCTCGGGTGTCGCCCTGATTGTCACTGATAAAAATGGTGAAAACAGTATTGTTGTGGTGCCTGGCGCTAATGGCGAGCTCGCGCCAAATGACCTTGATCGCTACCGCGACGTTTTACTTGGTGCAGGCATAATTCTGACGCAGCTCGAAATTCCTCTCAACACTGTCGAACATCTCGCCAACTTTGCCCGTGAACACAAAATACCGTTTATGCTGGATCCCGCTCCTGCTCGTCCTCTTCCCGCTTCACTACTGCAAAATTCCACGTGGATTACTCCCAATGAAATCGAAATGAATACGCTGGAGGCAGCAAGCCATTCATTGAACGAAAAAAGCATTGCCGAGAAGCTGGCAACAAAGGGCGTGCAGAATTTACTGATTAAATTAGGATCGCGCGGCGTATTGCTAAAGGAAAAGGATCAAACAGCGGTCATGGTCCCAGGTTTTTCGGTAAACGCGATTGACACTACGGCAGCCGGAGACGCGTTCAATGGAGCATTCGCGGTTGGTTTAGTGCGGGGAAAGTCCGCACACGAAAGCGCTGAGTTTGCCAATGCCGTGGCTGCAATCTCCGTAACACGGGCAGGGGCGCAAACTTCCATGCCCACCGCGAAGGAAGTTGAAGTTTTTCTGCGAAATCGCAGCGCCAAGAGGAATGCATGAGCAAACAAAAAGGCAGTCCGACAAGACGAGATTTCCTGCGAACGGTAGGGGTTGCCACAGCGGCAATTCCTGTATCGACGATTGCCCAAACCGCGGCGGCAATCGAGCAAACAGCAAGAACAAAAAAGCCCGCAGAAAAAATCACCGAGCAGCAAAGCAAATCGACAACTGCCTCTACTGCCACGGAAATTCAATATCCCCGCAAATTCACGGGGCGTCAGCTTGCCCGTATTTCTTTTCCGCTGGGCGGGATTGGGACTGGCGGAATTGGCCTTGGCGGCCGCGGCAACCTGATGGATTGGGAAATTTTTAATCGTCCCGACGTCGGCAATTCTCCTCAGTATGCTTTCCCTGCGATCTGGGCCAGGGTCGGCAATCATGCGCCGGTAAGCCGCATACTTGAGCGTCGCTTCCTACCTCCTTACGATCTGAAGCCTGACAATCTGGGCTCGGCCAATGTTCCCGGTTTGCCATGATTCGCAGAAGCAATTTTTCACGGATCATTCCCCACCGCAAAAATCGAATTTCATGATGAGTCTTTGCCCATAGCTGTTTCATTGGATGCCTATTCTTCCTTCCAACCTCTTGATGCCGATTTGTCCGGCTTGCCTGTGGCAATTCTCAGATATACGGTCCACAATCCCGGCAATCAAAAAGCCGATGTCGTTCTTGCGTGGGCCCTCGAGAATCCGATCGGCGAGAGCGATAAAAGACAGAATGAATTGTGCGCGGCAGAAGGCCTGCGCGGAATTTTAATGACCGATCCTTCCCTGGCTCAGGACCATCCGATGAAAGGATCGATTGTTCTTGCGGCAATTGCGGAACAGGACGGCCAGATCAGCGCGCTTTCGAATGGCCCCGATAACGGCTGGAACATGGGCATGCAGCGATTCTGGTTTGATTCTTTTTCGAAGGCTGGTGACCTCGGGGAGGCGCAAGAACATCCTTCCAAGATTGGTCTTGTTTCTATTCGGCAAACAATTCCTGCCGGCGAAAGCCGCACGTATCGTTTTCTGATTTCCTGGCACATGCCCAATCGAACTCCTGCGCGCTGCGGCTGGGACGCGCCTAAAGGAGAAGAGAACGCGCTTCTCGGCAACTACTATTGCACGCGCTACGCAGATGCTTGGGCCGTCGCGAACGATGTGAAGAAAAATCTCGCGGAAATCGAATCCGGGACGCAGGGTTTCGTGGATGCGTTGCAGTCTTCCACATTGCCGCACGCGGTTATCGAAGCAGCCACGGCAAATCTTCCTACGCTTGTTTCCAACACCAGCTTTCGCATTGCCGACGGAAGCTTTCATGGCTTCGAGGGCTGCGGCGACGGCAGAGGATGGGGATTTGGAACCTGCACCCACGTTTGGAATTATGAAGTCGCTACGCAGTTACTGTTTCCTTCGCTTGCTCGCTCCATCCGCAGCACGAGCTTTGGATATGCAACCAATGAAGAAGGACACATGGACTTCCGTCATAAACTCCCGCTGGGAAAAGAACACTGGGGAGCAGCGGCGGCGGATGGACAGATGGGGCAGATCGTAAAGCTGTATCTGGACTGGAAGTTGAGCGCCGAGAATGATTGGCTTCGCCAGTTGTGGCCCGCGGTCAAACGTGCGCTCGCCTATGCATGGAGACCCGGCAGTTGGGACGGCGATCAGGATGGCGTAATGGAAGGCGTGCAGCACAACACTTACGACGTCGAATTTTATGGTCCAAATCCACTGTGCCAGAGCTGGTATTTGGCCGCGCTCAGAGCATGCGCTGAAATGGCGGATTCTTTGAATGACTCCGATTTTGCGGCGCAATGCAAAAAACTTTTTGCCCAGGGCAGCCGATGGACCGATGCTCATCTCTTCAACGGCGAATATTACTTCCAGAAGGTTCGCGGCATTCCCATGAATGAGATTGCCAGCGGCCTTCGCCTGGGCTCAGGTGCGAAGGACCCTTTGCACCCGGATTTCCAGGCGGGCGAAGGCTGCTTGATTGATCAACTGCTCGGTCAATATATCGCCGCAATCGCAGGCCTCGGGCCACTATTGGACGAGGCCCATATCCGCACCGCTCTTGCTTCCATTTACAAATACAACTATCGGAAAAACATGAACGATTCGCCCTCCGTCGAGCGGGCTTTTGCCGTCAACGACGAAAGCATTCTTGTGATGTGCGACTACGCCAGAAGCGAGCGGTCCGAAATTCCGTTTCCTTATTATTCAGAAAACTTTACCGGCAGCGAATATGCAGTGGCCATGCTGATGTTGCGGTACGGCATGGTTCACGAAGGCGTGGATTGCATCGCGAACATTCGCGCTCGCTACGACGGCGAAAAAGCAAACCCCTACAATGAAGCCGAATATGGACGCCACTATGCAAGGGCCATGGCAAGTTGGGGGTCCATTCCAATTCTTTCTGGATTTCTCTACAACGGCCTCACCCGCGAGCTTGAAATCAAGCCGCTGGCTTATCCAGGGAATTCGCATCAGGAAAATTTCCGTTGTTTCTGGTCAGCACCAACCGGATGGGGAACTTTTCAGCTCCACCGCAAGAACGGCAGGCCAAGCATCCAACTGGAACCGGTCCGAGGATCGTTGGAAATTCGTAGTTTGCGATTGGCTCAAGAAACATTCCCGGTACAAAAAATAAAAGCTCAAAACATAAAAATAACGCTCGGCGATAGATCCATTCCCTGTAGCGCCCGTGCGGACGGAAAAGACGCTGTCATTACATGCAACGAAGGAATTCGAGTTTCACCCGCGAATATTCTCGTGGTATCTGGGTAAAATTATGGCGAAGAGAGTGGAATTCGGATTATGCAAACACTCAATGGCTGTATCCGGGCCTGTAGGGATGTTAAAAGGAAAGATATCAGTGGCGCAGCTATGATGCTGAGAGGTAGACAGGAATTAGCGCCAGGATTTCGGCTTCGATCATTCCCGCTTCTGAAAAATTCAGAAGGCGAGCGACCAAAGGCCGAGTTATTTCTTGACCCTTGGCTACGATCAACAATCCATTCGTGGTTCTGATCTCTTGTTGCAGAATCATTCCGGGCGTTAACTTCGTCACGGAAATCTTGCGCGAAATCATTTTGGAACCTTCCGCCTTCAGGCTCATCATGGCATCGAGAAGTTTGTCCTCGAACTCCGCCGGCCTGGAACGAAGCCGCGCAATAGCTTCATCATTGGATATGGCCTGCATTCTCAATGCGTCAAAGGCGACAGCGAGTTTGAGCATCTTCGCTCCCATGACCACGACATCGGAAGACAGCGTAGCCACATGGGGAGGATTTTGCGAGATCTCTCTCTCTAATTGCTCCCCAATCATCCAGGCAACCGCCTC
>DASXCC010000033.1:0-23446 GCA_036491415.1 Terriglobales bacterium | reverse complement strand
CTACCCGCCTGTACCTGGTCCCCCGCGCGGTAGGATGGCATGGACATCCCCTGCCACATCATGCCTCCTAGCGCATTGGGATTTCTTTGTATGGAAATCAAACCATCCATGGAAGCCGTGACGTGCATTTTTTCAATGTTCTGCTGCGCCTGGTCCATGGCCAATTTCGCTTTGTTCTTTTTCTCCTGGGCCAGCACGACTGTGGCCTGTCCCGTGGCTTTATGCGATTCAATATCCTGCTGCAGTTGCGTCAGCGCATTCTTCGCCTGTTCAAGCCCCAAGTTATTCTTCTGGGCGTCAATCGTACTCACGAGCTCATTTTTCTGTACTTCCAGTTCCGCCCGCCTTAAATCAAATCGGGCCTTGAGCATGGCTACTTTATCTTCCGCCGTCTGCACGCATGCATCCGCCGAGGCTTTCGCGATTTCCTGTTCGGCTTGCGCGAACTCTGAGCGGCTTTGTTCCAGTTTGTACTCTTGCTCGGAAGGATCAAATTCAAAAACAATGTCACCTTTTTTTACCGGCACTCCCGTATGGAGCAGGCGAGTAATTTGCAAAGCTCCACCCCCGACGGCGGGAGCAATCAGCATCATGGAATGGTTCGCCTGGAGTTCGCCAGTCGCATAAACTTTGAGATCAAGGTTACCCTTCCTGACGGATACAACCAGTACGTCGTCCGAAGCAGGGGAAGTGGTGCGCGTGGCTGCAACCACGCCGATGACGGCGGCAAAAATAACTACTGCAAATCCCCATGCAATGGCGCGACGTCTTTTCATCGATTCCTTATCATTCTTTTGTTGTCGGATCAGCAAGCGCGACCCGATCATCGGGTGAGAGTCCGTTCAAAATCAAAATCCGATCGCCGCTTCTACGGCCAATCTCAATCGCGCGTTCTTCAAACTTGGACCCACTCCAAATGTATGCCACCGTCTGGCCGGATTTTTGAAAAGAAGCCTGCACCGGGATCGCGAGCGCATCGGGAATTTTTTCTACTACGACGGTCACTTGCGCGGTCATACCCGGTTTTAGTCGGGGATCTTGCTGATCAAGCGCAATCTTGAGATCAAAATTTCGAGGGAAGGGCCATCCCCCGGTGAAGTCGGAAGTGGCAATCGTGCTGATTTGTTCAAGCTTGCCGGTGAAGTCACGGTCGGAAATTGCATCCATGTGAACGGTCGCAGGTTGCTGTAATGCCAAACGGCTGCGTTCTGTTTCTTCCACCCGCGCGGAAATTCGGAGCGTGGAAATGTCTGGAATCTCTGCCAGCGGCGCGCCCGGCCATGCCTTGTCTCCGGGTTTGAATGGGCTGGCAGAATTTCCATGCCAAACAGACACCAGGCTGATCATTCCCGTCAACGGGGATTTGATTTCCATTCCACCTAAGGCATGTTCCGCGCGCTGCACGTCGTAGGCAGCTTTCTCGCTGGCTTTAATTGTGCTGTCGATGGTTGATTTGCTCGATATGCGATCGGATTGCAAAGTTTGTTTCACTTCCACAAGTTTTTGCTCCGCGTCGGCAAGTTTTAACTTCGCTTCGCCACCCTCGATCTTGGAAACTACTTCCTGCTTGCTGACATCGAGCTTTGCCGAATCCACATCAAACTGAGCTTTCATGACCGCGGTCCGGTCATCTTCTTCTGTTAGCCGTGCCTGGGCGCGCGCTTGTTCAATCTCGGCTTGTGCCGACTTCAGGCCAGTCCGATATTGAGCAAGATTTTGTTCCGTTGATGTTTTGTCGAATTCGGCAATTACATCTCCTTGCTTTATGGAGCTGCCATCTTGAGCAATCTTCAATATCTGGAAATCGCCCGCGTCATTCGGCACATCAATCGATATGGACTTCAAAGCTTTTACTTCACCGCGAAATTGAAGAGAGTCAATGAAGTCCCCGCGCTTTAAAACCAGCGTCGGCACAGAAGGCGTTTTGTTGGTGTAGCGTGCTGCAACCAGGACACTGGAATATATAACCAGGGCGCCTACAACGATCCATGCTTTGTGCGTAGCCCACAGCTTGCTGATGGATTCGATCATCGAAGGGCCTCAGGGGAATTGTTTTCATTGGAAATGTTCACATCGACAGCGGCAGAAAGATCAGGCATCAATTTAGGGTCCTGGCCCATGATGGAAAAAATTACTGTGAAAGTCCTCAGCCGCGGGGAAAAGTCTCCCGCGTCGCCGATGGGCGCCATCTCTTCCAGTTTCCCCGGAAAGGTGAGGTCAGGATAAGCATCCAGGTGAACACGTGCGGCCTGCCCAAGGTGCAAGTGTAAAAAATCTTCCTGATTAGCTGCGACCCTTACTTGCATCAGTGATGGATCGACCACCTGCATAAATGGCACGCCCGGACGAAGTTGATCGCCTTCCTCTACCTCGCCCATCTGCCCCTGTTTCCAGATAGTGTTTATGACGACAATGCCCTCGATCGGAGAGCGAATCTCCAACAATGCGGCGTCTGACTGGGCATGCTTCATGACTTGCTGTGTGCGGTCGCGTTGTATCTCCAGGTCGCGAATGGATGCTTGCGCGGCCTTGCGCTTCAATGCAAACGTCTCGCGAAGTTGTGCCAGCGTCGCCTGCGCCTCTTCCAAATCTTCCTCGGCTTTTTCGGCATCGATGCGGGACATGATCTCAACTTTTTGTTTCTCAAGCCGCGCTTTCTCCAACGAATCTTCGGCTTGCTTCATTTCTGTTTCATCCTTGGCGCGGTTCGCATCTTCTTTGCCTTTTTCTTCGGCGACCTGTCCCACGAACTTGTCGTAGTCGGCCTGCTTATCAATGGCATCGCGGATCTGCGATTGGCGGTCAAACTCAGCGAGCACATCGCCTTGCTTTACCTTTGTCCCGGCAGGAATCATTTTCGTCAGCGTGAGGGTGGCTACATATTGGCCAGACAATACCGGAGTCAGAATGCTGCGCATCCTCACAGCTTCGGTCGTGCCTTTCAATCGGACGGTGTTTTCAGCCTGAAGATCACGATTCGCAGACGTGACCGGTTTTGGATTCGAAGCAGAGTTCGCTGAGGGCTTAGTACGGAAGAAAAGAAGACTGACAATAGTAATAATAATAAAGAGAATGCCGGCAGTTGCGGCAATTAAGAGCGGTCGAAGCCATCGCTTGGGCGTTCGGCCCGGAGGTAACCCTTCGTGCGATTTCTCTTCCTGTGCGGGAAGAGTAGGCGTTTCAGTACTTACATCAGTGATCGACAAATGCATGCTTCAGACGCTCGTGCTGAACACCTTTATTTTTGCTTTACAGGGGCCCGAGTCTGCGTGAATACGCCGGATCATTATCCTCCAGAAAACACGCTTCCGCAGCAAAATTGTAGAGACTTACGTGGTACCAACGTCCTAGTCGATAAAACAGATGCACGCGTCAGGAGAATAGATACGCACGTTAAACAAAATAGACACTACGCGTTGGAAATATAGACACCGCATGCACAGTTTACTGGAGCAATCTTTTATTGCCAGTATTGTCAGCTATCGCCCAGCGTAAAGACAAAGAAAGTTTTGTAAACAAATGTATGAAACGAACTCCCGAGGATATACATCCCGACGCGTGAAATTAGAACGTAGACAAGAAGCTTTTCTTGCAGAAGATTCTTTCTGTCTGATTGATATTACTTGGCCGTCTACGACCAGATGAAACACTTTTATGGAATCGACAATGAAGCACCTGCAGGCTATGGAGGAGGTGGCGGCAACGCGGCGAGCAGCGGATCAGCTCCCCAGACTCCAAAGCCTCTAAAATACATGGATATTGGTGTAGGCCTGATTAGAACGAGAGACAGAGCCGGTGAGTATGATCCCTCCTAACCCATATCCAAATCTAGTGAGTTGTTCGAAACCGTAAACTGGAGGTTATATATGCAAGTGGTGAGCCATTTTCAACGGATGGTGTGGTTTCCAGCGGTTCACGTCCTGTTGTTCGCGGTAACGTGGGGCGTGGCCTTCACACAGTCACAACCAATTCTCGATGGGCCCGCGCGATGGGGATTCGCAATTCTGTTTATCGCTGATTTTCCAATCTCGTTGGTTGCGTTCTCAACTATGTGGGGTGAAAAATTAGTCTGGGGCCTTTCTCTTTGGGGAGTGCTAGGAACAGCGTGGTGGTGCTTTATCGGACTGTGGATCTATAAACGACGTACCTCGACGATTCCTCATTAGTAGACTTGCAAATTACGAGAATGCAGAAATCGAGTGTGTAGGCCGTAAACCTCCGCGCAACAAACCGCGCAACCACCAACAACCATTTACTTTTGAGAGAATCTCGAACTCGCGCAAAAATTGCGGGCAGTTTTGCGAGAATACCGACACGCATTGCTCATACTGCAAGAAAGACAGACACGAGTGGTGCCATCTCGTAAACCCGAAGAAAAATAATGCTCCCACATTATTGAGTCGGCGTGAAGCCGTTTTGTTGTGTGACTTCAGGTGTGGTTTCCCGCTAGGAGCATCGGAAGATAGTTCGGTCTATACTTTTCAATGGCGTTGCGACACATCAACTCATTTCTGGGCAAGATAATGCCAGCGTCCAGCAGAGCGCATCATCGCAGTAAGAACGGCCAGCAACATTCATGCGCTGATATCGTCAATAGCTGCGCACGAAATTGCTATTCTTCCTAAAGATGTTTCAAGCAAGTCACATTCTTTATGGATTCTGGCAAGGACCGGGGAGACAGTAACACTCACCTGATCTATTTGTACTTGGAGATGAGGCAAACGTTAGCGTTGGCACGGTGTCCTCGGATTATCAATGACTCGGATACGAACGGAGTCGAGCGTCGCGGGGTGGTGTTCTGTGGATTCTTTGCCAGGCGCGGCGAAGCTGACGCGTGGAAGTGAATCCGGATTGTTCCGCCACCCGTTCCATGTCTAACCGCGTTTCGCGAAGTAATTCCTGGGCATACGCTACCCGAAGGCGATTGGTGTACTCAGGAATGCTCATACCCACGTGTTCATGAAAAAGGCGCGATAGGTGGCGGGCGCTGGCGCCTGCCACTCGTGCGAGCGAGCTTAAATTCCAGGGCTTGGCGAGATCCGCGGCGATGGTATCTTGCACGCGATGTACAGCAGGGTGAATGTGATTGCGACCTTCGAGCCACGGCGAAAGCTGCGGATCTGAACCGCTGCGGCGCAAATAAACAACAAGGTAGCGCGCGACTCCCACAGCACAGGACTGGTTTGTGGTTTGATGAACAAGATAAAGCATAAGATCGATACCCGCCGTTATACCGGCGCTTGAGTAGCGCTCGCCATCTTCCACATAAAGACGATTTTCCAGAATACGCGCTTGAGGCGCGATCGTGGCCAGCTCTTCATAACCAAGATAGTGTGTAGTGCAGGAATATCCATCAAGAAGACCCGCGCGAGCGGCAATCAATGCGCCGGTGCAAATAGAGATCACTTTATGGCCGGAACTCACCGTTGCCTTCAACCATTTCACAATCGTTTTTTCGGCGGCCTCGTCATCCGCTGATTTGCCAGGGCCCACATGCCCTCCAGAAAGCATCACATATTCCACATCGCCGGCAAGCACGATCCACGACTGCGGTGGCAATTCTTCTGGGAGAGATTCGATGGCTGTCAGAGTGATTCCAATTGAAGTTTGCAAAGAAGGCATCGGACCAACATAATGCACCTCGAAACGCACATGGCTTTGTATGCGATTCGCTTGGCGCAGCGCCTCTAGCGGACCAGCGATGTCGAGTAGAAGGAGGCGTGGTGGAACTACAACGAACACGGGAATTCGGCGAACATCATCGGCGCTCGAATCATCACCACCGCTGCCGACAATCGCTGTGTCATGATGATCGGAGTTATTAATTCTGCCGCGCGACCTTGACGATTGCTTCATGACTTTTCGCCGGACTTTTTCAGACAATTGATCTGGGTAGGTGCTTGGATCAGGGTTAGACTACAAGTTCGTGGGACGCCGCCGCAAGCGCCTCTTCGACAGTCGCGATTCGCGCGAATCGACCGTCGAGAACCAGTTCAGTTCTGCATTTAATTTCATCAGCAGTCCACTTTCTTCCTTGGCGCGAAACCATGGGAAATGTCAACGTTGCCTCTGTTACGTAGTCCACTTCATATCCCAAATCAGAAGCGTGGCGCGTGGTGGTCTCACAGCATTGTTCGGTGCGGATGCCGCAGATGATAACCCTCCGAATGCCGTGTCGCGTGAGCCATACATCCACTCCGCTGCCGATTAACGCGCTGTGACTGTGCTTTTGAAAGACTGCATCGGCTGTAAAAGACAAATCTTTGAGCGGCACAACATGACCTGATTCAAGAGAGAATGGTCCGGAATCCTCGACGTGAAAAATTTGTAGGACGGGAATCTTGCGTGACTTGGCTCCTCCTATCAGCGATTTCAGGTTTGTCACAAAATTATGCAAGTCGTACTCGCACCAATATGGGCGGTGACGAAAAGATTCCTGCACATCGATCACTAGCAGGGCTGTTGCAGAGGTCGGACTCAGAAAGTTCTCCATTTGTACAATTGTCGCAACCATTGCGAATGCCATAAAGACAAGTATCGGACGTTTATCGGACAAAAACGGCCATCAAATTTGCCATGCCGAAAACGTCCGAAGCGCACTTGCATCCTGAAATATGACTGGCGGAAGTCTTTTTAAAATCTGATTTGTCATGAATTTGTCTCCAAACACAATCTGAAATTAGATTTGTCGTTTTTTGTCCGATACGCGTCCGCCCGGTGCCTTTTACAGATGTGAACCTCCTGACACAATCACCCAACTCGGGAGGTATTAATAAAGTGAACGGACTTCAACTTCAAAACAAATATCCCAGAAAAATTTCTCATCTTTCCGCGCTCGGTGTCTGCGCATTTCTACTACTGACCATTGCTGCTTTTGGACAAAGCACAACCGGAACATTGCGTGGGCAGGTTCTCGATCCGCAAGGCGCAGCCATCGCAAGCGCGAAGATAACAGTGACCAATCAGGAGACGTCAATTGTCTCCAACACAACCAGTTCCTCTGCTGGAACCTGGAATCTTCCCAGCCTTCTTCCAGGAAAATATTCTGTGAGCGTGGAGGCTTCAGGATTTCGGCAGCTTGTGCGGAAAGACGTAGCCGTTCTTGCCGACCGTGATAATACCTCCGACGCTCAGCTCGAAGTAGGTACGACGTCCGACATCGTGGAAGTTGTCGGCAATGCAGTAACAGTTCAAACGTCATCCTCTTCTCTCAGTACCGAGTTTGACTCGCACGATGTGCTCAACCTGCCGAGTGGCGGGGGCACCCTCAATGGCAGTCCATTGAATCTGGCAGTGCTGGCCCCCAACGTAGTGGCCCAGCCTGGCGGCGTTACAGGAGTGGGCGGGTCGGTTGGTGGCACGCGTCCTCGTGAGAACAGCTTTAACGTTGACGGAGTAGATGACAATAATCTTGGCGTTACCGGGCCAAACTCAACCGTCATTCCAGATTCAGTCGCTGAATTTTCTCTACAAACCAATCAGTACAGTGCCGAGACCGGTCATTCTTCCGGAGGTCAATTCAATCTTGTGACCAAGACAGGGACCAACAATTTCCATGGTTCCGCGTATGAATATTTTCAGAATCGAAATCTTAACTCGATGGATAACCTGACCAAACAGGCCATCGCGGCTGGCACCATTCCAGGGCAGCCCGCCTACGACGACAATCGTTTCGGATTCAATCTCGGTGGGCCGATCGTAAAAAATAAGCTGTACTTCTTCGGCAACTATGAATACACCGACGTACACGGCGCCGGAAATGCAACGTTCTTAAATGCTCCCACCGCGGCAGGACTATCTTCTTTACAAAGCATGGCTGTCGACTCGGCAGTGGGCGATGTTTTAAAGAATTACCCCGTGGCCCCGTCAGCCGATCCCAGTCTTGCAATTACCGTGAACGGAACGTCGGTCCCTGTGGGTCCACTCGTGCTTATCAGCCCACTGCTGCAGCGGGAGCACGATGCGATTGCCAACATTGATTACGTAACGGGCAAGCACCAGCTTGGCTTCCGCTTTCTCATGAATAAGGCGGACTTCATTCTTCCCGTGAACTCAACTCAGGCCCAGTTCAATCAAGACCAGCCGATACGTAGTCGCAAAATAGCTGTAAACGATACGTGGACGATCAACAACCAAATGGTGAACGACCTCCGTCTTCAGTATTCGTATTACTCGTTGGCCGGAGTCAATCCATGCACAAGCTGTCAACCTGACGTCACGATTCTGGAACTTGGCGGGACAACAGTTGGCCCGTCGGACAACCAGAATCAAAAACAAAATTCTTACCAAGTGAAGGACAGTATCTCGTGGGTCAAAGGCAAGCACACGCTGAAGTTCGGAGCAGAATATACACATTTCATCTATCCACAATTCTTCCTTCCGCGCAGTAACGGCGACTACTGGTACAACACAATGGAAGATTTAGCGAATGATGATCTGGCTTCCGTGCCAGGGCGAACCTTGCGCGGTGCGGGCAGTGGTAGTTTCCTTGGAACACAGAGCCTCATGGCAGGGTATCTCCAGGATGACCTCAAGCTGACGCCGCGACTGACGTTTAATCTCGGCCTCCGGTATGAGTACTGGACGAATCCGGTCGGTGATAAGACGCAGGCGCTCAATTCCATTTCGGATGTTCCGAACGTAATTGCGTTCAGAAATCCCAAGACCGACACGAATAATTTCGCTCCAAGAGTTGGTTTTGCTTACGATCCGTTTGGAAGCGGGAAAACATCCGTCCGTGGAGGGTTTGGTATTTCTTACGGATGGAAGTTCCAGAACTTCGCTGCCATCACGCTTCCTCCTCAAATCCAGAGCGAAATGGATCCAGCCACAGCTTGCAGCCTGAGCACTCCGCCGGGCTGGTGCGCAACTGGAACAAACTTTATCGCGGATGGTGGTTTGCCATCCGTTTATACGCCTCCGGCAAACCAAGCAGATGCTAGGGCCTTAACGACAAGCTTTATCGACGATACGGTCATGCCAAAGACCCTTACCTGGTCTCTCGGTATTCAGCGTGAGCTTTATCGCAACGGCGTGTTCGAGGTGCGCTATTTAGGAACGCGTGGTCTTGAATTACCGATTCAATTCCGCCGCAATGACATTAGCGCCTTTGACGCGGGAGTGAATTCGATTCCCACGTTCTTCCAGGCGTCCGATGTCCCTGCAACCTGGGATGCGAACACTCCGACCGACACAGCCTTCAACAATTTCGTGAACACCGGCGCCAACAATATCTACGCTCCGTTTGGCTTTCTGGGGAGCGTTACGTCCGACCCTCCATTGGCAAGCAGTATTTACCATTCTTTGACCTGGAGTTATACGCAGCGGGCCTGGCATGGTTTGTCAATGAACGCAAACTACACGTGGGCACACGATATCGACGATGCCACCAACGAATTCTTCACCAGTCTTCTGAATCCGCGCCGGTCTCAGGACGCTTTTCAGCTAGGGCAGGACCGCTCCGACTCTGACTTGGACGTGCGTCATAAATTTGCGTTGTCGGCAACTTATGCCACGCCTGAAGTTCATTCCGGCAACATGGCTTTGAAAACCCTATTGGGCGGATACAGCATCGGTACGGTTTATCTCGCACAGACTGGTCAACCTATCACCATCCAATCTGGGCAGGCGGGCATTGATTCAAACGGCAATGGCGACACCGCAGGTGATCGCGGCGTGCTGAATCCGCTTGGCACCGCCCAAAGAGGTTCCGATGTGATTCCTGTCTGCGCGAATCCCGGCGGTTCCACTTCGTTGGCGAGCGATACAGTCACAAATGGTGGGGCATGTTCAGGAGCAACCATCGGATATTTGGCAACTGATCCGACCGCCAAATATCTCATCGCTGGGCCCGACGCGATTGCAACGATTGGACGAAACAGTTTCCGATCTCCGGGTTTCGGAATCATGAACCTGTCAGTCGGCAAGAATATAAAGATGACGGAATCTGCCTCCATTCAGATCAAGGCAGACTTTTCCAACATCCTCAATCACCAGAATTTCACAGTCAGTAATGGCAACGTGTTCAGTGTAGCTGGCGTAACCGCGGCAACTTCGAACCCTGGATACGTCAGCATTACTGATCCAAACTTCCTGAACCCGAGAATCTTCAATGGGGGGAACCGTCAGACGACTCTCACAGCGAAGATCATTTTTTAAAGGGGGCCGGACGGAGTGCTGGGCTTCGTCCGGCTATTTTTTCGTATCACGATTTGAACTGAATTAGAAAGGCAACCTGCAATTCCGTTCTCTGATGATGAAGCGGCGAATAACGGTGCTGCTGTTCGCTACGTGTTCATTGCCGCTGCTCCACTTCCTTCCAGCGGTCCTGATCTGAATAGCATCGACAACTCCATTAAACCGGGCGACGATTTTTATCGCTACGCCAATGGAAGCTGGCTCAAAGCAAACTCGATTCCTGCCGGCCGGACGAGTTACGATACGCGGGCGATTCTTGCGGAAAGAACAAGTAAACAAGTCCGCGACCTCATTCGAAGTGCCGCTTCCGCTCAAGCGACGAAGGGCAGCGTTCAGCAAACAGTCGGCGACTACTATGGCAGCTTCATGGATGTTGACACTATCGAAGCCAAAGGGCTTTCGCCGCTCGCGGATGAGATGGCCATTATTGCCGCCATCAAAGACAACACATCGCTCTCCTCTTATCTCGGCACCACCTTAAACAGTGAGGTCGATGGACTCACCGCCAACGCGGACCATATTTTCGGAATTTGGATTAACCAGGGATTCGAAGACTCAGAACACAATTTTCCTCACATCTGGCAGGGCGGTCTGGGATTGCCGGATCGGGACAACTACCTTGCGTCGTCTCCTGAAATGAATGCATTGCGCGGTCAGTACAAAGCGCACATTCAGAAGATACTCAAAATAGCGGGGGAACCGGACCCTGAAAACAGCGCAGCGCAGATCTTGTCGCTGGAAACCAAGATCGCGCAAGCGTTCGCTCCAGATTCGGAAGCCGCGGACGTCTCCAAGCAGAACAATCCTTGGCAGCGCACAGACTTTGATACCAAAGCGCCGGGTCTCGATTGGAGTGCGTATTTTCAATCTTCCGGACTCGCCGCGCAAAAAGATTTCATCGTTTGGCAGCCGAGTGCGGTCATTGGAGTTTCAGCGTTGGTGCGTAGTGAGAGCATTGACACGTGGAAGGCCTATCTTCGGTTTCATTTGTTGGAACACTATGCCAGCGTCCTGTCCGCTTCGGTTTCGACGGAACACTTCGCATTCTATGGAAAGATCCTCTCCGGGACGCAGCAAATACCGGATCGAAGTGAGCAGGCGATTGCCGCTACCAACGGCGCCCTCGGTCAGGCTATCGGACAGCTCTATACGAAACTTTATTTTCCACCCGAAACAAAGACGAGCGCGCAGGAAATGGTCAGAAATTTAATCGCCGCGTATCGCGGGCGCATTTCAAATCTCGCCTGGATGTCGCCGCAGACGAAACAAAAAGCGTTAGCCAAATTGGCAGCTCTAAAGGTGATCGTCGGCTATCCTGACGTGTGGATCGATTATTCGCCGCTCCCCGTCGTGCGTGGTGATGCCTTCGGCAACATGCGGCGAGCAGAAGAATTCAACCGCTCGCACAACCTCGCCAAATTGAAACAGCCGGTTGATCCGATCGACTGGCCCATCAATCCGCAAGTTCCCGGCGCGGTGATCATGTTCAGTCCGAATGCAGAGTTTTTTACGGCTGCGATTCTGCAACCACCTTATTTCGACGCTCAAGGCGATTCCGCTTCAAACTATGGCTCAGCTGGAGCCGGCATGGCGCATGAAATCACTCACAGCTTCGATGAATTAGGAAATATCTACGATGCCCAAGGTCGATTGCAGGATTGGTGGACGGCAGAGGATCGTGCCAAGTATCACGAGGCAGCCAATAAACTTGTCGAGCAATTGAACCGGGATTGTTCCTTTCCCGATCTTTGCGTAAACGGCAAACAGGTTTTGTCTGAAAGTAGCGCTGATCTGGCGGGATTGCTCGTCGCCCATGACGCCTACATGTTATCGCTGAAAGGCAAACACGATATCAAGATCGGCGGACTGACTGGCGAACAACGTTTCTTCCTCGCGTTCGCACAAAGATGGCGAAGATTACAAACCGATGCTGCATTGCGTCAGCAACTTAAAACCGACAGCCACTCGCCGCCAGAGTATCGAAGCGACGCAGTACGCAACGTAGATCAGTGGTATGAGATCTACCATGTAACTCCCAGCGATAAGCTCTATCTCAAGCCCGAGGACAGAGTCAGGATTTGGTAAAGGGCGAGCGCCCTTAGATAAAGACCGGACGGAATCTTTTCAAAAAATGCTCGTTCAGCTTCGCCCGGTTGCTTTTCGTTTTCCTCACAACCCCCTTGACGAACTACCAGTATTTCTGCAAATATCGAAATATGACAGGCAGGACATCTAAGAAATCAGAACAAGTGGCCAGATACGCGGACATGTTCTCGGCAATGGGAACCGAGCCCCGTTTGCGAATCATGCAGGTTTTACTTTCGGCACATCCTGACGGTCTGGTTGTTGGTGATATTCAAGAAGAATTGGACATTCCGAATTCAACTCTCTCCCATCACCTCGATAAGCTCCGTGCTGAAAACCTTGTCAACGTTCAACGTGAAAGCACTTTCCTGCGCTACACGGCGAATACAGAAGCATTGCGCGAAGTCCTGCAATTTCTATATGCCGAATGTTGTACCCGAAATAAGGCGCTCAAACCAGAATCTATCATCCAGCTTTGCAAATAAAGGAAGTCATGAACTCCGATATCAAAGATGTTGTGAAAGAAAAATATGGACAGGCGGCGTTGCGTATCACAAGCGGCGGGAGTTCTTGTTGTGGCGCGTCACCCTCGACCGGCTGCGATCCAATCACTTCGAATCTTTATGATGTCTCACAAACCCGACAGATTCCAGAAGAGGCTTTGCTTGCTTCGCTTGGTTGCGGCAACCCTACAGTGCTTGCGAAATTGAATCCCGGCGAAACGGTACTTGATCTTGGCTCAGGTGGCGGAATTGATGTTTTGCTTTCTGCGAAGAGAGTAGGGCCGACCGGAAAGGCATACGGCTTGGACATGACCGACGAAATGTTAGCACTTGCAAATGAGAACAAGCGGAAATCGGGAATTGAGAATGTCGAATTTCTGAAAGGTGAAATTGAAAATATTCCTCTGCCAGACAATTTTGTTGATGTCGTCATCTCAAACTGCGTTATCAACCTTTCTCCCGACAAACACAAAGTGCTCAGCGAAGCGTTTCGAGTTCTCAAACCTAAAGGAAGGTTCGCAATTTCAGATGTAGTAACGCGGGGTGAAATGCTGCCTGAGATTCGTAAGAACGTTTTGCTTTGGGTCGGATGCATAGCAGGTGCATTGGAGGAGAACGAATACCGCACAAAACTTTCAAATGTGGGATTTGAGCAGATCGAAATTGAACCGACTCGCATTTACCGAATCGAAGATGCAAAGGAGTTTCTGTCCGGTCAGAGTATTGACGTGAATGCAATTGCAGCGGAAGTGGACGGAAAGTTTATGAGTGCGTTCGTTCGGGCGGTCAAACCAGAATCGAAGTCGTGCTGCTCCCCGACGTGCTGCAACTGATATGAAAACTCATTACAACGTTCTGTTTTTATGCACTGGCAATTCTGCGCGTTCAATCATGGCAGAGGCCCTCATGAACCACAAAGGTAGGGGAACATTCTCGGCGTATAGTGCTGGCAGTCATCCATCCGGCAAAGTGAGGCTAGAAGCAATTCGGCAATTAGAATCGGCGAACATTTCTGTCGCGGGAATGCGAAGCAAAAGCTGGGATGAGTTCTCGACTCCCAGTGCACCGACCTTGGATTTCGTCTTCACCGTTTGCAATAACGCTGCGAAAGAGGTCTGTCCGTTTTGGCCTGGTCGACCGATGACAGCACATTGGGGCGTCCCTGATCCAGCGGTGGTACAAGGTAGTGAGGAACAAATCGCAAGAGCCTACCGAGATGCTTTCTTTATGCTCGATAGAAGAATCAGTCTATTTTTAAACTTGCCTCTCGCCAGCTTGGACTCCCTTGTAATCAAAAAAGAAATTGAAAAGATCGGTCAGCAATGAACTCAAGATTATTTCCTCGCTGCGTGGAAGAGTTTTTAGGTACCGCTTTTTTGGTTGCTGCTGTCATCGGCTCAGGAATTATGGGCGAACATTTATCCGGCGGAAATGTCGCAATCGCTTTGCTCGCAAATACGATTGCCACAGGATCAGCACTAGTTGCTCTCATTCTGACTTATGACCGCGCTCATTTTAATCCGGCGGTGACACTGGCAGATGCAATCCAGCGCCGAACCAAATGGGTTGACGTTCCCTTCTACGTTTCGGCGCAGTGTCTTGGCGGAATTTTGGGAGCGATAACAGCGCACGTCATGTTCGGATTGCACTGGTATTCACTCTCTATACACGCCCGACGCGGTTGGCCGCAGGTTTTCAGCGAATTTGTTGCGACATTCGGACTGCTGATGGTGATATTCGGATGTTCAAAAAATCGTCCGGGCTCGATTCCATTTGCGGTCGGATGCTACATCTCCGCTGCTTACTGGTTCACTGCTTCAACCTCTTTCGCAAATCCGGCTGTTACGATAGCAAGGTCTTTATCGGATACATTTGCTGGAATCGCACCAAGTGATGTGCCAATGTTCATTGCTGCGCAGATTACTGGTGCATTGGCCGCGACTCTGTTAGCTCGCATAGTCTGAGTACTTCATCGTGTTCCCATCGCCGTCGGAAAACGCGCCGAAATCGGCGAGGCTTGCAAGTGGTTGTAAAGTTTGGCGTCCCCGACGGGATTTGAACCCGTGTTACCGCCGTGAAAGGGCGATGTCCTAGGCCAGGCTAGACGACGGGGACGATGAGGCTGAATATAAAGAGGTCAGCAGCAGTTGAATAATGATGGTAACAGTGGTTTCCGACGACTGTCAAAATCACGTTTAGCCAAAATGATGACTATTAAATCGCTCCTCCGAATCGCTCCTCCGAATCGCTCCGTCGAATCGGTTATGAATTCGAATCGGTTACGAATTGGCGGTGCACCCATATTTCCTACGGACCTTCTCCGGGATATAGAATCTTGCTGACACACCATGCAGCCAGTGATTACCGCCGCTACGTTGCAAGAGCATCTTGCCTACACAGTCTGGGCGAGTACGCGCATACTCGGCGCTGTCACGCAGCTTTCCGCGGAAGAACTCACGCACGACTTTAAAACGGCCGACCAGAGCATTGTCGGAACGCTTGCGCATATTTTCGCCGCCGATCGTGTTTGGATCGGACGGGTGAACAAAGCCCCGCCGGCGGTATTTATTTCCGATGCCGACCGCAGCCTCCCTGCCTTGCACGAACAATGGCCGCGCGTTCACGCAGCCTGGTTGCAGTGGACTTGTGAGCTGACCGATGAAGCGGCGCAGGCGAATTTCACTTATCAAGATCTGAAAGGGAAGTCATGGACGCAACCCATTTGGCAGGTTGTGCTGCATGTGGTGAATCACGGAACACACCATCGCGGGCAGGTTTCCGGTTTCCTACGGATACTCGGACACACCCCTCCGCGGCTCGATCTCATTGAGTATTACCGGGCCAAAATCGCCAGTTAAGATTTCGGCTAGTTAAGATCCCGTAGTTAATATCCCGCAGTTAAGATCCGGCCCGTTTAAAACCTTTGGCATCCGTTAAAACCTTCACTCCAGCCCCGTCAGCCCCGACCTTCGACATAGTTACCAACGGCACTTTTCCAGCGGATGCGGATGCGCTACAGTCAGCGCATGGCGTACGTCACCAAGAAAAAGGTCAATTGTGCGCAATGCGAAATGCCCGAAGATAAGTGTGAGTGCGAAAAGTATTGCTGTTTTTGTCAGGGGCAGATTGATACCCGGCTTTGCACCGACGCCCTCTACTACTGCCAGGCATGCCGTGAGGCATGCGGCTACACTCCAGCAAACTAATCTATTCATGGCTTGAATGATTTAGTAATCCAGAAAATTTTGGCGAAAAAAAGCGGATCTTTCTCTTTCGCTTTGAGGGGGCGTTAGGATTTCTGAAAGACCCGCCAAAATGAACACCACTCTTTTACATGGTGAAGTGCGCAAAAGCTCAATTTGCTTTAGTTTTGTTCCGTTTTCGGAACAAGCTTGTGCGAACTGCATAAATAGGCCTTAAAACCTACTCAACGCGGGTGCACATTTTTGCATCGAATCTGCGATGACAACAGTTTCCCAACAGATTGTCTGGCTTTTCGTGTTGGCGATCCCTGTAGCCTGCGTCGCCTGGACGATTACCCATGAAGAAATTTTTCGTGAGCCGCGCGAATATTGCGAGCAACGTTCGCAACAGTACAAATCACTGTTTGGGCGCAAACTCTTTTACGTTTTTACCTGCGAATACTGTCTTAGCCACTACATAGCGGCCATATTTCTTATTATTACCCGCTATAAACTGCTCTATCCGGATTGGCGAGGCTATTTGTGCTCACTTTTCGCGCTGGTGTGGATGGCAAATATCTATATGAACATCTACAATCGCCTGCGGCTGGATATTAAGCACGAGCGCGTGGCAATCGAGGCGGAAGAAGGACGCGTAGAAAGCAAAAAGGCCGCCTGATTTTTCTCAGGCAGCCCTCTTATTCGGATTTCGTAACAGGATGGTCGGTTTACGAAATTTTTAGTGCGTACCCGCCTGGCTCGTTTTCTGTAGTTCATCCAATTCCGCTAAAACTTCAACGCTGTGCTTGTTGGGATCTACAGTCATATACGAACGTTCAATTTTGCCTTGCGGGTCAATAATGAAAGTGTGCCGCGCGGCCATTTCCGTTACACCAAACTTCATCAGTGAGCCGTAGGTGTCGGCGACTTTATGATCGGTGTCGGCGAGGAGCTTAAAGTTCAGGCCTTCCTTGGCGCAGAATTGCTTGTGCGAATCCACGGAATCCACGCTCACGCCCAGCACAACCGAGTTGCGTTTCGCATATTGGTCCTGATCGCGCTGGAAGTTATGAGCTTCGATGGTGCAGCCCGTTGTCATATCTTTGGGATAGAAGTAGAGAACAACCCATTTACCACGAAAATCTTTTAGGCTTACCTGCGGATCATCCTGCGAGGGCAGGGAAAAGTCCGGAGCCATGGTGCCAACTTCAGGTGCCGGGCCCGCTTTCGCAATGTGCCAGGCAATACCTGTTATAACGACTAAAATTACCGCAATCATCCACAAACGCATGTCCATCTCCTCCTTAGAACCGTAAGACTATATTAATCCTTAATTTTCCGAAAAGATTATTGAATTTCCATCACTCACTGCAAACCGAAAAATTTTCCTTAGGAAGCAAACCTACAGCTTCCGCTGTAGGTTTGTGATGTCCGCTTCTTACGAAAAGTTACAAATCCCCTTTAAAAATTTCGGAAATACGGTATGGATTATCCGGATCACGGATATACCCGACGTTCGACTCCGCCATCTACGGATATGTAATGGAACGAACACACCATGCCCAGCGCACCGCACCTGCGACCATCGCTACCGCGATGAATATGACGGAGGCACTTTTGAAAATACTCGGAGCATTTCTCACCACCCTTTTGTTATTGGCAGTAATTGCAGCACCCTCTTACGCCCAGGACGACAAGCCCAAGCCGGATGAGCCCAAGGCCCAGGAAGTGAAGCCATCCAAGGAAGCAGCTCCCAAGCAGGAAAAGGCTGCAAAGGACCAGGACAAACACGCGCAGGATCAGGAAAAGCATGCGCAAGACCAGCAGATGAAAGATCAGCAAAAGGACCAACAGAAGGCCCAGGAAAACCAAGCCAAGGACCAACAGAAACAGGAACAAGACCAGGCTCGGCATCAGCAAGACCAGGCCAAGCATCAGCAGGATCAACAGGCGAAACAGCAACAAGATCAGGCGCGCCACGAGCAGAACAAGCAGGCGCAGGAAAATCAGAAGCAGCAACAGGAGCAAGCCAAGCAGCAGCAGAAAAATCAGGATAAGCAAGCGAAGGACCAGCAAAAAGCTCGCGATGACCAGGCCCGCGCCCAAGCCCGCAATGACAACCACAATGACAATCGCGGTCACGTCGAACACGCTTCACAACGGCAGCGCATTCCTGATGACAGATTCCGGCAGCACTTCGGCCGCGAACATCATTTCCACCCCGGTCATCCGAGAATGGTCAATAACCGTCCGGAATTCCAGGACAGCGGATATACGTTTGAGTTTGTTGACGCATGGCCTGCAGATTGGTCGTATGACGACGATTGCTACATCGACTATGTGGATGATGGTTATTACTTATTCGATCCGGTGCATCCCGGGATCCGCATTGCGTTGAACGTCATTTTTTAAATTTTGATCTGTCCTCCCCTCCCGCATGGCTCCGGATGGCAAACAATCCTCCGGGGCCATATTTTTGGAATAAAAGTTCCAAAGATTCTGGACTACTCCGCGAATTGTGCTAACATTCCGCGCCATGTCTACGCAGCATACTCTTTCTTTGCTGTTTGCTTCTTTACTACTGCTCACCCAGGGTCTTGGTAGCGGCGGACAACGACGCAGAACCCGCTCCCAACTTTCATGCCAAAACAACGACCGGAGAAACTTTTAACAATGCATCCATCAAGGGAAAAGTAACTCTGCTGGAATTTTGGACAACGTGGTGTCCGTATTGCCGGAATGAAGAGCCGCTCGTCGAGAGCATTCATAATCAGTTCGCGAGCAAAGGCCTGGTTGTGCTCGCGATCGACGTGAACGAGTCGAAGAAGACGGTAAAGAAATATCTCGAGCAACATCCTCGTTCCTGTCCCATTGTTCTGACGGAAGACACAAACCTGGCCGCCATGTATGCGGCAACCGCGTATCCGATTTACGTGGTTATCGATAAAGATGGGAATATTGCCGGCACGCAACGCGGCGCCGGCGGTGAAAGAGGATTGAAGCACCTATTGCGTTCAGCAGGCTTCGATCCAGACGAAAATTGATTTCCCAAATTATTCCGCGATTTGCAAACAAGAAAAAGCCGGAGGATGTTCCTCCGGCTTCTCTTCGTAAACGAGACATGAAGTAAACGACACTACATAAACAAAGGCCTACTCATTACTCCCACGTTGTTCTGTTGGCGTTGGCACCAATGTTCCCAGCACGCCATCTCCATATTCATTTGGTCCTGAAGCGAAAAATAGAGTGGTGGGTGAACTGGAACTCGCAGCGCCGCTTCCAAAACCAATCGCCCAAAGTCCATCAATCGAAATAGGCTTGTTGGTGGAATCTTCCAGCGTGCCTTCGAATCTTCCGGTCAGCATATTGAAAGCATGGATCGTGCCATCTCCCAAATTGCCCACTAACAGGCGATGACTGAATACGCCGAAATCGTAAGGAGCCAATGCAACTCCCCACGGTGCATTAAAGAACCTGCCATGTTCCAAACGCTGCAGCAAGCGCCCGCGCGAATCAAAAATCGAAACGAAACCCAGGCCTGGGCCATCCGCTTCCGCAGGGCTGTTATGCTGCTGCTTCGCGTAAGTCACCACCAGATTTCCGCCGATGTTTTGCACATTGAATGGAGCGAAGTCATGCGGAACTCGCGGATCGCGGAACGCCCATCCGTCCAAATGGATTTGCTTCCAGGACGAGTTGTAAATCTCGATCTCTCCACTTTTGAAATCGGCAACATACAGAAAAGTTCCCGCTTCATTCGTGGCCAAAGTGCATCCGGTGTATTCCGATTTGCCCGAGTGATCAATCGCGAGAACGGCAGCGGCCGGATTCACCGCAGGGTTCCAGCCGGAGATCGTTCCATCTGTCGTGACGAACATAAAGAACGGAGCCTTGGAGGAAATAAGAAATCCAGTTGTGTCGTAATTGAATACGGTGCCGGTGGGATGACCATTGGCATTCGAACTGTTTTTCGGAGGCGGAATTTTGACGACCAACGGATTTGGTACGCCAGCTCCGTTATATAAGGTTGCCACTCCGGTGCCGTTGTCAGAGACCCACCAAGGCGATGTGGAATTACGTGATAATCCCCAACCGTTAACTAAATTCGGGTCAAGATTCGGGGCCGTCATCGCGACGCTGGCTTTGTCGGTTGTTAAATCAGCTCGCATGTAATGTTGCGCGAACGCGGATGTTGAGAGGATTAACAGCGCAAGCGCCGCTACCCATCCCCTTTGCAGGGATGCAGACTTCATCGTCATAATTACCTCGCTGAAAAGTAGGTCACGGATGTGACCATCACCTGAGATAGCTCTGCACCGAGCCGTCGGCCAGCGACTCGGGGCCAAAGCATCTCCCGAAGCTATGCCCGGCGATGTAATGATTTGTCACTGAATTGTCTGCGGAAGGTTAATTATCGTGTAAGCACATTTATTTTGACGGGGAAAAATGTTCGGATATCTTTTGGTGTTTAAAATTTGGTGTTTCAAATTCGTGTCGCAAAATTCGTCAGGGAGTGATGCGTCGGTGAAACGCTCTACCGCGCAAGCCACTGCGCGAATGATATCCACGCGTGGGTTCCCGCAAGCGCCAGCCGTATCGGTTGCGAGAGTACCAGAAATAATCCGCCCCAAATGTACGCGGGATGCACACGCTTTCGCGTGAAAACGTCGTACAGGACGCAACCCAAAAGAATCACATCGGCGATCGCATAGATAGTCAGCGGTCCGTTGATGAATGCAAAGGGAAGTCGCCCCAGTCCGGGTGCGAGGATCGCAATTGTTGACAGCAGCATGAGCCGCTTGTGAGTTTCCGGCTGCTTACGATAAATCAGCGCTGCTGTGACGAGAACAATGAAGGTAAAAATATCACCGAGGGGAATTACCAGAAATGCCAGCGGAGGAATTCCCAACGGAGCCGCCCCGCGCTGCGCGGCATGGACCGCGACAATGTATCCGACGACAACCATGAGCGCAGCAAGCACTCCGCCTACTACGCCCAATTTTCGATGAATGTCCGTGCGCTTTGCCGCGACCAGAGAAGTTTGCGCGATCAGCAACACCAGCCATGAGGTAAAGATCGCCCCATGCAGCTGCAACAGCGGCCTCAATTCCCGATTGTGAAAATGTGTTCTTAGAAAATAAGTGGGCGCGAATCCCGCGAAAATAATTGCGGCGAACAGCACCGCCATCCCGACATAAAACTTCCTGTCCCAACGCCTGTTGATGACGATAGCTTGTGTGGCCATAATCGCTGCTCCCCCAAAAGTGCCGAGAAGTTTAACATGGCCGGTCATGGCTGCCTACGGTCTGTTATCTCGATCGAAATAGATCAGTATCGAAATAGATCATTCACATTGCGAACCTTCAGCGGCGGCCCGGCGCCCTCCATCGCTTCTTTCTCACCCGCTCTGATAAAGTTCTTACACGATGCCTTCACAAAATCTGCCAACCCTCTCCCCCAACGAAATGGCCTGGGTCAGTTATCAAGTTTCGGAGTTCATCCGCAAGCAGCGCACCCAATATCTGCCCTCGGCCACGCCTCTGTCGCCCGAACAAAAGAACGCCATGCGCCCGTTTTTCCCGGACGCAATCCTCGATTCCGCCCGGCTGCTCACGCTCATCGGCGCGCGGATTCCGAATCCCGATTTCTACGACACACTGCTCTCCTTCGGTCTGGATGCCGCCATGCTTCCCGATTTCTCCAACTCCATGGCCGCTGTTACCTTTCAGGACGTCATCGTTTCCCACGAGCCCTTCACCGACCGCCTGCTCTTTCACGAACTCGTTCACGTCGTGCAATATTCCAAGCTCGGATTGTCCGGCTTCGCCGTGAAATATGTCGAAGGATTTCTCCAGGGCGGCGGATATGAGGGCATCCCTCTGGAGATCAACGCCTATCATCTGGACTCCGAATTCGCCGCGCATCCCGAAAAGCATTTCTCCGTGGAATCCGAAGTCCAATCCTGCATCACCGCCGGCAAATTCTAATCGACGATGCGTTCCTTTTAAATATTGCTATTCCATCCTCTTGGAGCGATGGGCGTCTCGCCCGCCGTTGTCATTCTGATTTAGAGTTTTGCCGGCCGCCCCTCCCTTCGCGATTTTCGCAGGGTGGGAATTCCGCGCTCTCCCCGCATCAACTCCCACGCCTCCATATACTGAGCGAACTTGTGTCCCTTCCGCGGAGTCAGGTTCAGTGACAGATTCTTCTCCATCACCTCAATGGGAATGATGTACCACAAATCAATCGGCACCAGGTACACCGCGAAAAAATCCACTTTGCTCTTCGGATACCGCTCCCGCCTCGCCCCCGTCACATTGCACGTGTACGACCCCTTTCTCCGGAACGTCGTGGACTTCACCTGCACCCGCAGAAATCTTCCCGCATCCTCCACGCCCACGTCGTACGCCGCCGAGTCTCCATGCGGACGCGACACGCTATACCCGCGCTCCGCCGCCCGCGCCATAAAGCACAACTCCGCCCATTCGCCCCGCTCTTTGCACGTCTTCATCGCGCCTCTTTCCCTATCCCATCTTCAAAATTGTCATCTCGAGCTTGAGGTGTTAACGCATAGCCTGCCCTGAGCGAAGTCGAACAAGCTCTGGATCATTCGCTCCACGCAGGGTTGCTAAAAAATGATCCACGCAGTCGAGAGACCTCGTGTTTGATTTCTCGCCCTCACCTTTCCTGCCGATCGCCCTTGTTATCCCCAAATAAAAACGCGGCCCGCAGGCCGCGCCAACTTCTCCAGTTCTTTCACACCTAAGCTCTCTTATGCTCCGTCATCTCGAGCGAAGCGGATCATTTCGTTTCACGAATGATCCACATAGTCGAGAGACCTTGTGTTTTATAACCGACAACCAGGAACCGGGAACCGGCAACTGTCTTGTCATCCTGAGCCGCTTTCTTTTGGCCTGCGAAGGATCCGGGCATGCCGCGCGATGCAGTTCAAATCCGCGCGCTTGGCATCCATCCTTATACTTTTATCTTTTCACTTCCCACCCGCCTCATGGGACACGCTCCTCATCAAAATATCTCCGGACCTTCCATGTAGATACCGCGCCGCATGTAATTCCTCCCCATTGACAATACCTTCGTGCGCCCTCCGCCCCAAAGTGATGTTGTTTTTTGATATGTTATGTCTTGATCTGCTTAAGCTTTTTTATTGTCAGGGAGTAAATAAATAGGTGACGTGACACCTTCAATCTCGAACATCTGGCCTAACCGTTGGGCAGTTCTGGTATTTACTCGATACAAATAAAGATAGTCAGCAATCATCTGCCTCAAGACAGATGTTCCAAAACGATTTCCAATCACTTGATCTCTTAATCGCGAAATTTCAAACTCAGGAAGAGAACTTGTATGCTCAAGTTTGATTGCCAGATCAACCATGTTGATAGCTGTATTGTTGGAATTTTGCTCAGCAATCTTGTCGTAGGTTTCGCTCAAATGTTGATGCCCGACATTGTAGGAAATTTT
>DASXCC010000032.1:0-4962 GCA_036491415.1 Terriglobales bacterium | reverse complement strand
CCGCCCGCGCAGTGGAGAAATAAGATCGCAGCAACGTATGCGCCGGACAGAAAGCAGATACTGCGCGGCACGGTACATGATCCAAGGGCAGAGAGAATGGGTGGCGTGGCGGGACATGCCGGCGTGTTCTCTACCGCTGGCGATCTGGCTCTGTATGCGCAGGCGCTGATCAGCAGAAAATCAATCCTGGATGCCGACATTATTGAGAAGATGACGACGCCGCAGCAGCCACCGAATGCCACTGAAGTCCGCGGGCTGGGCTGGGACATTGATTCGTCGTTTTCGTCGAACCGGGGATCGCTGCTGCCGGTGGGATCGTTTGGGCACACCGGTTTTACCGGCACATCCATGTGGATCGATCCTTATACGAATACATACGTGATTCTGCTCACGAACTCAGTAGTGCCACGGCAGGGGCCGGC
This sequence comes from Terriglobales bacterium, assembly GCA_036491415.1. Lineage (GTDB taxonomy): Bacteria > Acidobacteriota > Terriglobia > Terriglobales > Acidobacteriaceae > JAICKN01. The sequence continues at coordinate 4,540 of DASXCC010000032.1, read as the reverse complement.
GATTATCTCTCTGCGGGCGCGCGTGGCTACGGCGGTGGCGGGCGTGCTGCATCTGGATGTGACGGCGGCTGATCGCGAAAAGCAGCTGGCGATTACCGGCTACAACGAAGCAGCAACGGCGTCACGCAGGCTGGGTGCGCGCAATGGGCATGTGCTGACTGGCATTGATGTGCTGGAGCAGGACAATTTTGCGTCGCTCAAGCAGGACAAGACGCAGATGACTGTGGGCCTGCTGACGAACAATACGGGCGTCGACGGGCAAGGGAACCGGACGATTGACGCGCTGGCGGCTGCGCCGGGAATTAAGCTGGCGGCGATTTTTGCTCCGGAGCATGGAATCTTTGGCGCGAAGGACGACCTAAAGGTTGAGAACACCGTGGACACGGTGACGGGCGTGCCAGTGTATTCGCTCTACGGCGGTACGGACGCGAAGAAGCGGCCTTCAGTGGATATATTGAAGACGCTCGATGCAGTGATCTTTGATATACAGGATGCGGGCGTGCGGTTTTATACGTATCCGGCGACGCTAGGCTATCTGCTGGAAGCGGCGGCGCAGGCCAATACCGAGGTGATTGTGCTGGACAGGCCGGACCCGATCAACGGTTCGTTTGTGCAGGGAAACATGTCACAGCCGGAGTTTGAGAGCTTTACCAGCTACCATCCCACGCCGATCCGCTACGGCATGACGATGGGTGAACTGGCGCAGCTCTATAACGTGGAGAGAAAAATTGGCGCGCGGCTGCGGGTGATCCCCATGCAGGGCTGGCTGCGGGGCGACTGGTTTGATTCCACCGGCATTGTCTGGATTAATACGTCACCCAATTTGCGGTCAGTGAATGAGGCCGAGCTTTATCCGGGTGTGGCGCTGGTGGAAGGGACAAATGTTTCCGTGGGGCGCGGCACCGACACGCCGTTTGAGGTGATGGGAGCGCCGTGGATTGATCCGCGTGCGTACTCCGACTACATGAACGCCCGGCTGATTCCGGGTGTGCGGTTTGTTCCGGTTGGGTTTACGCCGGTGAGCGGGCCTTACCAGAACCAGCAATGCAAGGGCGTGAATATTATTGTTACGGACCGCACGGTGCTGGATGCTCCGGAACTGGGGATTGAGATTGCGGCGGCGCTGAAGAAACTTTATCCGGACAACTGGAAGATGGAGCACATGATTACCGCCCTTTCCAATCAGCAGGTGTTTGACGCGCTGGCCGCTGGGGAGGATCCGCGGAGCATTGCGCAGGACTGGCAGGATGATTTACAGAAGTTCAGGGAGATGCGGACGAAGTATCTTTTGTACAAGTAAGAAAACCTACCACTGAGGCACGGAGACACGGAGAAAAACCGGGGATTCGGGCCACGAATTTACGCCAATCAGAAAGATCGCACGACATCGCCGGCATCGCGCGTCATCGGGTGATCGGAAAGACAAACCATTGCCACGGAATCAATGTAGCGGTCGGGCATGTCCTAGAGCCTGAGCCATTCCAAGAAGAGCGGTTTGGCGCTCCGCGTGAGTGGGGAGGGATCGAGCCCAGCCGATTACTTTTTCCGTGCCATCTCTTATGGTCCATGCCCGCGCAATCTCCAAAGTTGCGCTGTATCCTTCTAAGGGATCAAGCTGTTTCGCATCTTTGTCCAGTCGGAGCGCGTCTTCGATTTCCCCCTTATCTGCGGCGGCCTTGGCGAACTCACCCAAGCCAAAGGTAAGGTCCTTGGGATCTGTAGCTGAGCGCAGGAGTTTTTCTGCCTCGATTGGGTCAATTCTGTAATATTGAATAGCTACGAAAGAGCGCCAGCAATGAGTGCCCTCAAGCATTTTGCGGGCCTCGGCCAGCCTTTTGTCCATGGCCGCTATTCCGGCCATTTCACAACCGTTGGTTTGTAGTAAATGGTTTGGCTTGCGGTCCCATAGCGTTAAGGGTATCAGTTCTAAAAAGAGCTGGGCCAACTTGCGATCACTCATGCCTGCTGCGAGTTCACGCACGCGTTTCTGCTCATGGCGCTGCCGCAGGGCCTCGCCGATTTCATAAAACAGGTTTCCAGCGGAATTGGCGGGCAATCGCTCGCAAGTCTGAAGCGCTCCGGGAAAATCTGCCTGTTTGATCTGATGCTGGGCGAATTCCTCCAGGATTTCATTCGTGTCAGGCATTGACATTGCAAGAGCTCCGGATATGTCGCCTTGATGTGCCTGGACCAATGCAATCGCCTTAAAAATCTGCGCGTGTCTATCTGGAAACATCTGGGCGACGGCTTTAGCCCCTTGGACATCTCCATTTTCAACATGGATCCTCGCCAATTCCACGATGAACCAATCCAAATCAGCTGGTTTTTTGGCAAGACGGGCCGTGGCCAAAGCATCATCGTAGTAGCCCTGTGTGGCCTGTTGCTCAAAAATGTCCGTTTCGGGATAGTTATGATCAGGCGACTCACTCAGAGCTTCACGAAGCAACCCCTGGGCTGTAATTTTGCGAGAAAAAGCGCGCATCCACAACAGTCCCACCACCAAAATGCCAATGAATAGAAGGACAGCTACTATGGTCAGGCCGAAACGTCGCTTAGGCGCTTTCATGTATAGATTGGACACCGGACAAGATGAATTGATCCACTCTCTTTGGTAATGTGCGTGCCTGAAGATTGGGCTGGTTTCTTCTATACTTCTTGTTCTATGCGACTGCACATTGGCACATCAGGCTGGTCATACGCGAGCTGGAAGCCGGCGTTTTTTCCGGAGAAGTTGCCGTCGAAGCGGTTTCTTGAATTTTATGGCACGCGGCTGAATGCGGTGGAATTGAATGCCACGTTTCGCCGGATGCCTACGGCCAGCGCCATTGCTGGCTGGGTGGGCGCAACACCGGCGGATTTCTGCTTTGCCGCGAAGGTGCACCAATCGATCACGCATTTTAAGCGGCTGAAAGAGGCGGAGGATTCCATGCGCTTCTTTCTGCAGAGCATGGAGCCAATGCGGGCGTCGGGCAAGCTGGGGCCAATTTTGATACAGACGCCGCCGAACCTGAAAGCTGATATTGATTTGCTCAGGACGTTTGCGCTGTGCCTGCCGCAGGTGTATCGGTTTGCCTTTGAGTTCAGGCATGAGAGCTGGTTTACCGATGTAGTGTATGAAATTTTGAGATCGAAGAATGCCGCGCTGTGTTGGGCGGAGAGCGAGAAGATTGTCGTACCGAAAGTTGCGACGGCGGATTTTGTGTATTACCGGTTTCGCGAGCCGGAATACAGCCAGCCTAACCTGGCGCAGATGGCGGAAGAGTTGAAGACCCAGAGCGCAGAACGCGATGTGTTTGCATTCTTTAAACACGAGGAGCAGCCGGAGAGTGCGTTGAATGCTGTGACGGTAGCGCGGCTGAATGGGATTGAAGAAAGGTCGTTTGTGATGCCGGAAAAAAAGGTGCGGGCGAAGAAGAGTCTGGAGTAAAGCCAGAACCCAGATTTTACCGGAGAGGTCGCAGAGAACGCGGAGAATTTGTGGGTTGCTCGATTTAATTTGACTTTTGCTTTGTATTCGCTATAGTGACTTTAGGCGAGCAAAGCTTAAATGCATCGCAACGGAGAACCTGCCGTTGCGTTTTGTCTTTTTAGGGAAAGTTGCGACCCTCTGCCGATGCTTTTTAGAGATTGAGTGAATGACTGTCGTGGCTCTGGTTTTTTATCCTGCTGATTTCAGGTGGGATTGGGCTAAGTCATTTTGGCGATACGAGGAGTTTACGACCTCTCAGCCGATGTTTGCACGACCTTGGGTCGTATTGGGTGCCCTTGGGTTGAATTGGGTCAAACCCGGGGGAGGGGGTAGGTGGGTTGACTGAAGGTATCGGCAGAGGGCCGCAAAGCTTGCCTTTTGTGGGATCGGGTGATCGGGACATCGGGTGATCGGAAAAACAAAAACCAGTATTTACCGCGGAGACGCTGAGACGCGGAGAAAGGCAAAAAACCTTACCACGGATGAACACGGATAACACGGATTTGGGAAGACGGGAAGGCAAAAGCTTTTACCACTGATCAACACTGATGACACTGATCGGGAAAAGACGAGTGGCAGGGATTCTAACGCGGATCGACGCGGATAAGCGCGGATCGGAAAGGCGAAATGGAATCTGCGGAGCTATTGGCTAGGGCGTAAGCAAGCAGGATACTGGGGATGATGATGTCTGATAACAAGCGCGTGGAGAAAAGCCGCCCCAATTCGGTTCGGGAGCCTGCCGTGAAAAGTTTTCTGGCGTACCTGCGCGTGGAGAAAGGGCTGGCTGTACTGACGGTGGAGGCATATGAGTCAGACTTGGTGCAGTTTACGGAGTTTTTGCAGGCGCGTCGACGCGGGCTGATGGATGCGAGGCGGGAAGATGTGCGCGGATTCTTGACTGAGTTGTTTGCCAACGGCGTGAAAGACCGGTCGGTGGCGCGCAAGCTTTCTGCGTTGCGGCATTTTTATAAATATCTGCTGCTGGACCGGATGATCAAACACGATCCCACGCTGGAGATTGATTCACCGAAGCAGTGGAAGGTGCTGCCGAAGTCGCTGGCCAAGGCGGAG
>DASXCC010000031.1:0-8072 GCA_036491415.1 Terriglobales bacterium | reverse complement strand
GCAATCTCCTTCAGAGCTTTTTTCTGCGCGGAGGTCGGATGAAATGGAAGAATTTTTTTGATGACGTCGCGGGCGCGCTCATTGAGTTGAAAGGCAACTCCGGTTTCTGCTTTCAGTTGGCGGCGTTTTAGTTCGAGTCCCAGCTCAAGCAGGAATAGTTCCTCAAAAATCATCCGGACGTGGGCGGGCGTACGCGCTTCTTGCAGACCCTGCAGGCTTTCTCCTGCTTCCGGCCAATGTGCCTGCCATAAAGCTTCACGCGGAGAAATGAGCGAAAGGCGTTTTCGGACAGAGGCGGGAATTGCCTCCGGCAAGTTTGCCGGCAGATTTTCTAAAGCTTGGCGAATGGTTCTCCGGAACCAGCGCGAAGTGAGGCGGCCTTGTCCGGCCGATTCATAAATAGGAACGATGCGTCCAATCTCCAGCGAGGCTGCGGCTTTTTCTTCAGCAACGCCATCAGGCATTTCTTCTGATGCATCGCCCAGAATTTCAAATTGCGGTTGAACAATCTGTAGCTCGCCGCGTTTGTCCTGCTCGACTTTTCCGTAGAGCGCAACAATCTGCCCGGGCTGAAATTTGTCTTTCAAATAGGCGGAGTTGAACCAGAGGCATTTCAGCTTCGCCCTTCCTTGACCGGCGACCATCTGAAAAATAGGCATTCGCCGCGTCCGGAACAGGCCGGAATTACGAACTTCGGCAATGACCGTCGCCATTTCTCCCGGCCTTAATTCAGACACTCCGCGTGGGTTCAGGCGATCTTCATAGCGGAAGGGAAGGTAATGCAAGAGGTCGTCAACGGTTGTAAGTCCCTTCGCTGCCAGCACTTCAGACAGGCGCGGACCGATCCCCTTCACGTACTGGACGGGTGTGGTTAATTCCAGCATTACAGGGATGTTAGCAGTTACGCGCGTAGCTCTGGGCCTTCGCATTGAGAATTCAGGCGATTTGAAATGTCACGTGGGCGAGGACGCCCGCGCCTACATCGAAAATCACGAATGCATTCGATCGAACTCCGGAAGTCGAACCCTGCGCCGATGTCTACGATGGGCGGCATCTACGTCGGAGTCTCAGCTGGCCGAATAAGATCTATTCGCAAAATGGGAGATGCGTCTGTTATCGAACAAATCATCATTACTTTGGGAACTTCGGTAACCCCGGTGTAACCAGTAGAATCTTGTAGATAAATGCAAAAGATCGCCATTCTTTACGACGCCAGTCAGGCGGTGTTATCCACCTTCGATCTGGATGAAGTCCTGAACCGCATCCTCGTGATTGCGCAGGATTTCTTTCGCCTGGAATGTGCGGCTGTTCTTTTAGTAGACAAAGAAAAAGACGAACTCTATGTGCATTGCCAGATAGGGGGCAATGAAAAAACAAAAAATGGACGGCTTCCGATTGGCAAGGGCATTATCGGAACGGCTGCGAAAAAGAAACGTCCCATTTGCGTTGCCGATGTCAGTAAAGACGCTCGCTACATCAATTCCATTCCTAAAACCAAATCGGAGTTGGCGATTCCGCTGATCGTGAACGGAGAAGTAGCGGGGGTGCTCGATTGCCAGAGTGAAACTCTGGGATATTTTGATTCGGAAACCACTGATCTGCTGACACTCTTCTCCACGCAGGCATCCATGGCGCTGCAAAATGCCGGTCTTTACAGTTTGGAACGCCAACGCGCGGCGCAACTGCGCGCCATCAACAGCATTGCGCAGGAGATGAACGCAGTTCTTGATCTCAAAGAGCTGCTGGGAAAAATTGGCCCGCTCATCCAGCAGGCCTTTTATGTGCCGCATGTTTCGATCCTGGTAAAGCAGGAAGAAGACCTGATGCTGATGGCCAGCAGTGGCACCCTGACTTCGCTTCATGAAGAAGGAAGCCTGATTCCTCCCGAAACGTTACTCTGCGCACAGGCATTCGCAACCGGGAAAACAGTTATAGAAAATGATGTGAAGGCGTTACATGACTACGTAGCGCTATGCCATGAGACGGCGTCGCGCATCAGCATTCCCCTGGTTTCTTTCGGACAAGTTTTGGGAATGCTGGTCCTCGATAGCAACAAGTTGCGCTCATTCAGCGACGACGAAGTCCATCCGCTGGAGTCTGTCGCGGGAATTTGCGCGACCGCCATTCAGAACGCGCACTATGTGGATCGCGTAAAGCAACTCGCATATCTGGATGGTCTTACCGGGATCTTCAACCGGCGCTATTTCGAGTTGCGGATTGTCGAAGAAATCGAACGCGCCCGCCGCTTCAATAGCTCCATGTCGGTGATCATGATTGACATTGATCATTTCAAAAAGCTCAACGACGAATTCGGGCACTTGTTGGGAGACGAAGTTCTGCGCCAGGTGTCATCTCTTTTCCATCAACACCTGCGCAAAACCGACACCGTGTGTCGTTATGGCGGGGAAGAGTTTGCCATCATCCTCTCGCAAACGGACCCGCATTATTCATTGGCCATTGCTGAAAAACTGCGCAAGGGCGTGGCGGAATGGTCGTTTCCGGGAGTTCCGCGCGCGGTTACCATCAGCGCTGGGGCAGCCAATTACGGGGCCCATGGGTTTACGCGGGACGAACTGGTAAAAGCCGCAGATGCCGCTCTTTATGTCGCGAAGCAGGCTGGACGAAACGGTGTTCGCCTGGCAGAAGCGCTGAACGCAGGCGTTGCGCAAACCGCCGGGAAATAGCGGGTCGTTTAATCTCCCATCTCTCATTTCTCATCTCTCATCCGAATCCCATAGCCCAGAACTTCGTACTTCCGAACCTCGTACTTTTAACTGATCCTCCCAACCCTCGTACTTCATTTTCCCGTATTGCAAGCTGTTCCCTTATAATTTCCTCAAAATCATTCCCGCCTTTTTGGAGGAGATAGTTATGTCCCAGGCGATTCCCGAAAAATATCGTGATCTTTTTAACAAGAGGGCTTTTGCCAGCCTTGCGACCCTTATGCCGGATGGCCGTCCGCAGGTGACGCCTGTGTGGTGTGACCTTGAAGGCGATATGGTTGTTTTCAATTCGGCAAAGGGCCGGCAAAAAGACCGCAATGTCCGCCGCGATCCGCGAGTGTCGCTGGCCATTATCGATCCGGAAAATCCCTACCGTTATTTAGAAGTTCGCGGGCGGGTGGTGGAAATCACCGAACAGGACGCGGATGCACATATCGATAAGCTGGCGAAGAAGTATCTTGGCGTGGATAAATATCCCTATCGCCAGCCGAGTGAAACGCGCGTGATCTATAAGATCCAGCCAGAACACACAACGGTGATGGGATAGTTTTTCTGGGAACCTGACGGCGAACTAATAATTCCCGGTTCGCCGTAATTCTTTTACCCCGGAATCAGTGGCGATCAGCGCGATGCTGGCGAGATTAATGAACAAGCCGTGCCCCATGATTCCGGGCATTCCGTCCAAAACATTAGCGAGCGCGGCGGGGTGCGGGATCTGCCCGAAGATGCAATCCAGAATGTGATGGCCCTCGTCGGTTTTATAAGGAGAACCGTCGGCGTTTCTGCGCAGTTTTACCTTTGCGCCTAAATCGGAAATCTTTTTAGAAATCAGGGCCTGTGCGAAAGAGACTACTTCCACCGGTAAAGGGAATTTGCCAAGGATTGGAACCTGTTTCGTCGCGTCTCCGACCACCACCATTTGTTTTGTAGCGGACGCGATGATCTTTTCCCGGAGCATGGCTCCGCCTCCGCCTTTGATCAATTGCAACTGCGCGTCGATCTCGTCTGCGCCATCAATCGTTACGTCGATCTGCTGATATTCATCCAGCGTGACCAGAGGAATGCCGAGTTGTTTCGCCAGTTCTTCGGTACGGGCCGATGTCGGGATTCCCTTAATCTTCAGTCCGGCTTTCACTCGCTCCCCAATCATTTTGACGGCAATCGTGGCTGTAGAGCCGGTGCCAAGGCCTACGATTTGGCCGTCGCGAACGAAACGCAAAGACTCCCGCGCTGCTGCTTCTTTCTGCTGGTCTTGTGTTTGTTGACCCTGTGTTGGTTGACTCTGGCTCATAGCGGATTTCTGATTCTACAAGATGGCGGAGTGCGCAACTCGGCAGCCCAAAAGTTTCTTGAGGTTTTTGCCACCCGCAGACTCTTGATAGGCAACAGTTTCCGAAGGTCATACTGCTTTTGTGCGGGTTGAATCCATGCACGCAAAGCGATCATCCGTTATTCTAGTAAAGGAATTATGGCGATTGTAACCAACGCTCCAAGAACTTCGGCCGGTAAAGCAAAAAACAATTCCAACCACATTGAACGGGAACGAGTTTTTGATCTGTTCCGTCATTGGGGATATTTGGAAGCCGACCTCGACCCACTCAGTTTTTTCCAGCCCGTACTGCATCCCGAGTTGCATATCGACACCGACCTCGCGCAAGAGGCGCGGCGGGTTTATTGCGCAAGCGTGGGCCTGGAGTTCATGCACATTTCCGATCCGGAAAAGCGTCGCTGGATTCAGCAGCGGATTGAAGGATCGCCGGCGAAAGTGGAGCAAGGTCACGTGCTTGATCTGCTGATCCGCGCCGATTTTTTTGAGCAAGTCCTGCAACAGCGATATTTAGGTACCAAGCGTTTTTCTTTGGAAGGTGTAACCGCGCTTATTCCTTTACTCGACCAGATTATTGAGACCGGCGGTGAAAATGGCGCCAATGAGATGGTCCTGGGATTAAGCCATCGCGGACGTTTAAACGTGATTGTGCAGATTGCCAAGCGCCCTCAGGCAGAAGTGTTTGCCGGCTTTGAAGATGTCGATCCACGCAGCGTTCTCGGCGGCGGCGATGTGAAGTATCACATGGGAGCGACCGGCGAATATACGACGCGGGCTGGAAAGAAAGTTCATATTCACCTGGTTTCGAATCCCAGCCATCTCGAGGCCGTGGATCCCGTCACCATTGGGCGCACACGCGCCAAGCAGGACCGTGCCGGCCAGGACGGAACGAAAAAATATCTGCCGGTGCTTGTTCACGGCGATGGCGCTTTTGCCGGACAGGGCGTTTTTGCGGAAACCATGAATTATGCAGAGCTGCCCAGCTATAGCGTCGGTGGCACGGTTCACATCATCGTGAATAATCTTCTTGGGTTCACCACGCTTTACCGGGAATTGCACTCTTCGCGGTTTGCCGCGCAGTTGGCGCGCAGGCAGGACATCCCGATATTCCATGTGAATGCAGAAGACGTGGATGCCGTGGTGCGTGTCGGACAGATTGCGCTGGAGTATCGCTACAAATTCTGCAGCGACGTGGTCATCGACTTGATCGGCTATCGCCGCCACGGACACAGCGAAGTGGACGATCCCACCATCACGCAGCCGCTTTTGTACAAGGCCATCAAAGATCATCCTCCGCTCTGGGAAATCTATGCGGAACGCACTAGCGCATCCGATGCCCAGGCGAAAGTAGAAGCTGTGCGTGGGGAGTTGGAAGAAGCGCAAAAAGCAGGAAAGACGATTAAACAAAAACCGCTGATGCGCGACCTACCGAACTATTGGAGCCACTATATCGGCGGGCGTTACAAACAGGAATACGACGTCAACACCGGTTTGTCGCTGCCGGAATTGTCGGAACTGGGAGAAAAGCTCAGCAGCTATCCGTCTGATTTTCACATCCATCCTAAAATCAAAAAACTGCTGGAACAGCGCGCGGAAATGGCCGCTGGAAAGCGTGCTGTCGATTACGGCATGGCGGAAGCTCTGGCATTTGCCAGCTTGGTTAAATCGGGCACGCCGGTGCGCATGAGCGGGCAGGATTCCCGCCGCGGAACTTTTAACCAGCGGCATTCTGTGCTGATCGATATCGAAAACGAACAAGAGCATGTGCCGCTCCAACATGTTTCCGACGATCAGGCGCGGTGCGATATTTACAATTCGACTTTGTCGGAAGCCGGAGTGCTGGGCTTCGAATACGGTTACAGCCGCGACTATCCCGAGACGCTGGTTCTTTGGGAAGCGCAGTTCGGCGACTTTGCCAATGTGGCGCAGGCCATCGTAGACCAGTTCATAAGCTCGGGCGAAGCCAAGTGGGCGCTGCTTTCCGGCGTAACCATGTTGTTGCCTCACGGCTACGAAGGGCAGGGACCGGAACATTCCAGCGCACGCATTGAGCGATATTTACAGTCGGCGGCTTTTGACAACGTGCAAATCTGCCAGCCTTCGACGGCGGCGCAATATTTCCATTTATTACGGCGGCAAGCGATCCGGAAGTGGCGTAAGCCGCTGGTGGTGTTCACTCCGAAGAGCATGTTGCGGCATCCGGATGCTTCTTCGCCGATCGAAGACTTCACGCGGGAACATTTCCTGAACGTGATTCCTGATAACGAAATTACGAATGCGGAAAAGATTCTTGTGTGCAGCGGCAAGTTCGGTCATGAACTTCGAGTGGAGCGCAAGAAGCGGCAGGACACTTCCACCGCTATTATTTTCATGGAACAGTTCTATCCTTTTCCGGAAGCCGAACTCAGTGCTGCCTTGCAGCAACATCCTTCCGCCGGTGACATTGTTTGGGTGCAGGAAGAGCCTTCGAACATGGGAGCGATGTCCTACATCCTTCCGCGTTTGCGGCAGATTGCGGGAAATCGTCCGGTACTGGCGATCAAACGTTCTGCCAGCCCCAGCCCGGCAACGGGATCAGGCAAAGCGCACGAAGTGGAACAGAAGACGTTACTGGCACTAGCTTTCAACCAAAACGGCAAATAAGACAGCATTCGCCGATATCTGGATTTCAACGCTAGGTGCCGCGCGCAATCCCCGCTACAATACTGCCCGTGAAGCCGAGCATTTACGTCGTTGAAGACGATCCCGATATTTCCCGTCTTGTGCGCCATCATCTGGAAGCCGCGGGATACGCTGTGCGCCTGTTTCCGACAGGCAGCACGGTGATTGGCGAATCCGAACGCCAAAAGCCCTCTCTTTTTGTTCTCGACATCATGGTGCCGGGAAAAGACGGGCTGGAATTGTGCCGTCAAATCCGCCAGACCGCAACCCTGGCTCCAATTCCGGTAATTTTTCTCACGGCAAAAAGCAGTGAAGCCGACAAGGTTTTGGGCCTGGAACTTGGCGCCGATGATTACATTTCCAAGCCATTCAGTCCCCGCGAATTCGTCGCGCGCGTAAAAGCGGTCATGCGCCGTTTTGAGCGCCCACTTCCCAACACTCCGGTGCACGTGGGAGAAATTGAAATCGATCCCGGTGCAATGACTTTGAGCGTGCGCGGGCAGATGATTACAACGACTGCCACTGAATTTCGGCTGCTCGATTATTTCGCGCGCCATGTAGGGCGTGTTTTCACGCGGGATCATCTGCTGGATTCTGTTTGGCGCGATACTGCTTTCGTGACTCCACGCTCCGTGGATGTGTACGTTCGCCGCATCCGGGAAAAGATTGAGGTTGACCCTGAAACCCCGCGGTATTTGAAAACCGTGCGTGGCGCGGGCTATCGCTTTGAGGCCCCAAAGTGAGAAACCGGATTTTCTTCAAGCTGATGCTGGCGTTTGCGATTGTGATTGCGGTCGCCACGATCACGCTTGATGTTTCCATCCGGCGTCCCTGGGAAGATTCCATTCGCGCCGAGATTGAACGCAACCTGCGGGAAAAGACACAGATGTTTGCGGCCAATGTGCTCGCGGACCATCAGCACTCCATACAACAAACCGTCACAGACGAAGGCCATGCTGCGAACGCTCGCGCCACGGTGATTGATGATCACGGGAAAGTGCTTGCGGATTCCGAGGCACAGGCTTCGGAGATGGAGAATCACGCGCAGCGCCCAGAATTCATTCAAGCCCTGCAGGGAAAGCTGGGTGAGGATACGCGCACGAGCCACACGCTTGGGATTCCTTTTTTGTATGTTGCGGTGCCGATCCCGCATGGAGCGGTGCGGCTGGCGTATCCGCTTTCTGAGGTTCAGGCTTCTTTGGCACGCATACGGCACACACTGTTCTTGAGTTCGGCCGTAGTTTTTGGACTGGCCCTGATTCTCGCCGCGGTCGCCGCCCAATTTGCCGCGCGGCGTTTACGACGCATTGTGCAGTTCGCAGAGAAGATTGCGGCTGGAGACTTAACGGCACGAATCGCCG
>DASXCC010000030.1:0-31325 GCA_036491415.1 Terriglobales bacterium | reverse complement strand
CAATCCCATTCGAGAACTTTGTCCCACTTCTTGAACCAATGCAGTTCGCTTGCTACGTTGCCCCAAAATCTATCCGGGTCTTCGATCGACTCCTTATAAATGCGGTCGTATTCTTCAAGGCTTTTGATGTGCGCCTTTTGGCTGAATGCTTCGGGGCATTCGAACTTGCGCTGCTCTTGCAGGACGGACGTAATATTCAGGGACGACAAATCTGCCATGTATGCCTCACGGGATAATTGCACTGCAGATTTTATCTTGTAGGCGGAAGATTGTCTGCACCGGTTGACGTTACCCGGCAAAAATCTATTAACAATCAATATTTTGGGCTCAATATTTTTGGCTTAAGCATGTCATTATCATGATCATGAGCTCAACGACGTTCAGCCTTTCGGATCCCATTCCCTCCTATAACTCGAAGTCTGCGACTGCAAGCTGGATCAGCCACAGCAAGGTTCCTCAGGTAGCGCTGGCCTTCTGGATCATCAAAATTGCGGCCACCACTCTGGGTGAAACCGGCGGCGACGCGCTCTCCATGACGCTGAACCTCGGCTACCTGCTGAGCACAGCGATCTTTATGGTCTGCTTCATCGTGGCTTTGTTTGCTCAGGTCAAAGCGAAGTCGTTCCATCCATTTTTGTATTGGACGGTGATCGTCACGACCACAACTGTAGGAACAACGATGGCCGATTACGCCGACCGCTCGCTGGGAATTGGCTACACGGGCGGCTCCCTGATTCTGTTCGCCATCCTTTTACTGGTCTTAGGACTCTGGCGTTTGTCGGCAGGTTCGATCTCCTTCCGCAACATCACGACGCCAAAAGTCGAAATCTTTTATTGGACGACCATTCTTTTCTCCAACACTCTGGGCACCGCGCTTGGCGACTTCCTTTCCGACACTCCGGGATTTGGCTACGCTGGCGGAGCATTTGTTTTTGCCGGAGCGCTGGCGGTCATCGCCGGAATGTATTTCTTCACGAAAATCTCGCGGACATTTTTATTCTGGGCGGCATTCATCCTTACGCGTCCGCTTGGCGCAACTCTTGGCGACCTGCTAACCAAACCCCATGCCAATGGTGGCCTTAACCTCAGCCGAATTAGTTCTTCGCTGGTCCTCGCTGCGTTCATGATCGGATGTATCTTTTTTACGTCGCGCGAAGCAGGAGAACATCCGGGGAAACAAGACTAGCCGCAGCCGTAGTTTCAGAAAAAGTTCAGACATTAGTTCAGAAAAGGTTCAGACAAGCGAACGATTCGCGCAAGTACTGTCCGCCTTCCCTGTCCGCTTCCGAACATCTGCATTCCAACCGCGGACATCTCCCTCCGGCAACCCTCGGGCTAAGTGCTTTTTTGTCTGCACCTTATGAATGAGATTTTCTGGCGCATCAATTGCACTTACCGAATGCTTGCAGCTCCATCAACAAAACATGGACAAACTGTGAGCACAACGCTCGTACAGCACATTGCGTACATACAACTTTAATTTGAGTCGGCGTCGAACTTTTACGCATGCTCGAGCGTATTCCAAACAACGGCGAGGTGTGGGATGGGGCCTTCAATCGCTTCTCGAGATTCTCAGATAACAGCAACGTCGCAGTCTCGAATCGTTTCTTACTTCGAGTCGCTGGGGCGCGACTTACGATTTACCTTCCGCAGCCTGCGCCGCAAACCCGGCTTCACGATGATCGTCGTATTGTCGCTGGCGCTGGGGATCGGCGCGAACACGGCCATCTTCAGTGTGGTGGACGCGACACTGCTGCGTCCGCTGCCCGTGCCGAATCCCGACAATTTTATTGTGATTGATGTCGCGGCCTCGCGCCTCACGCAGTTTGGCGGCTCTTCGTATCTCGACTTGCAGGATTTTCGCAGCCGCAGCCGCGCGTTTGAAAGTTTGGCGATCACGCAGAATATCTCCGCCGGCATGAGCACCGGAGCGGGCGAACCGCAGGTAGTGTATGGATCGCTCGTCTCGGGCAATTTTTTCTCCACCGTACAAATTCATCCCGCTCTCGGCCGGGAGTTTCGTCCTGAAGAAGATGAAGCGCCGGGCAAATCTCCGGTAGTCATCCTCAGCAATGCGTTGTGGGGCCGTGCCTTCGCCAATGATCCCAATATTATTGGCAAACAGATCAAGCTGAACAGCAAGAGCTTCACCATTATTGGCGTTACGCCGAAGGCGTTTACCGGCTCGAACCTTTATTACCGTCCGGATATTTATGTGCCGGTGATGATGGCGCAGGGGCTCACGACCGACGGCAACGAGATTTTCACGCATCGCGGCTGGCGCGAATTCGACATGCTGGGGCGGCTGAAGCCGGGAGTGACCGCCGCGCAGGCGCAGGCTGAGATGGACGGCATTATGCGCAACCTGGAGAAGGCTTATCCCGACACGAATAAAGATACGGCGGCATTCGTGCGCAAGGAGATGGACCGCCGCATGTCGCAGGGAATTCTGCTTCCTGCCGTGATTATGACGCTGGTGATGTTGGTGTTGCTGATTGCCTGCGCCAACGTAGCCAGCCTGTTAATGGCACGCGCGACCGCGCGCATGAAGGAAATTTCCACACAGTTCGCTGTGGGAGCGACTCGCGGAACATTGGTGCGCCAGCTTCTTACCGAGAGCGCAGTGCTGGCGACGATGGGCGGCATGTGCGGAATTTTGCTGGGGTTGGTTTCGGTGCGCGGGTTTCAGGCGATGTTGCCCTATTCCGCGACTCCGTCGAATCCAGTGTTTCATTTGGATTTGCGGGTAATGACCTTTGCCATGGCCGTTTCCCTGCTCTCGGTTTTTCTGTGCGGGCTGGCTCCGGCGTTCTCGACCGCGCGCGAAGCCATGGTAAAAGTCAGCAGCAACGTTCGCGCGGGAAATTCGCAGGGACGGGCTTTCGGATCGCTGGCGCGAAGAATTTTAATCGCCGGACAAATCGCGCTCTCCACCATGTTGCTGATCGGCGGCGGCTTATTTTTGAAAGCATTCATGCGCGCCGAGAAAGTTGATTTGGGATTCAACCCCGGACACGTCCTGCTCGTGGCGCTTGATCCCAGCCAGCGCGGATACTCCGTCGAGAAGGCACAACAGTTCCAAAAACAATTAGTGGAGCAAGTGTCGACCTTGCCGGGAATGAAGTCGGCAAGCGTAGCGTCGTCGGTGCCGTTCCTTTCCGGCAATTCATGGGACATCTCTGTCGATGGATATACCGCGCCCGGCGGCGAAAAGTTTATGGACACCAACACCAATCAGGTTTCGCCGGGATATTTCTCCACCATGCAAATCCCGTTGCTGTGGGGCCGTGAATTTACCGATCACGATAACAACACCGCGCCGCTAGTGGCCATTGTGAATGAAACGCTGGCGCGGCGCTTCATTGTGAAGGATGGTGATTTGGATAAAGCCATCGGGCACAAAATCTCGCTGCGCGACCACGATGGCATTGTGGTCGTCGGCGTGGTGAAGGATTCGAACCCCGGCTTCATCGGCGTCCCAACGCCGCCCACCTTTTACATGAGTTACGCGCAGATGGGCCGGCCGAGTGCGGTGTTGCATGTGCGTACCGACGGCGACCCCAGCGCGATGACGACACAGATTCGCGCGCAACTCAGCAGCCTTGATCCGGAAGTCGCGCCCATCTCGGTCATGACGTTCAATCAACTTGTCTCCAGCCAGGGACTTTTTCAGCAGCGCGTGTCGGCAATTCTGGGCGGCGCGTTTGGAGTAGTGGCGTTGCTGCTCGCCGTCGTCGGATTGTATGGAGTAGTGTCGTTCCTGGTAGCGCGCCGCACGCAGGAGATTGGCTTGCGCATCGCTCTCGGCGCGCAGCGCGGCAAAATTCTGCGCATGGTCCTCAGGAATGGAATTTCGCTGGCCTTCGTAGGACTGGTGATCGGCGGCGGCGCGGCGTTTCTGCTGACTCCGCAGATGGGCGGCTTGCTGCTCGATGTGAACCCGCGTGATCCGCAGGTATTTGTGGGTATTGCAGCGGCGTTGATTGTGGCCACGCTCGGAGCGAGTTGGATTCCCGCGCTACGCGCTACGCGCGTCGATCCCATGGAGGCGCTGCGCTACGAGTAAAGAATTGTAAAAGTAGGGTATTTGACGAATATTTCTGCATCGAAACGAGGCAATCCGCATTCTTTATTTATAGGGTTTCTCGTTTTAACAAGTTTCTGACTTGGGCTTTCTTCTCCAGTTTGCTAAGTCAGAAAAGGCGCGGCCGTCGGGAAAATCGGTCGCGCCTGATGTTTTTATTGGGTTTACTCTCGCGATATGCGTGAGGACTTCTAGTCCAGCGCTTCCACTGCTTCGCGCTCGCCCACCTGCTGCCGCCACATCGCATAGTACAAGCCTTTCTTTTCGACAAGCTCGGCGTGGCGTCCGGACTCAATAATCTTTCCCCGCTCCAGCACGTAAATGCGATCGGCATGCATGATGGTGGAGAGGCGGTGCGCGATCAGGATGGTAATCGCCTCCTGATTGCTGGCGACCTCGCGAATGGTGCGGCTGATTTCTTCTTCGGTGAGTGAGTCAAGCGAAGAGGTGGCTTCGTCAAACACCAGCAACTGCGGCTGCCGCAGCAACGCGCGGGCAATGGAAAGGCGCTGCTTTTCTCCGCCGGAAACTTTTACGCCACCTTCGCCAATCAGCGTGCTCAAGCCGCGGTCCGCGCGATCCAGCAGACTGTGCGCGGCGGCTTTATGCAGCACGTCCATGCATTGCTCGTCGGTGGCTTTGGGATTCACAAACAGCAAATTCTCGCGGATGGTCCCGGCAAACAGTTGCGTGTCCTGCGTGACAAAACCAATTTTTTCGCGCAGCTCATTTAAATCCACCTGGTTTACAGGAATGCCGTTATAAAGAATGGTGCCCAGCTTGGGCGCATACAGGCCGACCAGCAATTTGACCAGCGTGCTCTTCCCCGCTCCTGAGGGACCGACGAAAGCAATGGTGTCTCCGCGGGCCGCGCTGAAGTTGATTTTAGCCAGCGCCAGCACCGCAGCGCTCTGGTGTTGAAAGCTGACGTCTTCAAATTGCAGCGTCATCAGATCGTTCACGGGCACGGGATTCTGCGGGATGGGATCGCGCGGCGTGTCCAGAATTTCCTGGAAGTTGAGCAGCGAAATTTCCGTCTCGCGATAGATGTTGATGACATTCCCCATTTCCTGCAGTGGAGTAAACAGGAAGAAGGAATAAAACATGATGGCCACAAACTGCCCCAGCTGGATTTGCTGCTGAAACAATAAATGCAGCATCAGGAAAAGAATGCAGGTGCGCAGCGCGTTGACGCAGGTCCCTTGAATAAAGCTGAGGCTGCGCAAATATTTCACTTTCTTCAGTTCCAGCCCCAGAATTTTCTGCGTCGTTCCATTGAGCCGTCCCACTTCCTGATGGGCCAGGCCCAGGCTTTTTACCAGCTCAATATTGCGTAGCGACTCCGTGGTGGAACCGGCGAGGGCCGTGGTTTCGGCCACAATGGTCTTCTGCATTTTCTTGATTCGCCGGCTTAACACCGAACTGATGATTCCGAGCAGGGGCACGGTGGCCAGGAATGCGATCCCGATTGTCCAATTAGTTTTGAACGCGTAGATCATCACAAAAACCACGCCGATGAGAGAAACGAAAAGAATATTGACCGCGGCGGTAACAAACTTTTCCACGTCAATGCGGACTTTTTGCAGCTTGCCCAAAGTTTCGCCGCTGCGTTGATCTTCAAATACCTGGTAGGGCAGGTCGAGCGAATGGCGGACTCCGTCCGAGTACATCTTCGCTCCCATGCGCTGCACGATCACATTGACGAAATAATCCTGAAAGTTTTTAGCGATGCGAGATATCAGCGCCGCGCCGACCATCGCCAAAAGCAGCAAGCCGGCGCCGCGTATGAATTGCGCTTGCGTGAACTTGTCGTGATGGTTGGCGTATCCGTCGACCAGATGCCGGAACAATAGTGGATCAAGCAGAGAGAAAGTCTGGTTGATGGTCGCCAGAAATAGGGCGATCAACACGATTTGCCAATACTGCCGGGAATAGCGGAGCAAAAGACGCATAAATGGGTATCGGAAGCCGCTCGAAACAGCCTTTCAGCGTTAGATGGCCGGCAGGAGGGCGGGATTCAATAACTTCAAGGTAACATTTCGATTGGCATTTGCCCACGAACCCAGCAAAACGAAAAGACGAAAGACGAAAAGAGGAAAAGAGGAAAAAAATTATTCCGAGAATTCATTCGGCGGCGAATCGAGCCCATGCCGAGCTTGCGGCTAATTTAAGTCGAGAAATTTGTGACGGTCTTTTGGATCAGGGATCGGGCACGATTCATACTTCCCAAAAACCTGATATCGCCTGCGCGCGACAAGGTTATACAGCCGATCGCGAATACCGTGCGGGAACAGGCGCAAGATGCCAGCAGGTAAGTGCCATATCCCTCCAAGTTGAGAAAGGATTTCGGAGGCAGCATCGCTGCGCGGGAGAAGACGCTCGCTTGGTTGCTGGTGATTGAGGACAAGATAAACGGTGTCGAGTCGTTCGGGATTGACGCCGTGACGGCGAAGAATTTCCGCGGCAAATTCGCTTTGTTGCGAAGCCAACCGTAAAACGTCGCGCTTGTCGCGCTTCAAAATGAAGCGGACGAGGCGGTCGCACAGGCCGCAAACGCCGTCGTAAAGAATGATCGGATACACGTAATCATCTTAATGGTTGGCGTTATTGCCTTACCAGCAGTGCCAGCCGCGGGAATAAAAACTTTCCGGCGGCGTCGTCCACCACATTCACCTGGCAAGTGTAGAAGCCGGGCTTGAGCTGCGTAAGTGGAACGTCGAGCTGGAAAATAGCGGCTTTGCGGTCGGTGGCCGTCAAGGTTTTCGTTTCTACCAGCGGCGTTTCGTAGGCTTTTACTTTTCCCTGGAAGAAAGCGACGTTCGACAGCAGGCGGATGTCGTTTTTGGATTTACTGTTGGCCGCCTGCGTGGGGTCATAAACTTCGTAATAGAAATAAAGATGCTGCCCACTGGAAAAAACATGCGTGACGCTGGGGATGATTTCTGATCCGTCGCGCACCAGCGGATCATTGCTGATTTTCTTTTTCGCGGAAGGCTGAATCTGATTGGCAACAATCACGGAACTCATCTTCAGCGGCGCAGACTTCAAGTCGGGAACGTTGATGTCGGTCTCGAACGATCCCATGCGTCCAGTTTCGTTTTCCCGCACCACGAATTTCACGTGATACTGGCCCGGCGGCAAATAAAACTGATTGTTGTATTGCACGTTCTTGCGCTTCATGTCAGTCGCAGTGTTGACGGCCAGCTTTACCGTATCGCGAATCTGGTCCATGGGCCGCTTCTTGTCGTCTTCGACGACGCCGATAATGTCGAGCGTGGCTTTGTCCTGATTGCTCTTGTTGATGAATGGAATTTCCGATCCCGGCACAACGATGGAAATCGGAACAAAGAATTTGCCTTCGCTCAGACGGAAATATGCGGCCGAGAGATACACCGGCAAGTCGGTGCTGGGAAGGTCTGAAGCCAATTCTTCCTGAAGTTGGCGCTCGCGGTTGTCCTGGTTCGAGTGTTTGAAGTCGGCAGGCGCGTAGTAACCCTTGCGGTATTCCAGCTTCATCCCAGGGCGCTCGATGTTGATAGCGATGCGGCGATACTTTCCGTCGCGCGCGGGATTCGTGCTGTGATAGCCGATCAGATAGTACTTCGCAGTGTCGTCTTGCACGCCCTTAAAGACTTTGCCAAAGTCGTTGGAGTCGAGGAAGGCTTTCCCGCCAGTGTCCCCCGCGAGCGTAACCAGCGTTTCCTGGCTGGAAAAGTTTGAGTTGAAGGAATTGAGCATCGCCTGCCCGGAGTACGCCGACGTTCCGCGCAAGCTCGCGCTCTGGGCTTCGCCGCCGGGGACGATGGCCTGCAATCCGCGAATATCCATTGTGTAAATAGAAAGGTTCGCGCGGACAGCGGCGTTGGTGGCGGCACGCAGCTCGGATTGGTTCTCGAGCCCGGTGCGATTCATGCCGCTGGAAAAATAAATCAGGGATTTTTTCTGTTGCACGTGTGACAGACGATCGGCGACCGAACGAATCGCTTCCAGTCTGCGGTCGGTATTGAAGACGTTGTATTCGGTGTCGTCGGCGGTAAAGGACTGGCCGACATCCTGCGTGCCCTCGGTAGTGCTTGTGCTTCCCTCTTCAAATCCCGTGCCTGAACCCGCGTTGAAGGCGGAGAGAACTTTTTTGAGCTTTTGCTTCTCGGAGGTGAAGTCCTGATTCACCTCCAGATCATTGCCAAGAGAAACAACGGAGACCAGGTCCGCCGGCTCCATTTGCTTATCAACATAAGTTTCCGCCGCTTGGGCAGAGCGGTCGATCTCATCCGGCTGCATTTCGGAAAGATCGAAGAAAAGAACGATAAGGCGATGATCCTTAAATTGTTCGTCGGGCTTCGCCGCTGATACCGCAGCAGGTTGCGTGGAGGCCGTCGCCGGTTGCGAAAGAGTGGTGGCAGCTTGCGCAACTTGCATTGACGGAATCGCATCCGTATTTTCAACATCGAAGGAAAGGATCTTTTGCTGTTTGCCGTCTTCGACAATTTTGAAGTCTTCCGGCTTCAGATCATCCACGAACTTTCCGCTCTTGTCACGGACGCTGACGTTCACCAGAACAATTTCTGTTTCTGCGTGGAAGGTGTAGTCCTCCGATTGTTGCGCGGGAACGTAAACGGCCATCAGTACAAGTTGCAGCGCAAATGCGACGCATTGACGCAGACACTTCTTAAAATCGAATTGGGAATAGATCTTCATATCGGCTAGAACCGGAACCGCGCTTGCATTTGCACAGTTCGCATGGAACAGGCGCTGGTGACGAGGCCAAATGTGGGCGAGTTTAAGTTTGTATCAATCGACGAAAAATTCGGATGATTGAAAACGTTTGAAGCGTTGATGCGGAATTCGAGCATCCGTCCTTCGGCCATGGGGAAGACTTTCGTCATGGCCATGTTGAACAGAATCGTGCCTGGTCCAACGATGCTGTTGCGGCCGGCATCTCCGTATTGTCCTGCTGCCGGAGTGGTAAAAGCGGAAGTGTTAAACCACTGTATGCCGCGCGCCGTGAAGATTGGGCCGCCAAGGTTGGCGGCGCCGACAACATCGGGACGAAGCGTGCCGTTGGTGCCTCCGCTGACTTCCGCCTGATCGCCCACGATGACCGGCGTGAACGGAAGGCCGGAAGCGATGGTCCAACTGCCGCTCCATTGCCAATCGCCAAGGATTGCTGCAGCGACTCCGCCATTGCCCAACCATTTCTTGTCCTTGCCGATGGGCAATTCCCAGAGATAGTCGGCGGTAAAGCGATGCGTTTGGTTAAAGCTCGAAAGTCCACGCTCGGCTGCAAGGTCCAGCGGATTCTGCGCGACTGAAGTTGAGCCGGAAATGACTGCGCCACCACCGCCACCTCCTCCACCTCCAAAGCCGCCTCCCCCGCCGCCTAAACTTGCGGTGGAGATAACAATGCCATTGCCGATGGAAGATGCGTTGTCGAGCGACTTCGAATAGGTGTATGTGCCTCCGAGGGACACTCCATTTTGCAAGCGCTTGCGAATGCGAATAGAGCCAGCGTGAAGGATGGAATCACCTTGCGAAGATTCCAAATAGAACGGCGAAACGTTGCACCAAATCAGACTTGTATTCGTACAGGCAGGGTTCCCAACGATCGTGCGGTTTGGCGCTTCAAGAATGTCGAGCGCGGTACCTTTGCTTCCGGTGTAGTCCACATTCAACAGCAAAGTAGGTTTGATTTCCTGCTGCACATCTAAATCCCACATTTGCACATAGCCAAGTTTATAGTTCGGATTGACCGCGAAATTATTCGTAATCTGCCCGGCCACAGGAGTAGGAAATCCATTCTGCAACGACAGCGTAGGATTTCCGCCCTGTTGGATCGTATTGGTTTGCGCGGTAGAAAATGGGGGCTGGAAAGTTAAATTCTGCGCCATGTCCTGATATTCGCCGAGGTTGTAGTTGATCCCATATCCGCTACGCACCACGGTTTTTGACAACGGCTTCCATGCAATTCCGATACGGGGCGCAAAGTTGTTGCGGTCCGGCTTCAAAATGGTCTGCGGAATGTTAGGTTGCCCTGCAATTTGCACGGCCGGCGTGATCGCTGGATCAAACGCCGGAGAAACAGCGAGATTCACCAGCTGATTGTTGATCTCCGAGTAAGGCGAAACATATTCGTAACGCATACCGAGGTTGAAACTCAGATTTCCGCGTACGCGCCATTCATCCTGCGCATATAAATCCCACGAGTTTCCGCGGAAGTGAAAGTTGCGCGTGCTTGTGGGAGTGGCTCCATACTGCACGGAGGTTTCCTGCGGCAGGCCGAGAAGAAAATCAGCAAAGTCGTAGCCGGTGAATGCTCCGGTGAAGACAAACGTTCCCCGCGGATTGCTGTCGTTTTCGGTGTTGAGTTGAATGCGCCGGAAATCGCCGCCCCAGCGCAGCGTATGCTTGCCGTGACTCCAGATCATGTTGTCCGAAAAAGTCAGCGTCTGGTTGCGAACAAGTGCAGGGCTCACATCGCTCAGCCCGGCAAAGTCGCGAAAGGAAAGGTCCGGCAATCCCCAATCAAAAGGATTTTGCGAGATGCCCTGAATGCCAAGATTTCCAGCGGCATTTTGCGAGAAGGCAAAAAGATTCTGCGTCTGGCTGCGGCTGCTGTTGAATTCCAGGCGGGCGGTATTAATAAGACGGCCAAAGGTCCGCGTGTAGCCGATGGGAACGTCCCAACTACGGATGCCTGTTGTTCCACCTAAACCCGGAAATGCATTGGTCAGGTTTGATTCCGAATGATGATAGTGGAGACCCAAACTTAAGCTGTTGCGCGAGCCGCGTCCGCGACCTCGTCCGGCTTGACGCGCAGGCGTTGCACCCAGCGTGCGATTCAGGCGAATATTCAAGTCGTCGCTGCTGGTATTGGTGGCAGTCACGAAGTGAAAGTTCTGAGTGTCGCCCGGCGAATTGGGCAACGGGATAAATTGCAGCAATCCTTGTGCAATGGGATTGATTTGCGAAATCGTGTCACCGGCAAAAGGAAGTCCCGTAGCCGGATTCGTGATGTTTGCGATACCCGTAAAGTTTCCAGAGCGTTCCGCGGCCGTAGGAACCGTGGAGAATTCGTCAAACGGAGTTTCTCCGCGTGAGCCGTTGTAGTTAACGAAGAAGAAAGTCTTGGTGCCGCCGTTATAAATTTTCGGAATGTTTAGCGGGCCGCCAAACGATCCCCCGAAAGTGTTAGTGATAAAGCTTGGTTTGCTGGTCGGCTCGCCAGTGACGGAAAAAGGAGAAGCGTTGAGTCCGCCGTCCTGCACGCTGTAGTAAACGCTGCCGTGCGGCTGATTAATGTTGAAACGCCCGCGCCCGCCTCCTCCTAAAACGAAGGGACCACCGCCGCCGCCGGAAAATCCTCCAAAGCCTCCGCCGAAACCGCTCCCGAAACCTCCACCCGCGCTACCCGGCAATCCGTTGCCGTATTGCTGGCGAATTTCCTGGAAGCGTTGCTGCATTTCCGCACTGCTCATGTTGCCGAATGGATTGGAAGTGTTACCGGAAACAGCGACGGATTCCGTCGCTCCCGTGTCTGACATTCCCGGCGCCATGGCCGCGCCTGCGCCCTGCTCGCTGCCTCCCTGCCAGTTTTCAGAACCATCCCCTTGCATCAAAGCCATGCTCTGAAAGCGCTGGTTCCCTGCCGTATTTCCCTGGCCCGAAGGAATGCCCATGGCTGCGGCCTGCTCCTGTTGGGTTGGCTGCGCCGGAGCGCGCGAAAGCAAAATCAAATCCAGATCAGCTTGCGCACTTGGTGTGTTCGCATTAATGCGAACTTCCTGTGTCAGTACCGCGAACGCAGGCATCTGGGCGCGGACCACGTAGCGTCCATTGGCGGGAACCTGCAGGATGTAGCTTCCATCGAGATCGGAAGACGTTGAAACTTTTTGCCCGGTAAGAGTATTCGCCGCGGTGATGGTTACTCCCGGCAAAGGTTGATTGCCGGATTTCACGATGCCGTGAATGACTCCTCCGCCCTGCGCCACCCCGCTGCCAGTAGCCATTATTGCCGGAGCTGTTTGTGGTGCGGCTTGTGATGAAGAAGGACTGGCTGCAGCAGCAGGATTAACCGGAGCCGCCGACGAACCGTTTTGTGCTAGAACGTTTTGTGTATTGGTCGCTGGTGTATTGGTCGCTGGACTATCGGTCGGCGGAGTATTGCCCGGGCCAGCAGGAGTTGCATTCTGTGCGAAGCCCTGTGATGCAATCGCAGCCATGCAGCAGCCAAGAAGAAGGACCGCACACGACTGCTTCCATCGATTCACTGCGAATGTTTTCATGCGGTGCGGTCCTGTCTGGCTCGTTTCTCGATCCGCGCAAGGCGGAGCGAAATTCTTAGTCCTGAAAATCTCGTCCGGAAATTCTTAGTTCCGAAACCTTCCGTTTAGAGATTCCTTCGTCTTAATTATTAGGCGGCTGTTGTGTAGATGGTTGTTGTTGTGGCGGCGCGCCGCCACCTGGTCCACGAGGTCCCCCGAAGCGCGGCTGTCCGACGTTCAATTGCGAAGGGACGAACGTGTCGTTCTTCATCTCGCCTCTTCCAAAAACCTGATCGCCCACTTTCAGATCGGCCAGCGTTACGCTTTCACTATCTTTGCGAAAGGAAGTATTTTCGTCCACGGTAATATTCTGGGAAACGCCGTCAGGCCTCTCGATGGTCAATTGGGTTCCGTTGATCGCCGTGACTTTGCCAACGATGAACTTCTTGCCCATATCCTCGCGGAAGTTGCCACCCTGGCCACCGCCCATACCCATACCTGCGGGACGCGCCGCTACAACTTCTGCCTGCCAAACATCATCTTTCTGTTCGCCGCGGACCATGACCATATCCCCGACTTTGAAGTCCGAGACTTTGGCGTCAGCCCGTTCTTTACGATATTGCGTTTTATCGCTCAAGCTGACCTGAGCGGTTTGACCATCGCGGGTTTTAAGCGTGAGGGAGTTGCCGGTGATCGCTGTAATTTCTCCTCCGGTTCCCGGAAAGCGGCGGCCTTGCCAGTTTCCCTGTCCGCCCTGCTGGGGAGCTTGTTCCGGAGTCTGCGAACCGGGAGGCGCTGCTTGCGGAGCATCTTGTGCCACCGCCAAGAGCGAAGAAAATAGAACTAAAACGAGGATGCGGGTAAAGCGCATAGTTCCTCCTTATGCCATCTAACTGATTGAAACCCAAGTTTTTTTCCAAACCGGTAAAGACTCAGTCAAGGAAGGTAAAAATTTGTAAATGTCGGAGCCAACCCTTGACCATACTCATCCTAGGATTGATGCTGCCAGTAGCTAAAAAATAGCTTTTTGTAGTTATGATGCCGGCAGAGCTAACATTACAAGCTTAAGAGTTTGTAACAGAACTCTTATATATCGGTTGCCGATGACATCTTCGTCAATATCAATGTCGCGATCGAAACTCTAAGCTGCGGAGCGCATCCTACTTCTGAAATGTGGACAAACTTGAAAACAACCGAAAGTCAAACCCTGACGAATCGAAGTGCGGCTATACGTTCCCTGCCGGTGTTGGCGGCAATCTTCTTCTTTTGCATGTTATGGACGGCTTGCAGCAGCAGCGACGCTAAAGCTCCACGAACGGGACGTTCGGGCGCCGGGCAGGCGATGCCGGTTTCCGTGGCGACCGCCAAAACGCAAGACATGCCTGTGTACCTGACCGGGCTCGGCTCTGTGACCGCGTTCAATACGGTGTCAGTAAGAACACGCGTGGATGGCCAGTTGGTGAACGTGTCATTCAAGGAAGGTCAGCACGTTAATAAGGGCGATTTGTTGGCGGTAATTGATCCCAGGCCATATCAAGTAGCTTTAGAACAGGCGCAGGCGCAATTGTTCAAAGATCAGGCTTCGTTGAAAGACGCGCAACTGAATTACCAGCGATTCAAAGGTCTCCTGCAGGATTCGGGCGCAATGTCCCAGCAACAAGTGGACACGCAACAGGCGACTGTTGATCAGTTCGAAGGTACGGTCCGCACCGATCAGGCGAACATTGATAATGCAAAGTTGAATCTGGCCTACTGCCACATTACGGCGCCCGTAGAAGGGCGGATTGGATTGCGCCTGGTGGATGCGGGAAATATGGTGCACGCCGCCGACACGACCGCCATGCTGGTGATTACACAGTTGCAGCCGATCTCCGTACTCTTCACTTTGCCGGAAGACAGCCTCCCTTCCGTACAAAAACAGATGGGGCAAAGATCGCTCTCCGTGGATGCTTACAGCCGTGATGATCAAACCAAGCTGGCCAGCGGAACTTTATTGACGATTGACAACCAGATTGATCAGACAACCGGCACGGGAAAACTCAAAGCGGTTTTCCAAAACAAAGGCGACCAGCTCTGGCCGAATCAGTTTGTGAACATTCGCCTGCTGCTTGAGACGCGCAAGAACAGCACAATTATTCCGGCCGCTGCCGTACAGCATGGTCCGCAGGGGAATTTTGTGTATGTTGTAAAGCCGGACAAGACCGTCGACGTCCGCGAAGTGCAAATTGCGCTCACGCAAAACAACATCAGCGCGATTTCCAGCGGAGTTGCACCCGGTGATGTTGTCGTCACCGACGGCCAGGACAAACTCCAGGCAGGAAGCAAAGTAGATCCGCGCGCCGCCGGAACAGGCCGACCGCAACAAGCGCAAAATCAGGATCAAACAGCAGGAATGCCGACGCAATGAGTCCCTCCCGGCTATTCATTCTTCGTCCGGTCGCGACCTCACTCTTAACGGTTGGATTGCTCTTAGTGGGTGTGGTTGCCTACCGTTCGCTATCCGTCTCTGCATTGCCTGAAGTAGATTACCCCACGATCCAGGTGATGACGTTTTACCCGGGCGCCGGGCCGGATGTAATGGCTTCCTCCGTTACTGCTCCTCTGGAGCGGCAGTTCGGACAGGTCCCGGGACTCAGCCAGATGACTTCGACGAGTTCCTTCGGAAGCTCATTGATTACGCTGCAATTTAATCTCAATGAAAATATTGATGTCGAAGAACAGCAAGTGCAGGCGTCGATCAATGCCTCGGGCACATTTCTTCCCAAAGATCTTCCCAACCCTCCGATTTACAGCAAAGTGAATCCGGCAGACGCGCCGATTTTGACTTTGGCGTTGACCTCGCAAACATTGCCGCTTTCAAAAGTCGAAGATTTAGCGGACACCGCGCTGGCCCAGAAAATCTCCCAGCTTCCTGGCGTAGGTCTTGTTTCCATCAGCGGCGGACAAAAACCTGCGGTGCGTATTCAGGCCAATCCCACGGCTCTTGCTTCCTATGGAATGAGCCTGGAAGACCTGCGCACTTCTCTCGGTAACCAGAACGTGGACCAGGCAAAGGGCGTGCTCGACGGCCCACGGCAGCAGTTCTCGATCGGCGCCAATGATCAGCTATTGGCCAGCAAAGATTATGCAGGATTGGTTGTCGCTTATAAAAACGGCGCTCCCGTGCGGTTGACCGACGTCGCGACGGTCGTTGACGGCGCTGAAAACACCATGGAAGCCGCGTGGATGAACACCACGCCCGCAGTGATCGTAAACATTCAGCGGCAGCCGAGCGCCAACATCATCAGCGTGTCCGACCGAATCAAACTGCTGCTCCCACAACTGCAAAGCTCCATGCCCACGTCCGTCAAACTGCAAATTTTGACGGACCGCACCCAAACCATCCGCGCCTCCGTCAAAGACGTTCAGTTCACCTTGATGCTTACCATCGGCTTGGTAGTCATGGTGATCTTCTTGTTCCTGCGCAACCTTCCAGCGACGGTCATTCCCAGTGTCGCGGTACCGCTGTCGATCGTCGGCACATTCGGCGTGATGTATCTGCTTGGCTACAGCTTGAATAACCTCACACTGATGGCGTTGACCATCTCAACCGGATTCGTCGTGGACGATGCCATCGTCATGATCGAAAACATCGACCGGTTCCTCGAAGAAGGGCTATCGCCGCTCGATGCAGCGTTGAAAGGCGCAGGGCAGATTGGCTTCACGATTGTTTCGTTAACGGTTTCGCTGATCGCTGTGTTGATTCCCTTGCTATTCATGGGCGACATCGTGGGTCGCCTGTTCCGCGAATTTGCCGTTACCCTGGCAGTCACAATTTTGGTTTCAGCGGTCATCTCTTTGACGCTTACTCCAATGATGTGCGCGAAGCTGCTGCGCCACAAAGATCCCGCAAAGCGCGGCCGTTTTTACCACGCCTCCGAGAACTTTTATCAGCGGGTCGTGGACTATTACGGCAAGACGTTGCAATGGGTGCTGAAGCATCAGCCGGCCACTTTGCTGGTGACGGTGGCGACTTTGGTCTTCACCATCCTCCTTTATATCTACGTTCCCAAAGGCTTCTTCCCGGTGCAGGATACAGGCGTGCTTATGGGAATTACCGAAGCCCCGGAGAACGTTTCTTTCACTTCGATGTCGCAGCGCCAACAGCAACTGGCAGCGGTGATTTTGAAGAATCCGAATGTCGATAGTTTGTCGTCGTTCATCGGCGTGGACGGCACCAACACGACCCCAAATAGCGGACGCATTCAGATCAACCTGAAGTCGCGCGACAACCGCAGTGCAAGCGCAACCCAGGTTATTCGCGACCTGACGCCGGAAGTAGCCAAAATTCTAGGCATCACTTTATATCTGCAACCGGTGCAGGATTTGACTGTGGAAGACCGCGTCAGCCGCACCCAGTATCAATATTCCATGGAAGACGCCGACGCCATCGAACTCGCTGCATGGGCTCCGCGCCTGTTGCAAAAGTTGCAGCAATCGCCGCAACTGCTCGACGTGGCCAGCGATGCGCAGAACAACGGCCTGCAGGCGAACCTGGTGATTGATCGCGACACCGCTTCGCGATTGGGAATTTTACCGGCGACCATTGATAGCACTCTTTACGATGCCTTCGGCCAGCGCCAGATCTCCACGATCTTCACGCAGTTGAATCAGTACCACGTGGTTCTGGAAGTCAACAATCAATTCGCGAAGAACCCTGATTCACTGAATAGTCTTTACGTATCGTCTTCCAGTGGAGCGCAGGTTCCACTTTCTGCGTTCAGTCACATCGAACGGCAGAACGCCACCCTGGCGATAAACCACCAGGGACAATTCCCGGTTGTCACTTTGTCGTTCAACCTGGCGAATGGCAAGTCGCTTGGCGATGCAACCAAAGCCATTGACGCGGCGGAGCAGGAAATTGGATTGCCGCCCAGCATTCACACCAGCTTCCAGGGTACAGCGGCGGCGTTCAAAAACTCTCTTTCGTCCGAGCCGTGGCTTATTCTTGCCGCCATCATCACCGTATACATCGTGTTGGGAGTTTTGTATGAAAGCTACATCCACCCCATCACCATTCTTTCCACGCTGCCATCGGCCGGAGTCGGCGCGCTGCTCGCATTGTTGCTTACGGGGCATGATCTCGATGTCGTCGGGCTCATAGGAATTATCTTGCTGATAGGCATTGTAAAAAAGAACGCCATCATGATGATCGACTTCGCTCTCGAAGCCGAGCGCGATGAAAAAAAGCCTCCGGAAGAAGCGATCTTTCAAGCTTGTTTGCTGCGTTTCCGCCCCATTATGATGACCACGATGGCCGCGCTTTTAGGCGGTTTGCCTCTGGCTTTGGGAAGTGGTACCGGGTCGGAATTGCGCCGTCCATTGGGCATCACGATCGTTGGCGGATTGATTGTGAGCCAGCTGTTGACTCTCTACACCACGCCTGTGGTCTACCTGTGGTTTGACCGTCTCGCGCAGCGATTCTCGAAATACAGAATCGGGAACCCGGTGGAAGCTCCGGCTATCGGAGACTGACCATGAATATCTCCGCCCCATTTATTAAGCGCCCGGTGGGCACATCGCTGCTCACGTTCGCGCTGTTTTTGTCGGGGGCGTTGGCATTCAATTTTCTTCCCGTCGCTCCACTGCCGCAGGTGGAGTTTCCTGTCATTTCCGTAGGTGCATCGCTTCCCGGCGCCGATCCGCAAACCATGGCTTCCGCTGTAGCCACTCCGCTGGAGCGGCAATTCGGGCGCATCGCCGGAATTAATCAGATGACTTCCACAAGTCAGCTGGGATCCACGGGTATCGTTTTACAGTTCGACTTGAATCGCGATATCGATGCCGCGGGCCGCGACGTGCAAGCCGCCATCAACGCCGCGCGCAGCCAGCTGCCGGCAAATCTTCCCGGCAATCCGACCTACCGAAAAGTGAATCCGGCGGACGCGCCCATCATGATTCTGTCGCTGACCTCGGATACGATCACGTTGCCCGAGATGTACGACTCGGGGGATTCGATCCTGGCGCAAAAGCTGGCGCAGGTAAATGGGATTGGACAGGTGTTCGTTGGCGGTGCGGCGCAGCCGGCGGTGCGTGTTGAAGTCAATCCAAATCTGCTGAACAAGCTGGGGATTGGTCTTAACAATGTTCGCAACACTTTAACCGCCGCGAATTCCAATACTCCCAAGGGACAAATTTCCGATTCCGACGCCGCGTGGACGATTCAATCCAACGATCAGATCAAAGTTGCGGATCAGTACAAGCCGCTGATCGTCGGCTACAACCCGGCAACGGGCGCCAGTGTGCGACTCGACGATGTCGCCGACGTACAAGATTCCGTCGCGGATGCGCACGTCATGGGACTGGCGAACGGCAAACCTGCGGTATTGGTGATCGTCTTCCGTCAACCGGGCGCCAACATTATTGATACCGTGGACCGCGTCTACGCGCTGCTGCCCGCATTACAATCTTCGATTTCGCCTTCAATCCACATCGGCGTAGTGATGGACCGTACGACGACGATTCGTGCTTCGGTGCATGACATTGAAATTACCCTGCTGATTTCCATCGTACTGGTAATTTTTGTCGTCTTCATTTTCCTGCGCACATTACGCTCCACAGTCATTCCCAGCGTTTCCGTGCCGTTGTCACTCGTGGGAACGTTTGGCGCGATGTATCTGCTGGGCTACAGCCTCGACAATCTTTCGCTCATGGCCCTCGCCATCTCTACCGGCTTCGTGGTGGACGATGCGATCGTGGTGCTAGAAAACATCACACGCTATCTGGAAAAAGGCATGTCGCCGGTACAGGCGGCTTATAAAGGGGCCAGGGAAATTAGCTTCACCGTGCTCTCCATGAGTACCTCGCTGGTTGCGGTTTTCATTCCGATCCTGATGATGGGCGGAATTGTGGGCCGCTTGTTTCGTGAGTTTGCAGTCACGTTGAGCGTCACCATCGGAATTTCTCTGGTGGTTTCGCTGACCACAACTCCGGCCATGTGCGCGAAATTCTTGAAGCCTCTGAACGAAGAGAAACATGGCAGGCTCTATAACTTCAGCCAGAGAATTTTTGACTGGATTCTGAACGTTTACGCGCGAGCGTTGAAAGTTGTATTGCGTCATCAACCGCTCACTCTGTTGGTGACCATTCTGACTGCCGTACTCAGCGTCGTTCTTTACGCAAAAGTTCCCAAAGGATTTTTCCCGCAGCAAGATACCGGACGTATTAGCGGTTCTGTGCAGGGATCGCAGGATATTTCTTTTACCGCCATGAGCCAGAAGATGCGGCAGTTCGTCCGCATTGTAATGCAGGACCCGGCCGTGGACACGATCGTGGGATTTGCCGGTGGCAATACTGCCAGCAATCAGGGGCGTATGTTCATTTCGCTCAAGCCGATCGGGGACAGAAAAATCGACGCTGATCAGGTGATCAACCGCATGCGCCGGAAACTCGCGGTTGTTCCCGGCGCGACATTATTCATGCAGTCTTCTCAGGACTTGACCATCGGCGGCCGTCAAAGCCAGGCGCAGTATCAATACACCTTGCAGGGTGAAAATTTAGAAGACTTGAATTACTGGTCGCCACGGCTGTTGCAAAAATTAAGAAGCATTCCCCAATTGCAGGATGTGAACAGCGATCAGCAGACCTATGGGCTGCAAAGCAGCGTGGTAATTGATCGCGATACTGCCGCGCGTTTGGGGGTAACGCCTGCGGACATCGATAACGCTTTGTACGACGCTTTCGGGCAACGCCAGGTCTCGACCATTTATAAGCAGCTCAATCAGTATCATGTAGTCATGGAAGTGGCGCCGCAATTCCAGCAAAGCCAGGAAGCCCTTCAATCCATCTATGTACGTTCCTCAAGCAATCACATGGTTCCGCTTTCGACATTCACGCACTACGGGCCTTCAAACACGCCGCTGGCGGTGAATCACCAGGGGCAATTCCCTTCCATTACTCTGTCGTTCAACCTCGCGCCGAATGTGTCGTTGGGACAAGCCACGGAATTGATTGACAATGCAAAACTTCAAATGGGATTTCCGTCCACGATACAAGCCGACTTCCAGGGCACGGCCGCGGCATTTCGGGATTCCCTATCCAGCGAGTGGATACTTATCCTGACCGCGCTGGCCACCGTTTATATCGTGCTGGGCGTCTTGTACGAGAGCTTCATCCATCCCATTACGATTCTTTCCACGCTGCCTTCCGCCGGCGTCGGCGCATTGCTGGCTTTGCTCGCATTTCGTATGCAACTCGACGTCATAGGAATGATCGGCATTATCCTGCTGATAGGTTTGGTGAAAAAGAACGCGATCATGATGATCGACTTCGCCCTGGATGCGGAACGCAAAGAAGGTAAATCGCCGATCGATGCGATTTACGAAGCTTGCGTGCTTCGCTTCCGCCCCATCATGATGACCACCATGGCCGCTTTGCTCGGCGCGATGCCGCTGGCGTTGGGAACTGGCGTGGGATCAGAACTGCGGCGGCCGTTGGGAATCACCATTATGGGCGGCCTGATTTTCAGTCAGGCGCTCACGCTCTTCACCACACCCGTCGTCTATCTGTACATGGATCGCTTGCGCTCGCACACGCGACAACAGTTCGTGCCACTCGATGCCGAACCTCACGGTTCGCAAGCGGACTAGAGCAGATTCCTCATCACTCCCGCTCTTCGGAATCACAAGCTGTCTATGAATTAGCCGGAAATTTTTGCCGTAGCGTGGCTGGCGAGCATTGGTTCGCCGAGAGGACGGAAGCTGGCGCGGTCCATGGCGACTTTCACTTCCGGATTGCGCATAAAGGTGTTCCACACAAACTGGCTGCGCGCATTCTCCGCCATCAACATACTGATGCCAACATCAATGCCCAGCACATCCCGGCTTACCCAGCCGGTCAACGGATTGAAGGCGTCCACAAATCCGTAACGCTTCCAGATTTTGTCGCCGTAGTAACTGCGAAGATTTTTTAAAACCCCAACTGCATCGTTGAAAACGAAAGGCAGAGATCCTGCGGCGGCCGCGGGAACGATGGTTCCATCAATGGGGCCTTGCATCGGAGGGCCGCCCCACGCGACATATCCTTTGCGCGAATCAGAAGCCGTGATGCCCCAAACTTTTCTCGAGTAGCATGGGAATTGACGGTTCAACTCTTCGCAGAACTGCTGGTGCGCTTGTGAAGCTAGCACCGAGTTTTCGAAGTAGTTCGTGTATTCGTCCTGCTTTCCGCGGAAGTCAAACCACGCGTGCGAAAACTGATGCACAAACAACGGAGCGGGCGATGAGATGAAATGATAGCTGCCGTAGGTCATCCAGGGACGGCGAATGTTATTCCAGCATTCGTTGGGAATGGGATGCGTGGAGGATCCCATGGCCAGCAAATACAGCATCATTGATTCGCAATACGAATCCCAACGGTGGGCGCTGAATCCGGTTTCTGGCTTCCAGGCCATCGCGAAGGTTGTTCCTTTGTTCAAGGCCCAGGTCCAATTTACCCGGTTATAGAGGACCTCGGCGTTGCGGCGAATTTCCGGATCTTCAAAATATGCCCGGCAAGTGAGAACACCGCAGAGGAAAATCGCCATATCGATAGGCGAAATTTCCGAATTGTGGCTGCGGGCGCCGGTTTCCATATCCACAAAGTGATAGAAGAAACCGTGAACGTGCGGTGCCTGCTGCGCTAAGAACTGCAAACTACTTTGCACGCGGGCTTTGATTTCTTGCGGCGGACGGTAGCCGCGCTGGTGGCCGATACACAAGGCCGTCAATCCAAAACCTGTGGCCGCTACGCTGGCCAGATTTCGAGTATCGCCGCCGTCGGCGAGGGCGCGATCACGCACTAATCCGGTGCGGGGATTGGTTTCATTCCAGAAGTATTCGAAAGCAGCGCGTTCCAGTTCATTTAAAAGTGCTGTATTGTCCTGCATCGAAGGATTCGGAGGCAGGAATACGTCTGAGGTAAGGCCTTTTCCAGCGAGAGGAAAGACCGCGGAAGCACTCAGAGCGCTATATAAAAATTCTCGTCTTGACCAGGTCATGAATAGCTTGAGGAATCCAACGCTGTGCGCTCTGGAGAATCCGCAGTAAGGATTCGAATTAGAGCACTGTAAAAATTTTCCCGACGAGGCGGAATTAATTGCACTCAGACTAACATGAGATTTACTGCGGAGAACACTGTATGACCATTAATTTTCAGGGTCAAGTTGTGGATTCCAATGGCACTCACTAGAGTAATAAGTCGAACACCTTAAGCATTTAAAATCGACTAAGATAAGCGCCTGAGAGAATGAAAAATTTTGCCGTGGCCTTAGACAGGAAAGTCAAGCCACAAAAGCTTTCGAATATGCCGTAAGTGACTGTAAAACAAACCTTATGCTTTGTTTCCGCATCTTTTGTCCCGTATGATATAGCTCTGTTCTTTCCGGGGCCGCAATCCTTCTAAAAAATTAGCTTTTCTAACGCTACCGAACCTATGGCGGGACAAGAAAGTTTCTGGAGCAGTTGGCGAGAGCGCCTACAAGCCTTACGCAACGTCCCCCCTGTTTTGAAAATCGTCTGGGAATCGGGCCGATTGGTCGTCATTTTGGGGCTGGTCTTCCGGCTTTTAGTGTCCATGCTTCCCATCGCCATCCCTTTCGTTACAAAGCTAGTTATTGATGCCATCATTCAGGCCACTACGCAGCATCAGCCTCTCCGGCCGCATTTCTGGTGGCTTGTAGGGACGGAGTTCGCTCTTGCGGTTCTGGCCAGCATTTTTTCCCGCATCATCGACTACCTCAATTCCCTGCTTGCCGACAAGTACGTCCGCCACGTCAGCATTCAGGTAATGAAGCAGGCGGCTAGTCTTGATCTGATCGCTTACGAAGATCCGGTGTACTACGACCGGCTGGAACGGGCTCGCGTGCAAGCGACCGACCGACTGGCCATGATCCAGTCCATCGGACAGCTTGTGCAGCAGATTATTACCGCAGCCGGCATGTCCATCGCGATCATGTTCTATTCGCCCTGGCTCATTCTGCTGCTAATTGGCGGAGTTGTTCCCGCGTTCTTAGGCGAAAGCCATTTTGCTTTCCTTGGATACGCAAAGAATTTCAAGCAGACTCCCCTCAAAAGGCAGCTCGATTATTTGCGCGTGGTAGGAGGCAGCAAAGAAGCTGCGAAGGAACTTAAGCTTTTCGGTCTGAAGGACTTTTTCACTGATCGCTTTAGAACACTTTCGGACCAGATCTACGCAGAAGATGTTTCCCTGGCACGGCGCAAACTCACCGCCACGGCCATGCTCTCTGTTCTCGCAACCCTGGGATATTATTCCGCTTACGTATTCATCGTATTGCGCGCCATTCAGGGCAGTATTTCGATCGGCACTCTTACCTTCCTTGCCGCACAGATTCTGGGTGCAAGCACCAACATTCAACAAATTTTCTCGACGGTGGCCGGCATTGCCGACCAGGCGCTCTTCCTAACGGATTTACTTGCATTTTTCGAGATGAAACCCAGTATTCGATCTAAGCCGAATGCACTACCTGCGCCTAAACCTGTCAGGCGCGGATTTGAATTTATCAACGTTTCCTTCAGTTATCCGGGCAGTCCGCGGCGGATATTGAACGGATTAAATTTTCACTTGCATCCTGGCGAGCGAGTTGCACTCATTGGTGAGAACGGACAAGGAAAAACTACGATTGTAAAGTTGATTACACGTCTTTACGATCCAACGGAAGGGCAAATTTTGCTCGATGGCGTCGATCTACGGGATTACAGCCTGGAAGATTTGTACGGGCAGATTGGCGTCATCTTTCAGGATTTCGTTCGCTATGAAATGACGGCACGCGAGAACATTGCCGTCGGCAAGATTGACGAACTTGCCAACCTGTCGTTGATTCAGGATTCCGCACAAAAAAGCCTGGCCGCTGAGGTGATCGCAAAACTTCCCGGCAGCCTCGAACAAATGCTGGGACGGCGCTTTGAAGGCGGCGTGGACCTCTCGGGCGGCGAATGGCAGAAGGTGGCGTTGGCGCGTGCTTACTTGCGCGACGCGCAGCTTTTAATTCTTGACGAACCGACGGCAGCGCTCGATGCTCGCAGCGAAATGCAAGTTTTCCAGCGCTTCGCGGAGTTAACGCTTGGGAAGATGGCGCTGTTCATTTCCCATCGCTTTTCGACCGTGCGCATGGCAGATCGCATCGTAGTACTTGAAAACGGCAATATTGTGGAAGAAGGTAATCACGATTATCTCGCGCACCTTGGCGGCCGGTATGCGGAGATGTTTGAAATGCAAGCTGCCAGCTATCGGTAGGAACAGGAAAGAATGCCTCAGAACACGCATCTAGAGCTGGTGAACAAAGAAGTGGAGCGCACGCCCGAAACGTTTTCCGCTTCGGAAATTCCTGCTGTTCGCGCACAAGGAGACCTTTTGTCGCATGACCTAGCTTGGGTCCCGGGGACACAGTCCTCGAAATATTTTCAGCAGCGCGTTGACCGTTTAAGCTTTTTGCTGCGGCCGGTTTTTGTTTCCCTCAGCACCCTGGAAAAAGGGATTACCGGATCGGACGACTTCAACTGGCTGCGCGACAACGTCCGTCTGCTTTACAACGAGCTGAGCAGCGTTCATGAAGAAGTAAAAGAGTTGCCAAAACTTCCCCACGCGCAAAATCCTGAAGGCGTCGTCCTGCCGCGAATCGCCGTGGTGGCGGAAAAATATCTGGCGGCGGTTGAATACCAATTCAGCGAACAGACCTTTACGGAATTCATTGGCTCCTTCCAGGGAAATGCCGCCCTGAACATGAAGGAGCTGTTCACGCTTCCGCTGGCCATCAAGACTATTCTGCTCGACCAGCTGGGCACCCGTGGCAGCAAACTTCTTTCCGATATACATGGCACATATGGAATTGGAATTTGTGTTCGTAGCTTGCGTGAGGTTTCACACACTGCGTGGAAAAGTCTGCTTGAGCCATTGATCCTTTTTGATGCAGTACTGCGTGAAGATCCAACCGGTGCTTACGGACACATGGACTACGACAGCCGCGAGCTTTACCGCGCGGAGCTGGTGGAAATCGCCGAGCGCTGCGACCGCGGCGAAATGGGTATTGCCAAAGAAGCTCTCGAGCTTGCCCGTGCAGCAGCGAAGCAAACTTCCGGCGATCCGCGCATTTTAGCCCGCGAATCGCACATCGGTTATTACTTGGTTGGCGAAGGCGCGCCGACACTGCATAGGCGTGTTGGTTATAACCCGAAATTCAGCAGGAAGGTTTACGCGCTGCTGCGGAAGCATCCCGATGAAATTTATCTTCCGGGAATTTTGTTTCTGTCGTTGGTCATTCTTTCGGGAATTTTGCTGGTCCTCACGCCGCGCTACACGCCTATCACCTTAATTCTGTTCTCGATGATCGTGTTGCTCTTCCCTTCCTCGCAGACTGCAGTGCAGCTCATCAATTACCTGATGACGTCACTGCTGCGGGCGAAGATTATTCCGAAACTGGATTTCGCGGAAGGTATTCCTGAGGATTGCACGACTCTGGTGGCCATTCCCGCGTTATTGCTGAACGATGATCAAATTCACCGTCTGGCCGACAATCTGGAAGTCCGTTATCTCGGTAATCACGACCGCAACTTGCATTTCATGCTGTTGACCGATCTGCCGGATTCGCGTGAGCGCCCCAACGAGAATGATGCGCGCGTGGATTTATGCGCCGACCTGGTCCGCGGCCTCAACGAAAAATATTTGAAGGATGGAACCGGATCGTTCCTCATGCTGCACCGCCATCGCGTGTATAACCCGCGCGAGCGCGTGTGGATGGGATGGGAGCGCAAGCGCGGCAAGCTGCTCGACTTAAATCAGCTCATGCGCAGTCAGTACGACAGCTTCCCGGTGAAGATCGGCGATATGAGCGTGCTGGAACAGGCGAAGTTTGTCATTACGCTTGACGCTGACACCGAACTGCCGCGTGGTTCCGCGCAACGCATGGTGGGGGCCATGGCGCATCCCTTGAATCGCGCCGTCATTGATCCGCAAAAAAATATCGTGGTTGCCGGATACGGAATTTTGCAGCCACGCGTTGGTGTCAGCGTGCAGAGCGCCGGGGTTTCGCGCCTCGCGAATATCTATTCCGGACAAACCGGGTTCGACATTTACACGCGCGCAATCTCCGACGTGTATCAGGATTTATACGGCGAAGGTATTTTTGCCGGCAAAGGAATTTACGAAGTGGACACAGTCCACAAAGTGCTGGACCGTCGCTTCCCGCGCAATGCCCTGCTCAGCCATGACCTGATCGAAGGCGCGTATGCTCGCGCCGGACTCGCCAGCGACATTGAAGTGATCGAGGATTATCCGTCCCACTACAGCGCCTATAATCGCCGCAAGCACCGCTGGTTACGCGGGGATTGGCAGATTGTGGAATGGCTCTTCCCGCGGGTGCCGGATGAATCGGGCAAGCGCGTGCCCAATCCGATTTCCGTTATTTCGCAGTGGAAGATCCTCGACAACCTGCGCCGCAGTTTAGTCGAGCCCGCCACACTTTTACTTTTTGTCCTTGGATGGTTGGTGCTTCCCGGCTCCTCTTTGTATTGGACGATTGTCACCGTCGGAATTCTGTTCGTTCCCACGTGGTTCCAGTTTGCCTTCAACCTGGCGCGCGCTGCGGTGGAGAAGAAAAAACAGATTGCTCGCGATGCCACCGACACTTTAGGCACGGCCAACTTCGGCGTTCTGCTTACGCTCATCTTCCTCGTTCATCAGACTTTGGTTTCTCTCGATGCAGTAGGGCGCACAGCGGTGCGCCGCATGTACACACGACAACGCCTGCTGGAATGGGAGACTGCGGCAGAAGCTGAACTTGGCCGCAATAAACGCGCTCCGGTGGATATGTATCTCGACTGGATGCCGGCAATCGCTCTGGTGCTCGGCTTGCTGGTTTTGTGGATTCGTCCCCGCGCTTTGGCAGCCGCCGTTCCCATTCTTCTTTTGTGGGGCAGCAGCAAACTGGTCGCGCTTTGGCTGAATCGTCCGCCGGGACCGGTGCGCAATGAACTTCCCCAGAAAGACGAAAAATTCCTGCGCAGCGCCGCTCTGCGTACATGGAGATACTTTGCGGAATTCAGCACCGAAGAGCACCACTGGCTGATTCCCGACAACGTACAGGAAATGCACGAAGAGCCGCTGCGAGTCGCAGCACGCGTGAGCCCGACCAATATCGGCTTGCTTTTAAACGCGCGGCAGGCGGCATGCGAGTTTGGATATCTGACTGTTCCGGAATTTGCCGAGCTCACCCAGCGCACGCTGGCGACGGTGGAGAAGATGCCGCGTTACAAAGGGCATCTGCTCAACTGGTACGAAACCAAGACGCTCGAACCGCTCACGCCGCTCTTTGTTTCCTCCGTGGACAGCGGCAATCTGGTGGCTTCGCTCTGGACGTTGCAGCAAGGCTGCACGGAACGCTTGCGCCGTCCGGTGATTGAAAACAATTTGCTCGACGGCTTCACCGACTACCTGCGCATTCTGCATGACATGCATGCACTGCCCCGCAAAGCGCTGCACAATGCGGAACATCATTTGAAAAGTTCTTCCCTGCAATGGCTCATGGACCCAGCGCAGCAGGAACGCTTTGCGGAGCTGCTCACGCAGAACACAACTCCTTCGGCAAAGAACCATGCTGATATTGAATGGTTCGCGGCTTCTGCCGGAAGTCTGCTGAACACCATCCAGCAAACCATCACGTCATACGTTCCGTGGTTGCTGCCGGAGTTTGCTTCGCTCCGCCAGGACGCCAATATTGGCCTGAATGCTTCGTACGAGCATCCTGTGTTGCAGCGGCTGCCAGAACTGATTGAGCGCCTGGAAATGCGGTTGATCGCTGCAATGAATGCTTCTTCTCTGGTTGGCGCGCGCAGGGATGCGTACCAGCGGTTACTCAATCTGTTGCCGCAGGCCAACGCCAACGTTACCCAATTGATCGCGAAGCTACGTAGCATCGCCACCGCTGCCAATCGTTTGGCTGACGAAATGGATTTCAACTTCCTGCTGGATAAACGCCGCAAGCTGCTTTCGGTTGGCTTCGACGCGGGCGCGGAAATCCTGCATGACGCCTGCTACGACTTGCTGGCATCCGAATCACGCATTGCTAGTTTCGTCGGCATTGCGAAAGACGAAATCCCGCAAGAGACATGGTTCCTGTTAGGACGCGCACACACGCTCGACCGCGGCCGTCCGATCCTGATGTCATGGACTGGGACGATGTTCGAGTACCTTATGCCGGCGCTGTGGATGCGCTCGTATCCCAATACCTTACTCGAACGTTCTCGCGATGCGGTTGTGCGGCTGCAACGCATGTATGCCGCCACCAAGCATGTGCCGTGGGGAATTTCAGAGTCGGCGTATTCAAAAACCGACGAGGCCGGAAATTATCAATATCATGCGTTTGGAATTTCACGTGTCGCGCTGCGCAAAGACGACGACGTGCAAAGCTTGGTGATCTCGCCCTACTCCACTTTCCTGTCGCTTTCGGTGGATGCTACGGAATCGATCCGCAACCTGCGGGAGATGGCGCGGCAAGAATGGATTGGGCCTTACGGGTTCTACGAATCGGTGGACTTCAATCCTTCCAAACACACATGGCGGCACCGCAGCGAGATTGTGCACTGCTGGATGGCGCACCATGAAGGCATGTCGTTTCTGGCCATCGCCAACTTCCTGCACGACGACGTGGTGCAGCGCTGGTTCCACAGCGATCCGCGCGTGCAAGCCACGGAATTACTGCTGCACGAAAAGCCAGTGTCGTATGTGCGCCCGCCGCTCAGTGGATACGGAAATGCAGCAGCCTGAGTACTGCGCGTTATGAAAATGCGGCGCTGAACCCGACAACTACCAGCGTATACGCCAAGTACATACCAGCTATGATCGCCAGGGATGCCGCATAACTAAATCGTTTGGGGCTGATCTGCCAAAAGCCCAGCGCGATCAAGGCAATCACCCAGAAATTGAAAATGTCCAGCCGCGTCATCAGCGCAAGCATCCACTTCGCTGCGCTATCGCCGACTAACGCTCCATAATTTGAAGGCACCAGGTTTTCGATGTTGATGGAATTGGGGCTTCTTAGCAGCAGGAGCACGACACCAATCAATCCCTTGATCATTTGCGGCATAAATCCAAATGAAATGATGCCCAGGGACGCGCTATAAGTAACGCCTTCGACGGTGACCACCGAGCCATAAACTTTGAAGATCAGGAAAAATATCAGCGCGAGCACTACCACCAACAGAAATGGAAATATCACTGCGCCCGCATAGCCCACCACCCGCGCAATTGGCACTTGCTTCGCGGCGAGTTGCTGGCGCTGCTCCAGCGGCAAACTCGCGGTCCGCGGACTTTGCTCGAGCTGTTTGTTAATGACAGTGTCCCATCCGACACGATGGCTGAATGTCGCGGTGGTAGCCAGGCCAAGCAGCAGGCTAATGAGTACGGGAGCGATCCATGTAGGTTTGCGCGCGATGTCGGCAAAGGTTCCGAGCGGGCTGACAATGGAGCCGACCAACCGCTGCATGGTAGACTTTTGCGCTAAAGGAACGGATAAACTAGTTTCCGGTTCGGACATTCATTCACCTCGTAATTACGATGGGGCCCGAAACAATTATTCCGCAATCATACGCTGCGGAAGCTCCACACAAATACGATGCATGGCTGGAAACTTTTAGTGTGGTCTTTGTTGAGATAAGGAATCAAACTGGCAGATTGGAACAGGCGTGGCATTGCAACCATATGCAGGAAACGATTTGTAATACCTTTGTGCGCGAATTCAAACAAGGAGAAATAATGCATTGCATATTTCAGGTATTCAATACCTATCCTGGGTTCGAAGTTATCGCAATAATT
The DNA here is from genome assembly GCA_036491415.1 of Terriglobales bacterium. GTDB lineage: Bacteria > Acidobacteriota > Terriglobia > Terriglobales > Acidobacteriaceae > JAICKN01. The sequence goes on along the minus strand of DASXCC010000030.1, from coordinate 1,139 downwards.
TTGTCGTTGCTTCCCCCTGCCTTTTTTGCCTGGCATTTCAAGGATGAAGCCGATAAAGGATTAAGAGCGATCACGGAACAAAGCAGAGCGATGTATGTAGACGTGATGAAAACTATCATCACTATGTCTGGCGTTGTATTAGCGCTAATGTTTTCATCCGGTCTTCAAGCTGTGAAAAGTAATAACACGCTGTGGTGTACTACAAAGATTACAACTGTATGCTGGCTAATCTGCATATGCGCTTCTATTGTTGCAATTCTTGCACTTTCGAGAGGATATGAACGCGCTCTGTCGCGTCATATCCAGGCATTAAATGACTCAAGGAAATCAGGGTTAGAAAAGCTAGATAAACTCAATGAGAAAGCAGATTGTGCGGAACTAAGGCTATTACTTGAAGAGATAAAAACTGCCTTCGAGAGTCAAAAAAAGCTATCCGTGCCTCGCGGGAAACTTGACGACTCAGAACTTAAGCACATTCTGATTCCAGCCGGTTTTTCACTTTCATTTTTTCTTTTCGGATTTGCAAATTTGATATTAATTATCATGAATATGTAGCGATAGGATTGAACCTTCAGGCCCCGTTGCTTAAATGGATAAAGCACAGGTTTCCTAAACCTGCAATTCCGGTTCGATTCCGGACGGGGCCCCCACACACCTGCATCTTTCTGCGCCAGTCATGAGTATGCAAAAAAGGGATAGCGGTTTGCCCCGGCAGCGCATAACAGGCGCCCGGCACAACCGCCCTCTAAAATGCATTATGTGGGCTACTCTTTAAGCTTTAGTTTGGCTTTATTGTCTTCCAGAAATTGTTTCAGGCGGTCGACGGCATCGAAGAGGCGGTTCCACTGTTCGTAGTAGAGGGTGACCGGAAAACGTCCCAGGCCGTAGACGCTGACTCCGCCTTTTTCTCCTACCTTGAATTCCAGGCTTCCAGTGCGGCGGGTTCCCTGCTGTTTTTCCAGTTCCGATAAACGGGCTTTCAACTCTTCATAAGACGGTTCGGACATGATGACCTCGATGAAATGAATTTATTTTCATGATAGGAGAGGGTTGAGGAAATGACAAACCTGCGGAGTACATTTGTTATGAAAAGCAGATCCTCGCTGCGCTCGGAATGACAAACTTTTTGGAAGCGGGAA
>DASXCC010000029.1:0-7203 GCA_036491415.1 Terriglobales bacterium | reverse complement strand
GAGCATCATGGTCGCAATCATCACAGAAACAGCTGTGACCAGCAGATCGCTGAGCCGCACATCTACAATACCGGCGGCAATTCCCAGAATGACTGCCAAGACGTACTGCAAAACATCGCTTTTCTTGTTAGTAGTGTTCATGCTTGTAACATTCATTCCTGTTTCGCTGAGGATGCCAAATCATAAAATTTCAATCAGTACTTATAGAATCCTCGTCCGCTCTTTTTTCCCCTCCAACCGGCGTCCACCATTTTCACCAGCAATGGACACGGACGATACTTCGGATCACCCAATCCATCGTGCAGCACACGCATGATGTCGAGGCAAACATCCAGGCCGATAAAATCCGCCAGCGTCAGCGGCCCCATGGGATGCGCCATTCCCAGCTTGAAAACTTCATCCACCGCTTCCGGCGTGGCGACGCCTTCCATCACTGTGTACATGGCTTCATTCAGTAACGGCATCAACACGCGATTGGAAACGAATCCCGGCGAATCGTTCACCTCCACCGGAGTCTTCTCCAACTTCACCGCCAGGTCGCGCACTGTGGTGAAAGTTTCATCCGAGGTCGCCAGCCCGCGAATCACTTCCACCAGCTTCATCACCGGAACAGGATTGAAGAAGTGCATCCCAATCACTTTTTCCGGGCGCTTGGTGAGTCCCGCAAGCTTGGTAATCGAAATGGAAGATGTGTTGGAGGAAAGAATGACTTCCGGACCGCAGATTTGATCAAGATCGCGAAATATCTCTGTTTTAATCGTCAGCTTTTCCGTGGCTGCTTCAATGACGAAATCGCACTTCGCCAGTTGATCGCGTTTCAATGCCGGTCGGATCCTGTCGAGGGTGGCTTTCTTATCAGCGGCAGTAATTTTATTCTTCGCCACTTCGCGGTCCAGATTTTTCCCGATCGTTTCCAAGCCCCGATCTAGAAATTTCTGCTCCACCTCGCACAGCACTACCTGAAAGCCGCTCCGGGCAAAAACATGCGCGATCCCGTTCCCCATGGTTCCAGCGCCAATTACTCCCACGATTTCCACTGCCATTGGTCGCACTCTCTTCTACGGCAAAATTAACGCCCCGCTCGCGCGAAGAACCTCAAAGTCTAGCACCATCCTCAAGGCCATTGCGCTACTCTTCTAAGCTGCTTAAAACACATGGAAACAATATCTTGCGCAGGCGGCCACTTCCCCTTTAATATGCCTCGACTCCATAAATTCAGCAAATACGGCCCATCAAGACTTTTAATTGGCCGGAAGAAAAAGTTGTACGTATCCTAGCGAGTCACTGCCAGTCCAAAAAAATTCAGTTGGTTTCATCTCATATTCAAGGAGATCCATGTCGAACGAACTAAGAAATTTTCTGACACTTTCCTACGAAGAGTTGGAAGAACTTAACCTCGAAGCAAAAGAGCAGCGTAAGAACCGCGTCCCCGCCCACAAAATCCAGGAAGAGCGTCTCAGATATTTGACCGATGAGAACCGGATCAAAGCCGTCACCGTCATGTTCAGCGATCTTGAAGGTCGCCTGCATATGCTCGACTATGACAAGAAATTCCTGATCAAAAGCTGGGACAACCTCACCTTTGACGGTTCCTCTATTCGCGGCTTCACCGCGCAGCGCGAAAGCGATCTTCGCCTGGCCATAGACTGGTCAGCCTTCTACTGGGCGCCTTCTGATTTTTTTGGCCCTGGCAAAGTGCTGGTGTTTGGCGACGTCATCGAGAAGAAGGGCGGTCCATACGCGGCCGATATTCGCGGCATCCTGAAGGCTTTTGCCCAGGGACTGTATGAAAAGCAAGGCTACACGCTGAACGCCGCCAATGAAATTGAAGGCTTCCTCTTCAAAGGTACCGACGCGGAGCGCCACTTTCAGGAGACCGGGAAATTCGAATATGTAAACACAGGCGGTTATTACCACTCATTGCCCGGTGACCCTCTGCGCTCGTTCATTGACACCGCTGCCGAAGTGCAACGCGCCATGGGCTTCCAGAACGAAAAAGACCATCCGGAAGTTGCGCCTTCGCAGTTTGAAATCAACTATGGCTACGGAGAAGTTGTGGCCGCCGCGGACCAGATCCAAATCTATAAATTGATCTGCCGTGAAGTCGCCACCAAACTCGGCATGACGGCTTCGTTCCTGCCCAAGCCGGTGGTAGGCGTAAACGGCAGCGGTATGCATACCAACGTTTCCATCAGCAAGGGCGGCAAAAACCTTTTCTGGGATCCCAGAGGTCAGGAAAAACTCAGCGGCCTCGGTTGGCAATTTGTGGACCGCATTCTCACTCATGGCAATGATATTTGCTTGCTGCTCAATGCCAGCGTGAATGCGTATCGGCGACTTGATCCGCACTTTGAAGCTCCGAACCAGATCAAGGCTTCGGCCGTGGATCGCGGTTCCATGGTGCGTATCCCGATTGGAAACGACAAGAGCATGCGCGTGGAAGTACGGTCGGTCGGTCCTGACGCCAATCCGTACATGGTTCTTTATTCTGTGTTCAAAAGCGGTTTGGATGGGCAGACTTCTAAGATCAAGAACCTGCGCCAGGCAGAACGCTACTTGCCGGATAATATCTACACGGCACTGGAAGACTTCCGCAAGTCCACCTGGGCCACCAAGTTGCTGGGAGAGGACGTGAAGGGACGCTATGCGGACTTGAAACAAGCCTCGGCTGACCGGTGTTCACGGTTGCTGGGAACTGTAGTCAAGGCTCCGGAGTTGCAGTTCCATCACGAAGTCTACAACCAGTTTCTCTGGAACCAGTTTTAACGGGATTACGGTGATTACAGAAAGAACCCCACTGTTTGCGATTGCAGACAGCGGGGTTTTTTACGTTGCCCAACGTTGACCCTAGTAGCAAGCGCTGCGTTGTTTCGCAGTCGAAACCTTTTCCGCAGGAAAATCACAGAAAATCGCGTAACAGCGTTCGCCGAATGAATCCCGTTCGATCATGTGTGAGTGTGGAGGAATGTGGTTCAACGTTCCATCTTCCCGGAAAATCGGCTGGTGGCACTCGGAGCCGTCGCAATCGTACGCGGGTTCGATCTGAATTCCATAATTCTTCGGGCTGCGGTTCAAAACTTCTAAATCTAAGGTCTGCATATTTGCACCGTACCTTGGATTCGACACCCCATCTACAGGTTTCCCAGTATTGCAAAATATTTTTCTGACAAATAGAGGGCGCCGCAGATAACCCGTAAGACATTGATTATAGGTGCTTTAATTTAATCCACTGCATCTTTGTCAAATACTTTACGCGTTGTTTGAAGTTCGGTATCTTGGTCGACGGCGTATAAACCCTGAGAACCCTTAGGCCAAAAATCATGCTCAGAACCATCAGCTTCCTCAGTCTTCTGTTCTTACTCATTTCCGGAATCTGCTTCGCGCAAACAGGCATTGGCTCACTCGCCGACCTCACCAAACCTCACGATTATGTGCAAAAGCGAATTTCCAGTTATGACCGTAGCGGCGGCAATGGTGACGCGCGTTCCATCGCCGCGGGAGACACACTCACGCTGTTCGATGAAGCCGGCCCGGGCATGATCACCCATGTGTGGGTGACGATTGCTTCTCGCGAAGACTTTCACCTGAAGAAGCTGGTTCTGCGCGCCTATTGGGACGGTGAATCCACTCCCAGCGTGGAAGCTCCCATTGGAGATTTCTTTGGATTAGGCACGGGCGAATATTTCATGATCCAGTCGATCCCTCTCCAGGTCGCGCCCGATAAAGCTTTGAACTCTTTTTTCCCCATGCCGTTTCAAAAACACGGACGCATCACCGTCACTAACGAAGGCAAAGACAAGGTGGACGCGTTCTACTTCAATATTGATTTTCAGGCCCACGCAAAACCGCTGGCCGCCGACACTCTCTACTTCCACGCGCAGTATCGCCAGGCCACGCCGAATAAAGGATGGACAACGGATTGGAAGTCGAACGGCGATGCCATCGTGAACAACAAGAAAAACCTCGACGGTGATGGCAACTACACCTGGCTGGAAGCCACGGGGCGCGGACATTTCGTCGGTGTCACCATGTCAGTGATTCAGAATCAGGATGGATGGTGGGGTGAAGGCGATGACATGTTCTTCGTGGACGGCGAAAAGCTTCCTTCGATCAATGGCACCGGCTCAGAAGATTATTTCCTCGGCGCATGGGACTTCGGCGGCCATCCTTTTTCATATCCACTTTACGGCGCGCCAGTCGTAGGCCACGAACTCGCCGGCGGACGCTGGGAACTTTACCGCTTCCACCTCGACTCGCCCATTCCGTTTACGAAATCTATGCGCGCGTCTATCGAACACGGACACGCCAATGTCCGCTCCGATAATTTTGCGTCTGTTGCTTACTGGTATCAGACCGAACCGCACGCGGCATTCCCGCAACTGCCACCTGTAGAGGACCGCATTCCAAAAATTCGCGCGGTTGGCGGACCAGGAAATTCTGCAAATTAGAAATTATCTGCGGGGACTTCGAAAGACTTAGACAGCGGCGTTTCCATGAAGGCTTTGGGCCTATTGAACGTCATATCGCTTTCGGCGCCAGCACGACAAAACGCCGATTCCGTGCCAGGGGAGCCAGCCAGTCCTGGTCCTCCAGCACCTTGTCCGACTCCGCGATGTTACGCATGTTGAGGTAAAGGATGCGGATTTCGCGCTCTCCGCCCTCGTAACGAGCGCGCCAGATGTTGAAGACAGCGCGCAGTGTTGTCTCGTCAAAGGGATTGCACATGAAACAAACGATTGGCCCAGGCGGCGGCGCATAATCCAGGACATCGCCCAGGATTGGTTCCAGTGAACGGCACTGCTGGTCCGCACTGCGATATGTCCGGCAGTTTTCAGCGGCGATGTCATGCAGCCGCTTTGCATACTCGAGACCAATGATGGTTTTGAACGGATAGTCCGAGGCCATCAGCATGGCTTTGCCCTTGCCAGAGCCGTAGTCGATGAAACTGTAGCGCCGGGGATCGATGTCCAACTTCGCCATCGCCTTTTTGATCAGCCAGCCCCACGTCACTCGATAGTAAGTGTTGCCGCGCTTGATGGCGTCGGCGGCCACGCCCATTTCACCCAGTACCTCTTCCCGCGCGGTCTCCACATGGTGACGTTTGTCATAAGCGCGGCTGCGTGGATCTTCAAACGCCAAGCGGATACGGAACAGCCGCCATTTAAACTTGCTAACCATATTTGCCCGCCGTGATTGTATCAGGAGGCCCGGGCGCGCCTGATCGCGAATGAAATGTATGCGGTGGCGCGTCCGCAAACGCATACTGTACATACAGCGAGCGCAGCAGCGAATCAGTGGCGAGTTCAGCGCCAAGTCATTGATGTACTGATTTACTTACTTACCGAAAGCTCCGCATGCAGTTTCGCCGTGGAAGCTGGTGCGGTATTTTGCAGATGACGATTGAGGAAGTCCAATACTTTGGGAATCGAATCCAAGGAAGAATGCGCGTCGCCTTCGGCGCTGCCGCCCCACTGTTCCATTTCATTACCTGAGACAGGATTCCGTATCTCACTGTGCCATGAAGGAACGATCTGCGGTCGCCCGGCGCGATGCCCTGCATGATCATAATCGTAACGTTCTACGTCATATGCAAAGTGTGTTTGTTTGAGCCGGCCGACGATAGCCTTCGTCATGGTGGGTGAATCCCATATGCCGTCATTCTGGCCTGCAATCAGGAGAATTGGGCCGTGCGTGTGTTCCACTTGAATTGTTGCGTCCATTATGTCCTGGGGGGTTCTATCCTGGAATGGTAAAAATGGAAGGGGCTGCGCATGCCAAGTCCATGCATATCCAAAAATCCGGCCTCGGCAACATTTCCCCCTGTCAGTCCAAACAACATAGCCCGAAGAGAACGATTGCCCAGTTCAACTTTCGGTTTCCGGTATTAGAGAAACCCCGCAGCATCTGCTACGCTCGTTTTTGCTCGATGGCTGTCAACCGAGCGCGGCGCGAAAAGAGTCGAGCGACAGCTACCGACAGTAAGATCGCCAACGCGAGATAGGCGATGTTTATACCGGCCACTTTTGCAACTTTGAATGCGGACTCTGCTGGAGGGAGCACTCTCGCGAACGCTTCGTGCCAAAAATTCCAGAAAAAGTAGGGGCCCAAAGTGAAGGCAGTCATCCTGCCCGGTATTCGCTTCTCAACGCACGCTACGAGGATACCGATTATCAAGCACCCAGTGAGCACTGACGCGTCTCCCATCTGGGAGGCGCGGCGAATGACTCGCACCGGATCATCCCCAATGGCATGAGCGATCTGTGCGTCGGTCATTGTTGCCCCCGATCCCAGTTGAATGACCCGCATCGCAAGCTTTCCGTCCCTGGTATGGGTAGCAACCAGATAATCCAGAACTCCCCCCAAAAGGAAGGCCAGAACTATTCCAAAAAAGACAATGGCTGTTCGGCGGTATGTCATCTTCTCGTCCCCCTAAGAACAACTTCTCATGCATTCTGTCCTGTATTGCGAGCATCACTTGCCGAGAGGGCGATGCACCAGACTAAAGCTGTCAGAGAAACGAGGATCCAACCGCACAGTTGCTTCATGGGCCCTCATTGCGTGATCTGGTGTTCGCGGACATATTTTTCGAGGTCTACGGGTTCCTGGTAGGGCTCGGCTGTATTCAGTTTGCACTTCACTCTGACCTTGTGGCCCTGTACGAACATAAGGCAGAGGTCCGGAATCGCCGTCATTGGCATTCCGAAGTAGGAAGAAGGGGGCTAGACAGCATTCACGGAATCGGTTCAGAGTTCATTTTCCTCAAGCTAAGGCAACGGTTCCACGGAAACAAATAAGCATTAGGTGTCCTATTGATCAGTGAATATTTTAAGGACGGCTATTTGTCGTGAATTGCTGAGGTCCGTAGACACGCGCAGGTATTGCGCTGCACCTTTTGTTGGGGCTTGAGGGATCCGAATGCAACGTGCGGAAGAGAGAGTCCGGCTGATGGCCATCAGTCAGGTGGATTAGCGTCGGCGAGGCAGTCCCTTTGCCGAGGCCTCGGATCCGGGTGGTTCACGGAACGGTTCCACAGAAATGCGCTCGTAACGCACTTCCATCACGGTCAGATATTCTGTCCCGCCCGGCGCTTGTAGAACTACTTCGTCGTCCGCTGCCGATTTCATCAACGCGCGCCCTAGAGGTGACACAAAACTGATGTGGTTGCGGTTGAGATCGACCTCGTCGGTGCCCACGATGCTCACC
>DASXCC010000028.1:0-27705 GCA_036491415.1 Terriglobales bacterium | reverse complement strand
TTCTTTTGAACCAGTTCTTCTTGGGTGCGAGTCGCCGTTGAACCGATGCTTTCTTGCTTGACGTTTTCGACCCCTGCCTTATTTGTGTGCTTGTCTGATGGTCTTTTGCGAAGACTTGTGCGCATTGTTCCACTGGCAATTGAATTCGTTTCTTTTCCTGCCACTTCGCCATCTCTTTGGTGCGTTTTTTGTCGCCTCGATTACCCATGTGCGTGGTTCCGCATTTAAACATAGAGAAGGGCAATTGTGCTAACCTTCTCGTTTCGGAGCCCACATTTTCATTTTCTACGAACAACTAAAACCTCAAAGAGACTTTCAATGAGATTTCTTACGCTAGGTATTTTCCTGCTTGCCAGTTCTCTGAGCGCATTTAGTAGCGCTGCCGTTGTCATGGTAGACGCCGATGGCAACATCTTGATGGCTGAAGACAGCGCGATAACTCACACCAACGCTGATACAGGCAAGAAGAACAACTCCGAGTTGGGCTGCAAGATATTCAAAGAAGGAAATTTTTTCTTTCTTGCTGTGGGTGCTTTGCACAATCCCGATTCCAACTTTTACGTGGAAAGCGTGACGCGCGATGCGATAAAGCAAGCAGGAAGTCTTCGGAAGTTACAGCCATACTTGGCGACACCTGATTTGCACGAAAAACTTGCCCGTCTAGCAGAAATAACTCAAAGGAAAAATCCTGGTTTGTATTAAAGAGTGGATAGACAAACAATCTGAAATGGTCGTTATTGCAGTTGCGACATATGAAGAAGGAAAACCGCATGCACTTGTGTATAGCTATCGGCTTGATAAAGATGGAGAGTTGATGCCGGTAGAATCTGATGCAGTTGTGGATATCCACAAACCATATCCTTTGAGCAATAACGGCGGGATGTACAAATTTCTCACTGATCCGCTTTGGTATAAACGTGTGGAAAAGAATCCAGCATCATCCGCCGCAGTGCTGATTCAAAGCGAAATTGATGCTAGTAGCCTCGATGGAACATTTGAAGTTTTACCACCAATCTCAATCGTGAAAATAACTAAAGACGCTTCAGGTTTAGTATCTGGTTACGAAGGAAAATGCGTACAAACGATCACCAAAGTGCCCACGTCGAATTGACTGTGGGCAGCACAGCTCGATTTCTTCTTGGCTGACGCTTCTTTTTCTTCCTGCTGCTGTGGGAGCTTCTTCAGATCCAAGTTTGGCACATATCACGTGTACGGTAAATACCGTATAGACACCTTACGACTTCGTGCCTATTCTGCCTTCAGTTAGTCCCTAGCCATGCTGACTCCTAGCGAAATTCACTTGCATACATTGATCGAGAACCATGCCGCGCCTCATGGTTATGCGATCGTAGCGTTCGATTATTTCGAGCAGGATGCGTATTACAAAATTCGTTTAGACCGCTTCGACAAAACGCATCCCGTGACGCTGATTATTTTTCCGGATCAATTGTTGGACAGCGTAAAGAAAGGCCGGCTTACGCCGGCGATCGCACTGCAGTTTAATGCCGACATCGGGGTTCAAGATCGAACGGCGGGTTTGACCGCGTAAAGGGCTTGACTGCGTAAAGGCCACCGCGCAAGAACAATGCATAAGCAACTGCTGCCAAAAACATGCAGTCAAAACCTGTCCTGTGACGATCGCGAAAGCCACTATTTACCTACAGCAAACGGCGCATGCCGTGGACTCTCGCACTGTAGAACCTCGCTGGGATACAAACCTTCCCCGTAACTCCGTATCGAAATATGCGCACAACGGAGGAAAACATCATGAGCATTTGGATGATCTTGTTTATCTTGCTGCTATTGGCATGGATTGGGGGCTTCGCGGTCTTTCATGTTGCCGGCGGGCTGATTCATCTTCTGCTGCTTTTCGCATTGGTTTCTTTTGTACTGCACTTTCTTTTCGGTAGCAGACGCACGGCTTGATTTGGAGATTGCGATTGCCAGAATTAAGAGGCCCGGAATCTTCGGGCCTCTTTAATTTTGGGATTACCACAATTTAGGATTTGCCAGATTCGCAGGATTTATGCGATTGCGCGGATTTCCCTGATTCGTCACGCGGCCAGCTTAGTTGCGCAATTTAGTTGCGCTGCAATAAGGATTCCAACTCAGACTTGATGGATTCCAGCCTTACCCGCCGCTGCTCGTATTGGACGCGCTGCCAACCATCGCGTGCATTGTTGCTGGCAAGATAACGCTTGTTCTCAAGAACGATTTCCTTGATTTCGTCTGCCAGGCTTTTTATTTTCGCCAATGATTCCATTTTTAGTCGCGGAAATCATCGCACAACTATGAACATCTGAGAACACCACTTTCGGGCTATCAAGAATTATTCAGATTGGTATAGAAGGGATTTGAAAGAAGCAAGCTTTGAAACAACAAGGATTGAGAGTAAGAGAAGATTGAGAGAATAAAGTAAGAAAGAATAAATAAGAGAAGAAGGATTCGGGAGAAAACGAGAGAAACGACCGGCATGAGATTCCAACGATTAGATTAACCTGTCTCGATTCTGCACTTTCGAGTGGTTGGCGATATGACGGGCACGCGATAAAATGGAGACGCACACCCCCGAGGACATCATGCATACAGCAGATTTGAATCGCACTGTTAATTCGAGCTCCGTTAATCCGACCCCCATCCATCCAACCCGCATCAATCCAACCAAAGAGCACGAAAGCCACATTTTATATTCGCGCCGGGAGCGCGAAATCGAAGACGCCAGGCTGGAACACCTGAAGCGCCGCCTGCAGGCCATGCTTTCACCGGACAAAGAAAATTCCTTCGAAGCTGCCTAGTTGATATTGGTTTAACAATCGTATGAGAGGCTGTCGCATGGCGACCCCATGTAAGCCCTCTCCGCGCCCTGCCGATAAAGAAGCCACGCCTAACAGCTTGCATGACATTCTGCTGGCCATTCTTCAGTGGATCGAAGGCCTGTTCGGCCAGACTTCCTAGTGCCAGTTGTTCGCAGTTCCTGCCTCCTATATAAATGAACCCCATGAATGACAAATGGGGCCGCCGGCTATTCAAAACAGGTGCGTGTTTTTTGATTTTGATGGGGCTTGTTCATTCTGTATCTCTGTTTGAAAAGCTGGCGCCTGCCAACGACACCGAGCGCGTGCTGATTGGCCTGATGGACAGCTACAAGTTCAACTTGATGGGCTCGCAGCGCAGCGTGTCGGACCTCTTCAACGGATTCAGCATTTCGTTCATGGTGGCTTCGTTGGGCTTCGGCGTCTTCGACATATTTCTATGGGCTGAGCGATCGAGCCTGCTCAAGCGCGTGGCATTGGCAAACATTCTTTGGCTGGCTGTGATGGTTGGGGTTTCCCTGCACTACTTCTTCGCCGCGCCGTCTTCGTTTCTGATTGTGGCGCTACTGATCTTCATCTTCGCCTGGATGAAGTTGCCAGTCGAAAAAGTGAGTTGACGTCCCTTCATCCGATTGTTTTCGAGCTCTGCCAGTTGCGGGATTCCCCGTTTTACGTCAATCTTTAAAGCTTAACTGGAGCTCTCCGATGCGACCTTTACTGATTGCCGGTTTTCTCGCCGCTACTTCTCTATCAGCTTTGTGTCAGACCCCGTCGAGCCCTGCGCCGCAAACCAGCACCAATCCCAATCCCAATCCCAATGCCAATACCAGCACGGTTTCCACCAGCCAGGTTGAAGTTCCCGGCAACGTGCAATGGGTGGATTCAAAAATCGACCTGCGCGGCGGCACCAAGATTCACCTCACCAGCACGGGAAATATGAGCTATCCGCAGGGACAGTCATTTGGAGCAGATGGTTTGCCGCGGGGATGGAAGGACCTGCTGCATCAGTATGCCGTGCCGGATGGTGGTCACGGCGCGGTGATTGGGCGGCTTGGCACCGGTGACGCCGCGCAGCCCTTTTTGATTGGAGCAAGTAAAGACTACGAAGCGCCTGTGGGCGGTAGGCTTTATTTGGGGATCAATCAGAGCCAGGCTGACGCCTCGAACACTACCGGAACGTTTCAAGTGAAGATTGATGTCGTCAGCGAAGGCACTAGTTCGACCAACGGCGGTCCAGAGGAAACCACGATCGCTTCCATTACTCCAGACATTCTGGCCGAAATTCCCCGCCGCATTTCTGACATGCAGGGCAATCCTGGAGACATGGTAAACATCTTCATCGTGGGAAGTCAGGCGCAGCTGGAGAAGACTTTTACTTCCGCAGGATGGGTAAAGGTGGACAGCTCAGTGCAAACGACGCTGGTCTCGGGATTTATGAATTCGATGGAGAAAAAAGATTACCTGACCATGCCGATGAGCACGCTCTATTTGTTCAAGCGGCCGCAGGATTACGGTTTCGCTCATGCTGAGCCGGTCAAAGTAGCAATGTCGCGCAATCACCTGAGGGTATGGAAATCGCCTTACACCGTGGATGGCGAACAATTGTGGTGCATCGCTGCGACCCACGATATTGGCTTCGAGCGCGATCAGCGCAACAACGGATTGACTCACAAAATTGATCCGGCGATCGATGGCGAACGCGAATATGTGAACGAAACATTGTCCAGCACGGGACTTATCGCGCAGCGCGCGCACATTGCGCCCGCCGATCCACTGACGGAAGCCAAGACGGCCACCGGCGGAGGCTTCCACTCAGACGGAAAAATTCTGGTTTTAGTGCTCGCGAAAGCTGCGCAATAAACGAGTTCGCATTAACAATTTCCGGTTTGAGTGGGCAGCTCGGATGCGCCGGAAAATTAGCGTAAACTGACTGCACTGGACCCGTAGCTCAACTGGATAGAGCATTGCGCTTCGAACGCAAGGGTTGGGAGTTCAAGTCTCTCCGGGTCCACCACTCCTTAAACTTGCGCAAACGCCAGGCATCACGAGGCTGCTCTTAGCGTTCCTTCTATGCATCATCTTTTTGCCGGCCCAGCTTGCTCTCAAGCTCCTGCCCATTCTGACGATGATCACTGCGTAAGCCTGCGGTTTTCACATTTGCAGGCAGGAGGTTCCTATGAGCGTCAACAGTGTCCGGCCATCCACAACCAAGGAAGTCCACGATTCCAACCAATCGCAGGAAGCCCAGCAAAAGGCTTCGCAAGCTACGAATCGCAGTAATAGTAATGTGCAGAAAAATCAGGCGCGGCGAGCGCGATCGGCAAAAGATAGCCAGAACTCGGCACCTTCCAGCACGGCCAAGAAAACCAATACAAATCAAGCGCAGGAGCAGCAAGCCGCTCAGCAATCGCAGCAGCAACCGGGAAAGCAAATCGATGTTTTAGGCTAAGAACGGATTCCAGGGAGCGACGAGGGTAGGCTATTTAAGAATGGCTACCAAATAAGAACGCTCTGGATCTTTTCAGATCACAGAGCGCCCGAACAGCCCTCCCCCAGAACTGCTCATTGCCAAGATACTAAGATCTCGATATCTCGTAAATCCCACCTTCGTGCTATATCGGTGGCACAAAGCGGGTAAAGTGCGGGTGTTTTTCCACAGCTGCGTTTACAAACCATTCCAAAAAGCGCGGCAATGCAGTGGTTTCGCGTGAATCTGGAATTCAACTGCGCACTCAATCATCAGTAGTAACTGATGATGGCCATTACTGCGGTAATCAGGAATCCGGCTTTGCCGTTGACGCTGATGCAGTTAACTTTTTACAGTCTCCTAAGAGGGCCATATGAAGGATATTCACGAGGTATTACGGCGTAAGCAGGCCAAATATGCTCAGTTGGGGAAGCAGATTGAAATGCTTCAACAAGCTGCGGAAAAGCTGCGCGAAGTTGCTCCGCTGCTTGCCGAAATGGAAGATGATGACGGCGCTGTCCTGTCGGAAGTGGACGAACCGGCTTCTCTATCGGCTAAAGCTGGCGCAGGCGCTGGTTCAACTGCCGCCAACAAGGGAGCCCGCGCTCCTCGTTGGCCGTAAAAAGCTGTTGTCACAGACTTAACCAAATAAAAAAGCTTATTCCATGATCTTCCAAGCACTATTAGTCTCGAACGACGAGAGCGTGTCTACCACTCTGACTCCGGTATTGGCGGAGTTTGAACTGGAGTCGCAGTCCTGCAAGCTTTCTGACGCGCTTGCCCGCCTGGCTCAACAGAAGTTCGAATTGGTGATTGTGGACTTTGACGATCCCACCGCGGCAGCGCCAATTTTCCAGAAAACCGCAGCCTCCGGCCACATTGTGACCGTGGCGCTGTTAAGCGATAAAAAGAAGGTTCGCAGCGTTTTCGGGGCTGGCGCCCACTTTGTTCTCTATAAGCCGCTTACGGAAGCCAAAGTAAAAGCATCCATGCGCGCTACCGTTGCCTTAATGAAACGCGAGCGCCGCAGTGCATTCCGCGTGCCTGTACAGACGCCTGTACAGCTGCGGGTGGCCAATGGGCAGGAAATGGAAGGCATTCTTCTGGATGTAAGCGAGGACGGAATGGACGTTCTTTCCGCTCAAACGCTTTCCCCGGGAGCTTTCCTTTTCGCAAAGTTCACTTTGCCGGAATCCGATTTCCAGTACGAGATCCAGAGCGAAGTCGCCTGGGCCAATCCCAATGGGCAGTCCGGCGTACGATTCACGGAGCTTTCTGAAAGCCCCCGTCAAGCGTTACATTCCTGGCTGTCGGCACATGCTCCTGAGCTTCCTCCGGAAGATCCCGATCCCGTCGCACACTGCAAACTTACCGATCTAAGCACCGGTGGCTGCTATGTGGAAACGGAATCTCCTTTTCCTGAGCGCTCTGAAGTCGTGCTGAACTTGCAAGTCGGCTCGGCGCGGGTACAGGCGGAAGGCATTGTACGAGTCATGCATCCTGGCTTCGGCATGGGAATCGAATTCGCTTCCCGAACGCCGGAACAACGAGAACAGGTCAATGGATTTATTGATTTGCTCAGCAGTCAGCCGGGAGCGGTCCCGGATTTATCCATCCTGCCACGTGCATTGTCATTCTCAGCCGGCAAAGAAGAATATTCCGAGCTGCAGGCTGACGATCTGCACGATCCTTTACTCGAACTGCTTCGCGGTCATGAGTCTTTAGGACAAGAGGAATTTCTGCAACATCTTCGTCAGCAAAGAAGTTCCGAAACCTACGCCAACTAATTCATACCCAAAATAGAAATGCCCGCGCGCCGTCTCTCACGCAGGCATTCATGCCCTGGCGGGCTTGTGTTCCACCTCGTATGCCAAAAGTCTAGGTCAGGAACTTCTGTGCAAGGTTTCAGGAAAATGAATTTTCGTTAAATATTGCAGCCCGTTTGCGGAAATACGGGCTCAGGCTTTGGGCTTCCATTGATTCAGGAACTTTAAAAGCTCTTCCGGTCCCATGGAACGGGCATTTTCAAATTCTCCATTTTTCTGACTGGCAAGCAGTTTGCCGTGACTATCGAGCACGGCCACAGCTGGAATTCCCTTCTTCATGGGGACTTGGTATTCGTTCATTAAATCCTGGTTTTTATCGCCCTTGCCAATGTCTACATGCACCACTTCATAATTCTTTTGCAGCACGGGAACGAAGTCGGCGCGGTGGAATGCCATATCCAGCACGTGGCAGTCGAGACACCAATTGGCGCCGAACACCACAATCACATTCTTATTGCCCTTGGCCGCTTTGTCCAAAGCTTCTTTGATTTCCGCGCGGGCATCTACGCCTTCTGCATAAATCTGCTTGTCCATGGAAACCGGTTGTTGCAGCCGTGTCAGGCCGGTCCGCTGTATGCCAACCAGCTTCCAATCCTCCCCTTGCTTCTGCCAGAGCTGCCCTGCGGAAACATAACGCGCGGTCGTCGCAGTGGGCGTGTGGACCTCCATCTGCATCACGAGCTCCTGCAAACCTGCTCCGGGCGAATTCGACTTTACGACATCAATTTTCAGTTGCGTGACTTTCAACCCTGACCAGAAGGCGACGTCGGTATTCACATCGCTTGCGCCATCGGCAGTTTGTACCTTGGCGCCCGGCGTAGAGCTATAAACAGCCCGCAGAGTATCTGGATCGCCCGTAAGCACGGCGGACTTCCATTTTTGCAGCGGGGCGAAGTTGTTTGCGGTTTCGGTTTGCGCCCAAACTCCAAAGCTGACCGCCATAAACAATAAAATAGACATCAACCGCACAGCTTTATTCATGTTTGGCTCCCCTCGGTCTTAATAAGCAAGCCTCGATAAGGCAAGTATAGAAGACCACTTTATTTTCTTGTATCCTCATGCTACCAAATAGATTTGGAGAGGGCTTCCCTGGATTCCATTTCTTCCGAGTCTGTAAACAAAACCGCCTCCGTCCGTTCGGGTTCGAACCCATCGCAGCCGCTGCTTGTTCCTGTGTTTCTCATCTGCATCGCCGCCTTTCTGGTGGTAGCGCCGTTCTTTTATTTTGGAATCCCCTCCGGACACGACTTTGAGTTCCACATGAATTCCTGGATGGAGACACTTGCCCAGTGGAAACAGGGCGTTTTTTATCCACGATGGGCGGGATTGGCGCATTACGGATACGGTGAAGCACGCTTTCTTTTTTATCCTCCGGCTTCG
Source organism: Terriglobales bacterium (assembly GCA_036491415.1). GTDB lineage: Bacteria > Acidobacteriota > Terriglobia > Terriglobales > Acidobacteriaceae > JAICKN01. The sequence goes on along the minus strand of DASXCC010000028.1, from coordinate 19,219 downwards.
TGGATGTTAGGCGCTGCGCTCGGCGCAGTAATGCCGTGGACGTGGGTTTCCGGAGCTTACACGTGGATCGCGTTGAGCCTTTCAGGAATTTCAATGTTCCTGCTGGCGCGAAGATGGCTTCCCTGCAAACAAGCAGTTTTTGCGGCAATTTTTTATGCCGCTAACCCCTATTTTCTTGTGGTGGTTTATTGGCGCAGCGCATTTGCAGAGTTATTGGCCGGCGCATTCATTCCGTTGATCGTTTGGGCAATCGTTCGCGCAGAGGAAGGAAACCGCCGCGTTGTGATTCCGCTGGCATTGATCGTGGCGGCAGCGTGGCTGACCAACGTGCCCTCGGCGGTGATGGTGACGTATTCGGTAATGTTTCTGGTATTGGTCTTCGCTGTTTTTCGCAGGTCCCCGAAGATGCTGGCAGTTGGCGCTGCAGGAATTGTCCTGGGCGGCTTGCTGGCGGCGTTTTACTTGGTGCCTGCAATTTACGAACAGAAGTGGATCAACATTTTCCAGGTTGTGTCCGAAGGATTGCGTCCGCAGGACAACTTTCTTTTTGCCAATACCAGCGACAATGACCACAACATTTTTAATCATTTAGTTTCTATTGTCGCGATCTCAGAAATTCTTGCATTGGCGCTGGTCGGGTTTTGGACGCTCGGGCTCAAACGCATCCGGTCTTCTTCGATAACAGTAATTACGCTTTGGGCAGGCGTGATTAGCATTTCTATGCTTCCGGCTACGATTTTTTTCTGGAACCATCTACCCGAACTTCGTTATCTGCAATTTCCCTGGCGCTGGCTGCTTTGCATGAATCTTCCTTTGGCGATCCTTGCCGCGCAGTCCTGGAAGCGATTCATCCCGCGAGTGGTTTTGTATATTGCGTTGCTGGGCGTTGTTGTTTACGTGTGGCACACGATCCTGCCGCCATGGTGGAACAAGACCGCCGACATTATTGAGATGCAGGACAATCAAGAAAGCGGCGCTGGCTATGAAGGCACCGACGAATACGTTCCCAGAGGGGGCGACTCTTACGATCTCCAGCAGGATGCACCTAAAATTCGATACACGGGAAGTGGAAGCGCAACATTCGAAGTCCAGCGCTGGGACAATGAATTGAAGGGCTTTGCAGCAAATGCAACCGAGCCAGGTCAGCTTGTCTTACGCTTATTTAACTATCCAGCATGGCAAGTGACCGTGAACGGACGTGTCACGCCGGTTGCACCGGAAAGTGACAACGCGCAGATGATGATTCCGGTGCAGGCCGGGCATAGCGTGGTTGAAATAAAATTTACTCGCACATGGGACCGCACAGCAGGCGCGATCCTCTCCGCACTGACCGTAACATTTTTGATCATCATGATTTTTTGGCAACGCGGAACTCACGGCAAGAAAGTCGCTCACTCCTGACCATGCCTGTACCCAAGCAAGTTCTCGTCGCCACTTCGAATGCGGGCAAGCTGCGCGATCTCGTCGGAGCAGCGTCTCCGCTGGGAATTCAAATCCACTCCATTCCAAATTTTTCGCACCTGCCAACCGTGGTGGAAGATGGTTCGACATTCGAAGAGAACGCCCGAAAGAAAGCAGAAGAATATAGTCTGCACGCTCCCGGTGAAATTGTTCTGGCCGATGATTCCGGTTTAGAAGTTGACGCCCTCGGCGGCGACCCTGGTGTTCACTCCGCACGTTATGCCGCGGATGAACCGCACAAAGCCGGGAGCAATACTGACGACGAAGCCAACAACGCCAAACTGGTGCGCAACTTAAAAACAATTCCGCCTGACCAACGCAGCGGACGATTTGTCTGCGTGATCGCCGCCGCGCGCGATGGTAAAACGCTCGCTGTATTTCACGGCAACGCCGAAGGAATGATTCTTGACGAGCGTCGCGGAATCAACGGATTCGGGTACGATCCATTCTTCTTCTTTCCACAAATCCAGAAAACTTTTGCTGAGCTTAGCGCGGAAGAAAAGGCAAACTACAGCCATCGCGGCGCGGCTTTCCGTAAATTTCTTGAGTGGTATCAGAAACAAAATTAAAAGTTGTGCAAAACAAGAACGAGCCTGAGCGTTCTTTTCACTTTGATCGGCTGATGTATAACGAATCGGCTGATGTGTAATGACAGGCCGCTTCGCGGTCACTACATTTCCTTGACTTCCCTTCTCCTTCCCCAACATAATGAAGGGTTCGGCCTTCATCTCGGTAAGTTCTAGGGGAGCGTGGCTTTGGCATCAACTGCCAGTTCTGCGGGTGCAGTACAAACGAAAGCGGGCGTGGCGCCGTTACGCGCCGGAAAAGGGATCTCCTTTACGCTGCGCCGCTTGCATTCACTGAGCGGCATCATTCCGGTCGGCGCATTTCTCTTGGAACATATTTTGATCTCCAACGCTACTGCCATGGGCGGGCCAGCGGCGTACGCGAAACAAGTCCGTTTCCTGGGAGGGTTGCCGTTCGTTTTTTTGCTCGAGCTATTCGGGATCTGGCTGCCCATCCTGTATCACGCGCTGTACGGTTTTTATATCTGGTACCGAGGCGAAGGAAACCTCGTCAGTTATTCATGGACCGGCAACTGGATGTACACGCTCCAGCGCTGGACGGGCGGCATCGCATTCGCCTACATCATTTGGCACACATACACCATGCGCTTTACCGGAATTGATCTTCATCAATACCCCGGCGCTTCATTTGGCAAAGTGCAGGCGGAAGTTTTCCAAACGCCGCTCTTCCTCTTTTATGTCGTGGGGCTGATAGCGGCCTCCTGGCACTTCGCTTACGGCATCTGGTTATTCTGCGCGAAGTGGGGGATTGTTTCGGGCGATAAAGCGCAGAAAAGATTCCTTGTAGTGTGTCTGGCGTTTTTCCTTGTGCTGAGCGGAGTAGGGTTAGGCAGTTTGACGAAATTTCGGTCAACGCCGCAGCAGCCCATAGATCCGGCTGGGGCCAAATCGGTGGAAATGGCTCCGGCTACGCCGTAAAGAGAGAAAAACAGAGAATGGCGAGTAATCCAAAAATTATCGTGGTCGGCGGTGGTTTAGCGGGTCTCTCCGCGGTCATCAAGATCGCTGAGATGGGCGGCAGCGTCGATTTATTCTCCATCGTCCCTGTGAAGCGCTCGCACTCAGTCTGCGCGCAGGGCGGCATCAACGCTGCTAAGAACCTGAAGGGCGAAGGCGATTCGACCTGGCAACACTTTGATGACACGATCTACGGTGGCGACTTTCTCGCCAATCAGCCTCCGGTGAAAGCGATGTGCGAGGCTGCGCCGGGAATCATTGATCTGCTCGACCGCATGGGCGTGCCTTTCAATCGCACGCCGGAAGGACTTTTGGATTTCCGCCGCTTCGGCGGCACGTTGCATCACCGCACCGCTTTTGCCGGAGCGACAACCGGACAACAATTGCTCTATGCGCTCGATGAGCAAGTGCGGCGTTATGAAGCGGAAGGCAAAGTCACTAAGTACGAGTCGTGGGAATTTCTATCGGCGGTACTTGATGGCAACCGCATCGCACGCGGCATCTGCGCAATCGATCTTCGTTCCATGGAAGTCCGCATCTTCCCTGCCGACGCCATCATTATGGCAACTGGCGGCAACGGCGCAATCTTTGGCAAGTCCACAAATTCCGTTGTCTGCACCGGATCGGCGCAGTCTGCGCTTTATCAGCAGGGCTGCTACTACGCCAACGGCGAGTTCATTCAAGTTCACCCTACATGCATTCCGGGCGAAGACAAACTGCGCTTGATGTCGGAGTCCGCACGCGGTGAAGGCGGACGGGTTTGGGTGCCGAAGTCGCAAGGCGATAAGCGCGATCCGAAATCCATCCCGGAAAGCGAACGCTGGTATTTCCTCGAGGAATGGTATCCGAAGTATGGGAACCTGGTACCGCGCGATGTAGCTACCCGCGCCATCTTCAAGGTCGTGTTTGAACATAACCTCGGCATCGATGGCAAGCCGATGGTTTATCTCGACCTCACCCATATTGACCGGGCTACGCTGGATCGTAAGCTCGAGGGCATTCTGGAAATTTACGAAAAGTTTGTGGGCGATGATCCTCGCGAAACACCCATGAAGATTTTTCCCGGCATGCACTACACCATGGGCGGATTGTGGGTAGACTTCAATCAATCTACGAACATTCAGGGAATCTTTGCCGCCGGTGAGTGTGAGTATCAGTACCACGGCGCGAACCGCCTCGGTGCTAATTCGCTCGTCTCTTGTATCTACGGCGGATTCACCGCCGGTCCGAATGCCGTACGTTATGCCAAAAACCAGCAGGCAGCGCCTACCAACGGACACTTTGATTCAGAACGCAAACGCCAGGAAGAGATCAACGCCGGCCTGATGAAGTCAGAAGGAACGGAAAACCCGTTCAAGATTTGGCGCGAGCTCGGCGAGTTGATGACGAAGGATTGCACGGTCATCCGCTACAACAAAAATTTGCAGCAGACAGACGCCAAGCTGGTGGAGTTACTGGAACGTTATCGCCACATCAACCTCAGCGACCGTTCGATGTGGGCGAACACGTCGTTCGTATTTACGCGCCAGCTTTACAACATGCTGCAGCTCTCGCGCGTGGTCGCGCAGGGCGCCGCTTTGCGCGATGAATCCCGCGGCGCGCATTACAAGCCGGACTTTCCGGATCGCGATGACAAGAACTTCTTAAAAACCACGAAAGCCCGTTTTGCGCCTGACGCCGACGAACCGAGGTTTGAGTTCGAGGCCGTGGACACGTCGTTGCTGCAACCGAGGCCGCGAAAATATTGATTCGTCTCTTAGTACTTACTTAGTGAAATGCCACTTAAATGGCTTTACTTTGCAAAACTTTTCACTTCTTGGTCTTTCATTGAAAACTACGTAAAAGTTCGTAAATCTTAATAGGTGTGGTGAATTTCCTGTCGTATAATTCCCCGCCACAGGGGAGTGTGTATGACTTGCAGCAAGGTTTCCTGGCCAAGCCTTGGCCTGGTTGTATCTTTTTTCCGCATTCAGCGAATCGCGATTTCAGGCGTACTTATAGTCGTCGCGTTATTTTCATCCCGCATTAGTGTGGCAGGCGCGACTGGAAATGGCTCGCATGTTGCCCGCACCTGGCACTATTACTGCACTTATACCAAGTCAATACCGGCGACAATTTATTTTAGCGGGACTTTCGATGTCACCAGCACGAATGGGACGACGCTTGAAAACTCGCCGATCACTATCGCCAAAACATATAAGCAGTTTCTTGAACAACAATATCCTGATAAAAGTCCGCTCCCGGCGAGTTGCTTTGGAAGCTTTCCGACGCTCGCGGCCGCGCAGACGGATGAACAACGTCGCATACAACAACTGCAAATCGGAAAAAAATGGGCGGTCGTTGCCACAAACTGGATATTTACGGCGCCAGCTAGCGCGAATAACTCCGCCAACAATGGAGACTCATCTTCTTCCACTAGTTCTCAGTCGAGTGCAAACACAGCAGTAAGCACGGCATCGCAGAATTCCTCCAACACCGGCAGCAATTCTGCGAATCAGCCATCGCAAGATGCGCAGGAGAACTCGAACGTACCCGCAGCGGGCACGACCGTGGAAGTGCGAATGATGGACATGGTGGACTCAAATAGCGATACGCCGGACAAACAATATCGCGGCATCGTTGCGAAGAAGGTTGAAGCCGGCGATGTAACCATTGTGCCGGGTTCAATGGCCATGATTGCGTTGGTAAACGGACCTTCCGGACGCGTGGCGCAACTTAAATCTTTATTCATCAATGGGCAAACGGTGAACGTCAGCAGCGAAGCGGCTACGATGCGGTCGTCACTGCAGAGCACGGCTTCCAGCGCGATGAATTCTGTCAGCTCCGTGTTCGGCGGTTTTGGACACCATGCGCACAATGCCCCAGCCTCTACTGCACAGGCAGTTGCTTCCGGTCAGCGAGTTTATCTGCCGCCCTCGACACAATTGCAATTTGTGCTCGGTGGTTCTGCGCACACAAGCTCCGCGGAAAACTCCGCATCCGGAATACACGGTGCTGTCACGCACACCGCTTCCGCTTCCAGTGCTCATCCCGGCAGCGTGGTGAATGCTTCTTCCACCAGTTCTATGCCAGTCAGCGGCAACCTCAATGCAAAGATCACCGAAACCCGCCTCGGTCCAAGCAAGCAGGCTGGAATGTATGTTGTAAGTCCTGATGGCGGCCATCTTGCCGCATTCGACATGCACGGCAGCCGCGAAGTGATCGTGATTGATGGCGTGGATGGTCCGGAGTACGACCATGCCGCGCACACATATACCGTCGGTGCGATTGATGTCGCGTTTAATCTGGATGGAAAACGTTCCGGATACATCGCACAGGATGGCGATCAACTCGTAGAAGTAATCGACGGTAAGCAGAAAACGGTGGTTGGAGCTTCCATCACGAACGACGGTTTCAGCGCACCGGCAATCAACGATTCGTTTGACTACACTCACTATCTGGGACTTCCCGGCCCGGGACATCAGGTTCTTATCAGCCCTAGTGGCGCGCATTATGCGTGCATCGGACAAGCCAATAAGCCAATCCTTTCCAATATGTACCTCGATGACGTTAAGGGCCCAAACTTCACAACGATTGATACCAAGCAGGTAGCCTTCGTGAACGAGAAGCTGGTATATGCCGCTATGTCAGCTGACCAGAAATGGCACATGGTCGTGAATAACAAATCCGGCCCGGCCTACGATGTTGTACAGTCGCTGGTCGTAAGCTCCGACAACAAGCATTATGCGTTCGCTGCGGCAGCGAATGGCGGAAGAATGGTGGTTGTGGACGGTGTCCCACTCGCTACTCATCCATTCGGAGGCAATGGCATCCATAATTTGATAATGGCTTCGAACGGACGCGTGGGCTACATAGTTGATGAGAACGTTGCCGCGCAAGGTATCCATCAAGCCTTGTATGTCAATAATGAAAAAATTGCTTCTCCGATTTCACCATTTGCGACGGTTGACGAATATGGGCAAAACATTTCTTCGATCTACATCGTTTTCAGTCCGGATGGCAAAAAGTTTGCATACGCGAAGCCTGTGGCCGGCGGCATTGCTGCCGTCATTGACGGCGCCGTGGGCCGCGCCTACGACAATATTGGCATTATTGATTTCAGCCCAGATTCCAAACATGCTTATTTCGTAGGAGTACGGAATTTGAATTTTGTGGTCGTGGATGGAAAGGAAATGAACGGCCAGAATTCGATTAAGAATTTCGTTTTCAGCAATGATGGGAGCCGGTTTGGATACGAAGGCTATAACGTGCAAAATGGTTTCCACATGATTGTGGATGGAAAAGAGAGCCCGAGGTTTGCCAGCGTCATTGAAAAGTCTCTCTCCTTCAGCCTTGATGGTAAACACTACGTTTACGGCGCCTGCACAAATTATCTGCACTGCCAATTGGTTGAGGACGACAACGTCACCAATGTTCCCTCACTGAGCCAGTTCATTACGCGGACCTTCCGGCCGAACTATACCTTTCCGCCGGTTTTCTTTAGCCCAGACAGTAATCGTTTGGTTTATGCCTATCCCAAGTCGGACGGCACCAGCCAAAATGTTTACTTCCTGAACGGGCAGGAAGTGGTGCATGGCACCAGTTTTGAATTCCCTTCTTTCAGCCCTAGCAGCCAGCATTTCGCGGTGATGGGATGGAATGGTAAAGGCTATACGGCCTTCATCGACGGCAAGGGCGGAGAAACGTATGAAGAACTGCCTGAAGCCAACCTGAATATCGCCAAATTTATCGATGCCAATACTTTTCGCTTCCTTGGAGTAAAGGACGGATCGGTCTATCGGGTCACACTGGACATGGGAAGTAATTAATTTTCTTCGGTTGGATTAATTTTATTCGGTTTAAGAATCCGGCGGAGGTGTTGGCTCGCCTCGTAATATGGATGGTTAGGTTCTGTCGGGCTCGACTCGAACTAAGAAGAAGGTTTAATCTAGAAACAGGAGATCGTAGCTCAAGAGAAGATGGCTAAATCGAAAACTGTTCTCTTCAAGATTAAGCGCCAATCGAATCCCAACGACAATCCTCAGTGGGAAGAGTTCGAATTAGAGTGGCATCCGGGCATGAACGTGATCTCTTCGATGATGGAGATCGCGCGCAATCCTGTCACGCGCGACGGCCAAGCCACCACGCCGATCACTTATGACTCGAATTGCCTGGAAGAAGTCTGCGGATCTTGCGCCATGCTCATCAATGGCCGCGCACGCATGGCGTGTTCGGCTCTTGTTGACAATCTTGAACAGCCTATTCGCATTGAGCCTCTTTCCAAGTTCCCTGTCGTGCGCGATCTGTCGGTGGACCGCAGCGTTCTTTTCGAAAATCTGAAGCGTGTTAAAGCATGGGTGCCGATTGACGGCACGTATGATCTCGGCTCCGGTCCGCGAGTCACCATGACCGCGCAGGAAGAAACCTATCCGCTTTCGCGCTGCATTTCCTGTTGCTGCTGCATGGAAGTCTGCCCGCAGTTCAATGATGACACTGGATTCGTCGGTGCAGCTACCATCTCCCAGGTGCAGCTGTTCAATACTCATCCGACTGGCGAAGCATTGAAGCGCGAGCGCCTGGCGGCGTTGATGGGCGATGGTGGAATTCAGGAATGTGGATACGCGCAGAACTGCGTGGAAATTTGTCCGAAAGACATTCCACTGACGCGCTCGATCTCACAAGTTAGCGGCGAAGTAATGAAACAAGCCATCGGCGATCTCTTCAGCAAGTAGAATCAGCAAATAGAATTCGGGATCGCCGCAGTCCCTCAAATTCCCGAAATTTCACGAATGACCTTTTGGGAAAGTGTTTTCCCTCTCCTGACAATTAAGGGCATTTCCTTACCCTCGCCACACACGCACAGACTGATTCTTAAAGATTTAGTCGTCCCCAAACATCGATCTTCCTGCGGCATCCCAGTTGCACCAATCCATATTGCTGGAGATGGAGTAACCAGAGGGTAATCAAACGAAAAGTAACCTTTGGTAACCAAATCAACAGATTTCGGATTGGATTCTTCTAATGATGGCTTACAATTACCGCCTACTGTCATTGCAGTCAGGTTCAAATAACAGAGACCACTTCGTGCATAAAACTGGGAAGAGCCTAATTCTATTCTGCGTTTTAAGTGTGGCCCTATGCGGCCATGCTTTTGGCGTACGCAGAACAAAAGCCCAGCGCCATCACCGCATACATTTGAATTGGGTCTTGTGGCATCCGCTATTTCGCGCCACTCCGGAATCTTTATATATTCAGAACGAAGAAATTGACCGTTTGGATTTACCGCGCATTCAGGATGATGTGCAATTGCAGGCCTTGGAAGAAAGCGGAGACCTGCTGGAAATTGTTGGCAACGACTCTTTGAAAATTTCTCCGGGACTACCGCTGGACCGTCGGTACTGCCGCGAATGGACTTTGAACTTCCTCGACGATCTAAGCAATGATTTCTACACCGAGTTTGGCGCGCAGATTCAGGTGAACTCCGCAGTCCGCACCGTGAAGGTGCAGAAGAAGCTCATGCGGCATAACCGCAATGCAGCTCCGGCGGAAGGCGATCGCGCATCGTCGCACCTTGCCGGCATCACCGTGGACATTCAACGTCGCGGCATGACAAACGAGCAGATTAAGTGGGTCGAGCAATACCTGGTTCCGTTGAAGGAAATGGGATTGATCGAGCCCGAAGAAGAACGCCATCAATGGGTCTTCCACATCATGGTTTCGGACCGCTACGACGATTGGCGTGAGTCCAAAATGCTGGCCGGCGCCAGTCGCGCAAATCAGGAACAGCTGAGTGGCATCATCCAGACCGATACTGTGGTTCCGCGACTCATGACTGCAACCACAATTACAACCAGCGACGAAGCAGCCACACCTACGCGGTAAGCAATCAAAAGTAGATAATCAAGAGATGATCGTAATTATGGCCGGCTTGCCCGGCACGGGCAAAAGTACGCTTGCACAGGCTCTGGCCGAAGCGACATCAGGCGTGGTGCTCAATAAGGACGACATTCGCAGCACTCTGTTTGCTCCCAATGAAATCGAATACTCCACGGAACAAGATGATTTTTGCCTCAAGGTCATGCTTGAATCGGCGGCATATTTATTTCGCAAGGACCTGCAGCGAATGATTTTTATTGACGGACGGCCGTTTTCGAAAACGCAGCAATTGCAACAAGTATTGGACGCCGCGGAAGAATTAAAACAGGGATGGAAAATTCTGGAATGTGTCTACTCCCCCGACGCCGCAAGAAAACGGTTGCAGGAGCAGAATGAAACGCATCCCGCTGCAAACCGAAATTACGAGTTATATTTAAAAATGAAAGCCAACTGGCAGGAAATCGTTTTGCCAAAAACCATCATTGATACCAATCAAGATTTATCGTCTTGCATAAAACAAGCGCTGCAAGTCTTGTGCTGCTAGCCGAACCCCTCTAGTTGCCTAATCTCTCAAAAAACAGGCAGATGGATTCAATCCCCCGATAAAAGTTCGGGATGTGGAATTTTTCGTTCGGCGCATGCAGATTGTCATCTGGCAATCCAAATCCCATCATCACGCTGGGGACTTTTAAGACATCCTGGAAATCGGTCACGATGGGAATGGAACCGCCGGAGCGAATGAATACCGTCTTCTTATTGAAAACATCATGCAATGCTTCGGTCGCGGCTTTGATGTATTTATTGTCCGTGCCTACGACGCAAGCCGGGCCTTTGCTCCAGACTTTGAGATTGAGTTGGATTCCCTTCGGCGTAAGCTTCTTCAGATAATTTTTGTAGCGCTTCAGAATGTCGTCCGGATCCTGATTGGGGACCAGGCGCATGGAAACTTTTGCCGCGGCCCGCGCAGGGATCACAGTTTTTGCTCCCGGCGCCGTAAATCCGCCCGGCATACCGTGGACTTCCAGCGTAGGCCGCGCCCAGGTGCGGTACATCACGGAATATCCGGGTTCGCCTGTCAGCACGGTCGAACCGACCTCTGTTTTACGATAGTGCTCTTCGTTGAACGGTAACTTCTTCCAGGCTTTAAGTTCTGCCGCGGTGGGCGCTTTTACCTTGGAATAGAAACCGGGAATCAGGATTTTGCCTTTCGAGTCTTTCAACTTGCTGATGATCTCGATGAGCGCAAAAAATGGATTCGGCGCTGCGCCTCCGTACATTCCTGAGTGCAAATCAACTTTCGCACCGGTCGCTTCAATCTCTGTGTAAACCAGTCCGCGAAGCCCGACGCATAATGTAGGAAGGTCCGGAGCAAAAAGTTCGGTGTCACAGACGAGGGCGAAATCCGCCTTCAATTTAGATTTCTCTTTGCGAATGTACGCAGCAATCGCTTCGCCGCCAACTTCTTCTTCCCCCTCAAACAAAATCTTGACGTTGATGGGCAGCTTGCCGCTGTGGCTCTTCATGAGCGACTCCAGCGCTTTCACCTCCATCCACAGCTGACCTTTATCATCCACCGCACCGCGCGCATAGACGTTGTTGTTGCGCTCCGCAGGCTCAAATGGCGGAGAGATCCATTCATTCATCGGATCGGGAGGCTGCACATCGTAGTGCGCATACATAAGCGCGGTCGGCTTGCCTGAAGCATGCAGCCAATCGGCGTAAACCAGCGGATGGCCGTTGGTTTCGATGACCTGAACATTTTCCATGCCGATACGGCGCAGATCATTGGCGACGAACTCCGCGGCGCGACGAACATCGGAGTTATGCTCTTCGATCGTGCTGATACTCGGAATGCGAAGCAGGTCTTTTAACTCATTGAGAAAGCGGTGCTGGTTTTGACGGGCGTAATCGACAGCGGCGGATGCCATGAAGTCTCCTGTTTGGCAAATAATCGGAGATGCTGAATGAAGTTTAGTATAACCGAGCAGATGCACGCTCTGGTTAACCGACGGCGCGATGCGATGGCTCGAAACGAAGCACGGAAAATGCGCTGAGATCAAATTCCGGTTTCTCTCCCAGAATAACTTGCGCCATGAGTTTAGCCGTAATCGGAGCCAGCAAAATTCCATCACGATAGTGGCCGGTGGCTGCGAAATATCCCTGCGTCGCTGTTTCTCCAAGGATGGGCTGCTCATCTTGTGTTCCCGGCCGCAGCCCGGCCCATGCTTCGTGAAGTCTTGCAGACTGTAATGCTGGAACTAAATCAATTGCTGCCTGATGCAATCGCTGAATGACGTCCGTTTCCACGCGTTTATCGAAACCGGCGTCTTCCAATGTCGATCCCACTACCAGGCGACCATCGCTGCGCGGAACGAAATAAACCCCCGGCGCGCGAACTACATGCTGCAAGGAGGTCCCCAGAAGAGCCAGCATTTGTCCTTTGACAGGTTTGGTCGTGAATTGCCTCGGAAAAATCTCTCCCGCCCACGCGCCTGCGCAGTTGATCACGATGGCGGAAGAATATTCCCGTTTTTCTGTAAGAACGCCCGTCACTTTTTGGCTGGAAATCAATACTTGCTGAACCGTTGTGCCGGAAACCACATCCACTTCGCGATGTTTAATGGCAGCGATCGCTGCTTTCGTTAGAGATCGGGGATCAAGACTCCGTTCGGCTCGGAAAAACGCTGGGCCTTCGTGTTTTATCTCAGGCTCGAGTGCGGCGAGTTCGGAAGATGTCAGCGCTCGCAGATTGTCTTTTTGCAGATTATCTTCGGGAAGTGCGTGGCGAGATAAAAGCACCGTGCCATTGTCGCGCAAATCCATTTTGATTCCGGATTCATCCTCAAGTTCGTGAACAAATTCCGGATACATCTTGGCGCTGGCAGCAGCCAGTTGCCAGAGGGATTGCGGCAACTCTGAGGGGCAATCGGCCAGCATTCCCGCGGCGGCGTAAGAGGCTTCGTGCCCCAGTTCCCCGCGTTCGATTATCAGTATGCTGAACCCGCGTTTCCGCAAACCGATGGCCAGCGTCAGGCCGATGATGCCGCCACCGATAATGATTGCGTCCCATGTCTTCACTCTTGCATTGTAAAAGATAAAAGACGCCGGCATCGTCGCCGGACGTTTCGCGGTACAAGCGGCAGGATTTTTTAAGAAAAGTTTTCGTGCTACTCTGGCACCAGCGTGAGTGATCGCCTCCTTTCCATGTTTCACCAAGCGTATCGGGAGCTTCGCCCGAATTCGCCCGTTCCTGAAATGACGGTGCAGTTTTATCCTTTCGCGAATGTTAACAACACCATCCGCATGCGCGAGGGGAAGCTACGCGTGCGGCTTTCTGATTTATTGGAAGGCGCTCCGGAAAATATTGTGGAGGCCCTGGCGCATATCCTTCTGGCCAAAATGTACCGCCAGCCTATTGCCCGCGAGGCCATGACACGATATCGGCGATACACCTCTTCGCAGCACATCACGCAAAAAGCGTATTTGATTCAACAAATACGCGGACGCAAAAAGATCCAGGCAGCGCAGGGGCACATTTACAACCTGGAAAAAATATTCGACGACTTGAATGTAAGATTTTTCCACGGATTGCTCATGCGTCCACGAATGACCTGGAGCCAAAATCGTGCACGCAATCGTTTGGGACACTATGATCCTGCGCACAATGCGATCGTCATCAGCCGGATATTTGATCATCCACGGGTGCCTCGCGCAGTTGTAGAGTACGTCGTGTATCACGAGATGTTGCACTTGAAACATCCGGTGAAGTTGCGCGGAAGCCGCCGCTGCGTGCACTCCGCGGAGTTTCAGGCGGAAGAAAACCTGTTCCCGGCCGCGACTGAGGCCAAGAAGTTCCTGCTGTACTTTTAATCGGAAAATTAGCGCTTAAGCTGAAGGGCTTCGGAAACCAGAAGCCCGAAGTTCCGGCGAATGCTGGCTGCTTGCGGTCCAAGTTGCTGCTCGAGTTCTTTGCGTGCTTTCGCAGCTGCGGAAACTTCCGCATCGCTGGCGTTGGGAGGAAATAATTCCTGCGACTTCAGCAATCCGGCATAGACAAGGTTGGCCGGATATCCTGCCTGACGCAAGAACATGGCGTACGAATACCAATCGATGGCCTGGCTGTGGTTGTCCTGAACTGCAGCATCCAGTTGCAATGCTTTTTGGTAAAGCGGCAATGCGTCTCCGGTCTGCCCCGACTTTGTAAGCAATGATGCTTCGGCTATCGAGGCAAAACTCTCCAACCGCTTTTCTTGTGTCTGCGCGGCCAGCGTCCGGGCCATTTTGTAAAACTGCAAAGCTTTGTCGGGATGATTGGCGCGCACGTCGCAATCCGCAAGCTTCAGCACAACCGTGATTAACGTTGCGGCGGGCGGATGATTGGCGTCCTGCTGCTGCGCAATCTTCGCGAGAAATGCTTCATAGTGCAGAATTGCCGGATCAAGTTTCCCCTGCTGATCCAATATCGTAGCCAGATAAAGATCAGCGTAGGCCTGCGATGGATCGAGTTCCAGCGCCTTCTGCCAGCTCCGTTCGGCTTCATCGGTCTGCCCAAACTGCTGGGCAAGAATCCCGTGATTCATGAGCAACGAAACATCTTTTGGAGCAATCTTCAACCATGTTCCGGTTCGCTGATAGGCCTCGTTTAATTCTTTGGTTTGCGTCAGATATTGGAGAAATGCATCGCGGGGCGCCGGATCAAGCGGATTCGCTTCGATCGCATACTCCCAGGCGGCCACTGAGTCTTTGATTTTGCCTTCCTCCAACGCAGCATGTGCCAAATGCGTTTGTAACGGCGCGTCATATGGCATCAAGGCGGCAGCTTGCTTTAAATATGAAAGGTTATAGCTGTGTAGCGCGAGATAGTAATGGAATTGATCGACGCTTCCCAATACCAATAACACCAGGGCTACGCTGATTCGCGCCAAGCGCGCGCCGGAGCTCTGGCCAACGATCCAGCGCAATGCCACAGCAGTTTTGTCTTTTGCGTCGCTAGCAGATTGCGATAATTGCGCTTTTGAATTCACCAGCAGCGCTGCGATCCGCCCGTCGCGCAGCTTCCAAATGGCCCCATCCAAAATAAAATGATGAATATTGACCAGCGCGGTGAAGATCAGGAAGCTGCGGGTGAAATCGAAGTGGAACACCACGCTGGAAAGCCATGGCCCGGGAATGAAGAGTGCGATGCCGCCGACAACGAGGACGGCGAAATAAGCGAACGGACGCCACGCGCGACTTTCCGACGCGGATGCCTCACGCTTGGCATAGTAACTGGTGATCCATAAATATTGCGCCGAGTGCATGACCGCCAATACACCTGTGCTGTAGCGGCCTTGGGGCACCTGAAATTTTTCTACAAGTTGAAGCAGCGTTGGCAACAGGAACCAAACACACTGTGTGGAAAAAAGCGTCAATGAAGGAACCATCCGGCGGAAGCCTGCCTGCGCGATAAATCGCCACAGGCCATACGCCGAGCATGCTACAAACGCGATTCCTAACACAATCTGTAGCCATGAACTGACTGCGCTCGGAAGATTCAAAGAAAGAAACAGCGAATCGGCCGAGCGGCCGGTATGGAAGTTCAGGAACAAGATCGCGTAGGAAATCAGGAACGCGGAATAAATTGCGCGCCGCTCCCCGTTCGTAGGCTGTGCGCCGGCACGCCGCGCGAACATCATAAATAGCCCGTAATTCTGCCCGCTGTAGTGCCATGGGCTGGCCGTCAGGTAAATGGTAAAAATCCACGGAAGAATTTGCACCCATACGTGCGACAGAATCACCGTCAGCACAATGAGGAATGTAACGTGAACGGTGAAGATCCGATATTTATTGAAGTCTTCGCGGGTGTGGTAGGCGCGGTAGATTGTCGCCATGTAGTGCGGATAGTTGAAAAATAACGCCAGCCCGTAAAAAACCACCGACCATGCCAAGGTGCTGGAAGCGGAATAAAAATACGCCACCATCAGCAGCGGAAGCGACCAGGCTCCGCAACCCACAATCAGGTCAAGCGAAGGACGATACAGCCAGATTGACTCAGTGCGTGCGTTGGAATTTTGTTTAGCCTTGGACATGAAGAAGCAAGAAATGTTCGCGCTATTGAATTGTAGGGACAGAACACGCAAAGATTGGTATCCAAAAGGGTTCGACAAAAAGTAATAAGGCGAACCTTCTAGGCGAGCGCGTTGACGATATCGCAGGTCGGCGAATATCCTAGTTGTAAGCAAGTTGAAATTGAAATTCATTTTCAAAATCACCAGCTTGTTCCGGAGCCCCGGTTTTTCATGCTAGAAGCTTTTATTGTCACCCTGCGTGAAGGGGTGGAGGCCGCCCTGATCGTAGGGATTGTCCTTGCCTATCTCGCAAAAATTGGACGCCCTGAATTGCGCAAACCCGTCTACGCCGGCCTGATCGCCGCATTTGTGGGAAGCGTGGGGCTGGCCATTGTTCTCTCCCGCCTGCAGCTGAATGAAGACAACTTTGAAGGCTGGATAATGCTGGTGGCTGCGGTTTTTGTCATCAGCATGGTCATCTTCATGATGAAGACCGGTCGCAAGATAAAGGGCGACATTGAACGGAAACTGAGTACAGCTTCACTGCAAAGCTCATGGATTGCCCTGTTCGCTTTTGTGTTTCTGATGGTCCTGCGCGAAGGCGTGGAAACTGTCCTTATTCTGGCAGGAGTTTCGCTCAATACGACCGAGTTGCTGAGTTTTCTAGGAACGCTGATGGGCGTCCTCGTCGCCATTTTGTTTGGCGTGATGTTCGTCAAAGGCAGTGTGCGAATCAACTTGCAGAAGTTCTTCCGCGTGACCACGGTAATTTTGTTTTTTGTCGCCGCGCAGTTGATCGTCAGCGGACTGCATGAACTTTCCGAAAGCGGCGTAATTCCCTCTTCCAAAGAGGAGATGGCCCTGATTGGCCCGATTGTCCGGAACGATCTATTCTTTTTCATTACCATCGTCGCTCTGGCCGCTTTGATGATCTTGTTCGAGGTAAAGCGTCGCCAGCCGGCAGCGCTGCCTGAATCCGCAGCCGAACGCCGCAAAGCGCAATGGAGCGCACGGCGCGAGCGCCTGTGGATGGTCTCCGTCTATGCCAGCTCTTTCGTTTTCATACTGATGGTCACCGCGGAATTCATTTACGCGAAAAGCGTCAGCGCGCTTTCCCCGGCCACTGAAATCACTTTTGTCGGCGGGCAGGTCAGCATTCCCCTGAAGCAGCTTTACGATGGCGACCTGCACCGCTATGAAGCGAAGGAGAATGGGCAGGAGATACGATTCTGGCTGTATCAAAAGCCGGATGGAAAAATCGCTTCAGTATTCGACGCCTGCGAAATTTGCGGGGCCGCTGGTTTTTACAAGGGCACAAACGGAGTTGTTTGCAAGAACTGCGCATCGCCCATCAATGCTCAATCGATTGGGATGAAAGGCGGCTGCAATCCGGTTCCCTTGCGCTCGGAAATGACTTCGGATGCGATAATCATTCACGAAGCGGACCTCCAGCCAGGCATTCACTTATTTCAGAAGTAGCGCTCGCGATTGGGCGTTAGTCATTGATCGTTGGTTTTGGCCTTTCCGGTTACAAGCTCATGTTTGCGCGCTTAGTTTTCGAGTCATTTCGCCGCCAGAAACGCCGTAAATTGCTGGCGTGCGCCGCCATCGCTTTGGGAGTCAGCGTAGCCACCGCCATGATTGCCGTAGCCACGGGCATTGGCGATAAGGTCAACCACGAACTGCGCACCTACGGCGCGAACCTGATCGTTACACCGCAGGAAGATACTCTCGATCTGCAAATTGGCGGCGTGGATCTCAAGCCTCCTTCTGACGGCGCTTACCTGAACGAAGCCGACCTGCCCAACATTAAAGGGATGTTCTGGAGAAATAACATCGTCGGATTTGCACCGATGCTGCCGGTAAACATCATGCTTCCGGATGGCAACTCCGCCACATTGCTGGGCACATATTTTTCCAAACCACTTTCCTTTGGAAAAGATACATTCACGACCGGCGTACGGAAAACGAACCCATGGTGGAAGGTGCAAGGCGTTTGGCCGAGCGATGACTCCGAGGATGTACTTGTAGGCGAGCGATTGGCAAGCAAGCTGGGCGAGAAGCCCGGGGATGAAATTTCTTTTGCTGAACAAGCTCATGATGGACAAGCTTATGGCGGGCAAGTTCACAAAATTGCAGGTATTCTCACAACCGGCTCGGTCGAGGACGATCAGATTGTTGCGCCGCTGTCACTGGCACAGAAGATTCTGGGACGGGCAGGAGCCGTGCGTCGCGTTTACGTAAGTGCGGTCACGAAGCCGGAAGACGCCTTCGCGCGCCGCGATCCGAAAACATTGACTCCTGACATGTACGATCGCTGGTACTGCTCACCGTATCCACAGTCGATCGCGTTTCAATTACAGCAGGCCATCCCGAATTCCCATGCGGAACAGATTCGGCAAGTCTCGCAGACCGAAGGAACTATTCTTTCGCGTATCGAAGGGCTCATGCTGCTGGTTACCCTGGCTGCATTATTAGCGTCGGCGCTGGCAGTTTCGGCCGCAATGGCTACAACCATTTTTGAGCGGCGCACAGAGATTGGATTGATGAAGGCATTAGGCGCGAAGAAGACGGCGGTCGCGGCCATCTTTTTTGCGGAAGCCACCCTGCTTGCATTGTTGGGCGGCGCGGTTGGTTTTGCCGGCGGCGCGTTTTTGGCGCGAGAAATTGGAAAGTCCATCTTCAATTCTCAGATTGGAATTTCTCTGGTGCTCATGCCCATCGTTTTAGCCATCGCAATTTTAGTCACGTTCGCGGGGAGTGCAATTGCAATTCGTCGCGCTGTAAAGTTTGACCCGGTGTATGCGTTAAGAGGCAACGCATAGATTGAAAAACCTGCACGGATTGGTAGTGGAAAATTTAGTGAATTCACGTCCCAAAAAACGCCGCATGATGGCGCGGATTCTGCTGCGCTCCATTACTCGCAGGCGCGGACGCACCATCTCTGCCTTGCTGGCCATGACCGTTGCAGCGGCCGCTGCCACAGCCATGCTGAATCTATTTGTGGACGTGCAATCGAAGCTGCACAACGAATTCCGCAACTATGGAGCGAACGTAATCATCGTTTCGAAAGACGGCAAGCCCCTTCCCGCGGATTCGCTCCATCAGGCCGAAACACTACTCGGCAATGGGGGACTCGCAGTTCCGTTCGCCTACGTGGTCGCGCGGACATCCTCAGGACAACCGATCGTGGTTGCGGGAACGAATTTTGAAGACGTACAAAAACTCAACCATTGGTGGTCGGTGACAGCCTGGCCGCAAAATCCTCAACAAGCTTTGCTGGGTGTTCGCGCAGCGCAGGCGCTCGGCGTG
>DASXCC010000027.1:0-18262 GCA_036491415.1 Terriglobales bacterium | reverse complement strand
TTTTACTTTGCGCACATCAGGATATTCATCGGTATAGCGAGAACTTAAATCCGCCAGTTCGGCGTGCAAGCGGTCCAATTCCTGATCGATGGCCGCCATGCCTGTAGTTGCACCCGTGCCAGTGACCTTCCCTGACCGCTCCAGGGATTTGTACTGACCCAGCAAAGATTCAAGGTAAGCATTCCGTTCTTTCGCGGTATTCAATGCCGACTGTTCACCTTCCAATTGCGACTGCAGTCCCCGCAGTATTTCAAGGTTGCTCTGCAATTGGCCAGGAAGTTCGCCCAGATGCTGCTGGTTGAATTCACGTACTTTCTCTTCCTGTGCGGCCAGGGTCTGTCGAGCCTGTTCAAGCTGGTCAGAAAGAAACTTAGTTGTGTTTTGCGACTGCTGCTGCCGGTCTTCCAGGTTTTCATTGATGAACAAATTGGTGAGTTCGCTGGTCACCTGTTGCGCCACGCGCGGATCGCGCGAAGAGTATCCCACTCGGAAAGCGGTCAATTGCCCGTGATCGGCCTTGTCCAATTCGATATTGATATCTTTCCGCATACGGTCCACCAATTCGTCCGGGGACGAATGGGCGCGCTCTTTGGTATAGAGGTTGAATTGCTCGATGATGTGCTGCAGGCGCGTACGGCTTAGAATCTGTTGGGTAATCGTGTTTAACCGGTTTTGCAGATCATCGTTAATATTCGAAGCGACTAGAGTGGTAGGGACCGAAGGCTGTTCCACCAAAATCTGGGTGCCGGAATGATACATGGCCGGCATCATCCAGCTGGCGATCCACACGATCAACCAAACCGTAAAGAATGGAACCAGGAAAAACCAGGTTCTGCGGCGCGCAATTCCCATATAGCGCTGCCAATCAATACTTTCCGCATTCTCTTGTTCAAAATCTTCTGGCATTTTTACCTTCCCAACGGTCGTTGAAATTGATAGGAGATTGCGATCCATCCGCGGTCAGCAGTTGGACTTTGTGAAGCAATGGCTACGTAGCTGTAATCCTGCTGCGTGCGTGTGTATCCCATTTCGGCTGAAAAATGCTGCCCCAGTCCGTGTTGCAGGGACCCACCGCCCGTGAACGTATGTCCGTTCGTCTGGGTTATAAAACTCCCCGGTTGCAACAGATCATTATTGCTATAGGAAAGCTGAATTGCAGCGCTGAAATGCGGCGTAAATTGATGGCGCAGATTAGCATCTACCACGTAGGCATGAACTGCGCTTTGCAGACCGCCGCCAGTGGTAATGGTTCGGGAAAAATTTGATGCGAGACTGTTGTGGACTCCCTGAAAATTTACCTCAACGCCCTCTGTAGGAGTGCTCGAGTGGCTGCTGGGGAATCCGCCTCCGTGTGTGTCGGCGTATTGAGCGCCTCCAAACAATGAAAAGGAAACTTTTTGTGCGACGTAGAAAGAATAAAAAAGCGTGGCGCTCTGCACTTGGGTCTCAATCCCGATGGGATGCGTGACCATGTCCTGAAAGCCGTAATTCACTCCGACGTAGTGGGCACCTGAGAAGCGATGGGTGTAGAAAGCTTTTGCATTGCTTTCGCTGGAATCAAAAACACCCTGTGTCTGGGCATCTCCGAGATAGCGCAATTCATAAGATCCGCCGCCGAAACCTACCATCGTGTTAGGAGCAAACTGATAAGTTAGCTCGCCGCTGCCTGTATTTACGAAGGTATTGATATCTTGACCGACCACCAAAAATCCTGGCGACTGCGCAACAGCGCCGGCGCTCGATTGCGGCTGAATCAATCCGGAAAAAGATGGGGTTTTTGACAAGTTGTCCTGCAAAGACAAAGTCACATGCGGCGACAAGCGATATTGGAGACTTGTTGAGAACACATGGTCGACTTGATTCTCCGCACTGAACCTTTGATAAAAAGTGAAACCCGGGCTATAGCTCAGGCTCCAGCGCAGGCGCGAGCGCGTTATATCAAGTCCGATGTCGGGCGAGATCGTATACGTTGCATCGCCTTCCGCGGGAGTCGAAGAAAAGATGTTGTCGCTATACGCGCCTTGCATGCTCAATCCGCCCCGCACATAATTCGACTTTTCCATCTCCGAGGTAAAAGCCACGGACTCTCCACCTGCGTTCACCGGTGGTGGCGCCGTCATGGGTTGGTCGGCGGCGGCGGCCGAAACGCCTACGTCGGTAGTTTGCCCCCAACCTTGCGTGGCGCCGGCCAGCAGAAGCGTTCCGAGAATTAAGTTTTTGATCATTGAGAGATGGTGATTACGGGACGACGATCGTGTCATCGGCTTGTAGCTGGACATTCTGCTGCGCGTTCTTGCCTTCGATCACGTCTTTGTAATTGAACGGAATGCGTTGCTGCTGCCCGAGCGTGTCTTTACGCAGGATGTACATTTTGCTTTTCTTCGCGAAGTCGCGGAAGCCGCCGGCTAAAGCGATGGCGTCAATCACGCTGGTGCTGCTCACCAGTGGGTAAGAACCAGGCTTTGCCACCATACCCAGAACGTTGAACTTTTGACTCTTACTCTCCTGCACCATCACCGTGACTTCCGGATCGGAGATAAATTTCTTCAGCTTAGTTGTGATTTCTTCTTCTAACTGAAGAGGAGTGCGTCCGCTGGCCTGGATTTCTCCGACGAGCGGAAGAGAAATTTTTCCGTCCGACCGGACTGGAACCATGCGGGTGAGGTCGGCTTCTTTCCAAACGTTGATGGACAACATGTCGCTGGCGCCGATTACATACGCTGCATCATGTGGCTGGGTGGCTTGATTCCCATCCGCCGTAGTATTTGCCGTGTCCGTTTTCGCAGTGCCTTCGGTGGTTTGGGCGAAGGATGAAATTGCGAGGGACATGCAGCAAACAAGAGACAACATGAAACTCACAATCTTGTGAGTGCCTGTTCTCATGGATTTGCTCCCTGTTTTCATTTGACTCACGGGTGGACGCTCGGTCTTACTGACCGCTTCCATTTCCCTTTGTGCCGTTGCTGCCCATCACGGGAGAGAGGAACCTGACGGGTGTCATATTGTACTGCTGAATCTTATAAAGCAGCGTGCGATAACTTACCTGCAACAAGCGTGCCGCCGCCCGGCGGTTCCAGTGAGTCTGCTCCAGGGCGGTAAGAATCGCATTCCGTTCCGCTTCGCCTTTGACCGTCTGGACTAAAGATTTCAAGCCTGTTGTGCGATCATTCGCGCCATGCGATTCGGTCGCGACAATCGGCAGTTCTTCGATATTTCCAGGAAATGGAACTGTACGCGTGCTGCTCTGGAGCTCGCCCAGCGCAGCTTCTTCGTCGCGCGTCACCAGGAA
This sequence comes from Terriglobales bacterium, assembly GCA_036491415.1. Lineage (GTDB taxonomy): Bacteria > Acidobacteriota > Terriglobia > Terriglobales > Acidobacteriaceae > JAICKN01. Next base: position 14,973 of record DASXCC010000027.1, on the reverse strand, counting down.
GCGTTTCACGAAGCTTTCCAACTGCTTCAAGTTCCCAGACCACGAATACTGCTCGCACGCCTGCGAAAGAGCGGGTGAAAAATGGGTCGATTCCAAGCCATAATGCCGCGCCAGCTGATTCATAAAGTGGCCGAGCAGCAAGGAGATTTCCCCGCGTCGCTGCCGCAGCGGCGTGACATGCATGGTGAAGGTGCTGAGGTGGTAATAAAGGTCCTGGCGCAAAGTGCGGTCGGCCAAGGCGGCATCCACGTTGGCGCTCATCGTCACGATCACGCGGACATCGAGCTTCACGGTCTCGCCATTGCTTCCCACAAATTGCCGTTCTTCAAGAACGCGCAACAGCCGGGATTGCAAGCTCGCGGGCATTTCCGTGATCTTGTCGAGGACGATGGTTCCCTGCTGGCACAGTTCAAACTTTCCGGGACGGCGGCGCTGTCCGGCGAGCATGGCGCCAAAAAGCTCGCTCTCCAGAAGATCGCCACCCAGCGCGGCGCAATTCACTTTCAGAAAGCGGAAACCGGAGCGCACGGAAAGCTTGTGGATGAGGCGGGCCAGGGTTTCTTTGCCGCTGCCGTTTTCGCCGACAATCAGGACCGGCACGTCGAGTTGGGCGAGCAGGTCTGCCTGCGCCCGCAGACGATGCATTGCGGGACTGGCCGCGATGAAGATGCGCTCGTCGCCAATTTCTTCGACAATTTCCGTTGGATTTTCAAAGTTGTCGTCCGCGTCCCCAAATGGCAAGTGACGCTTTACCGCAAACTCAACCTGCATCTCTTTGAGCGGACGAACCAGGTACTCTTGGGCTCCCAGACGAATCGCTTCAGTTTTCTGCTGAATGTCATGCGAATGAGCTAGCACCAGAACAGGAAGATCCGGGCGCACGCGGCGCAGCCAGCGAAGCGTGTGGAGACCGTCGCCACCCTGACGTCCGAGATCGAGAAGAACTAGATCCGGACGCGTGCTGGATTGCACTCGTTCCAGAGCGTCCCATCCGCTTTCAGACGCTTCCAATCGCCATGCGTTTAAACCGGCGACATTGGAAAGCGAGTCGAGCGAGGCAAATTCCTTGCTCACCACCAGCAGATGTGGCGTGGGCGCCGAATTGGTTTCGGCGCTTACAGATTTGGAATTGAAGTTGGGAATACTGGAGATAGGATTTATCCGGCGAGGCCGGGCCTCAAACTAAATTACTTCTACGTCGTACCCTTCGATGCGCACCGCCATCGAACGCTGAATCACGTCCACGGAGATTACGAGCATGCGCTCTCCGCTGCGCGCTACGAGAATGCCTTCGACGCCGGTCATTGCTCCACTTTTTATGCGCACGCGCTGGCCGATTTTCAAAAACGGATAAGCCTTGAAAGGAAGTTTGTTCTCAAGCAAGGTCTGGACCGCGTCAATCTGTTCCTGCGGGATCGGCGTACCTACACCCTTTATGCCGATGATCTGGAATACCCCGTCGGTACGGCAGATGCGAAGACGATCTTCATTGGTCGGAGCGGCCTTCGCAAACACATAGCAACTGAATAACGGCAACTCGACGATTTTCTTGCGATCGCTCCAGCGATGTTCTTCCTGAACTGTGGGTAAAAACGTTGCAATCCCTTGTTCTGCCAAACGATGCGCGACCACTTTTTCGTGGCGAGAACGAGTTTGAACGGCGTACCAGTTTTCCATGTCCACGATCCTATTGTGATCGTAAGTGGCAGAATTGGAAAGTTGGTCGGTATACATAGCTTCGCCCTCTGAGTCACAAGTGACACTTTGACCCGGCATTCGGACACAAATATCCGCGTTCAATTTTGGGGAGGATTACTACAGGGGGGATTGCATTAATCTTGCATAACCACCCTAACTGGCTTTGCAAAACGCTGCAAGTGGTTTTGAATCTTAGCGGCACAATTCTCTTTTTATATAGAGACTTATATCTCTACATAGGGCCGTAAACACTCTAAAAATCATCGGCTTTTCGAATGGTTTCTTCCGTAATCTCTGAATGATTATTAAAGTAATTCTGGATTTAAGTATCTCCAAATAATAGGTTTAACAAGGTCTGGGTGGGATTACTTAAATTTAGCGTCGTATCTATACTTTGCATAGTTTTGCATACTTATGCTATTTGCTTCACATTTTCTGCAAACCGTATAAGATGTCATTGATTCTTATCACTTTATGCAAACATCAAGCCCGGCGGTCATTCACGTTCTCGTTGCTGACAACGCCCGTATGTATACGCAACTCCTTGCGGATGCATTGGGCCGCGACCCTCAGATACGAGTCGTAAGTGCGCCTTCGGATTCGAAAAGCATTCAGGAAGAAGTCAAACATCATAAGAATTTGGACATCGTGGTTTTGGGCTCAAATTTGGACGAAATCCAACTTCACGGGATTGCTCTGTTCCGGGAACTGCGTATGATGCGGCCGGAAATCAGGGGAATCATTCTGTTGGATTCCTCCAAACGCGAAGTCATTCTGGAAGCATTTCGCTCCGGGGCCCGCGGTTTATTTAGCCGTAACGAATCTTTGGAAACTTTTAGCAAATGCGTAAGGCAGGTGCATGCCGGACAAATTTGGGCCAACAGCGAACAGATGAGCTATGCAGTGGAGGCGCTCGCGCTGGCTCCAAACATAAAAGCTGTGGACGCCAACGGACTGAATATTCTCTCCAAACGAGAAATTGAAGTAGTTCGCAGCCTAGCGGAGGGACTGACCAACCGTGAAATTGCTGTCCGTTTAGGACTCAGCCAGCACACCATTAAAAATTATCTGTTCCGGATTTTCGATAAGCTGGGCGTCTCCAGCCGTATGGAACTGATGTTCCTCACGCTCAATCAGAATGTTTCAGGAAGGCCCTCTGTTGAGATCACTCAAGAGGCTGGGTCAGAGGCAGTTCTTGCGCGGCCGCTATTGGAAGAACAGAAGATAGACAGCGAACGAAGCCGCTTACAAGATCAGACTCAAAACAATCCCGCACGCGGCATCTTTAAAGTCCAATCGGTTTAAATAAATTGTAATAGCGTCGGATTTGATTATCCATTGACTGCCGAAGGAATGACTTCAGGCAAATCTGTAATTCCACCAATACCGATATATTGGAATCCGTAAGCCGCAACGTTTTCATTGGCGAGCGCATTTCTCCCATCAATGATCAGCGGGCGATCGACCAATCCACGCAAACGATTCCAATCGGCTTTACGAAACTCTTCCCACTCGGTGAGCAGAACGATCGCTTCAGATTTTTTCGTCGCCTGATAGATGTCGGAACAGTAGGAAATTTGCGGCAATTCCTTCTTCGCTTTGTCCATCGCTTGCGGATCATAAGCCTGTATCAATGCCCCCTCCGACAACAAACGCCGGACAATGCCCAGTGAAGGAGCAAACCGGATGTCATCTGTTTCCGGCTTGAAAGCCAGTCCCCAAACTGCAATGGTTTTTCCGCGAAGAACCCACAGTTCTTTTTTGATTTTCTCCACAAATTTTTCCACGCGATTTTGATTAATGCGTTCCACTTCGCGTAACAAGGCAAAATCGCAACCGAACTTCTCGGCGATGCGGACAAAAGCCTGAATGTCCTTCGGGAAGCAGAATCCTCCAAACCCAATGCCCGGCTTCAGGAAAGATGAACCGATGCGGGGATCAATTCCCATACCCTGGGCCACTTTCGTGATATCCGCCCCTGCTGCCTCACAAAGATCGGCAACCATGTTGATGAAAGAGATTTTCGTCGCCAGGAAAGAATTGGAAGCGTGTTTGATCAACTCCGCGCTATTGGTATCTGTTACAAGAAAAACAGGCTCTTTTTCTGATTTGCAGGAATCGTGCACGGGACACTTAAAACTTCGATCCAGGACGGGCTTGTAAATCTCGCGCATCTTATTCGCCGCACGATCATTATCAATTCCGATCACAATGCGATCGGGATGGAAAAAATCTTCTACCGCCGAACCTTCGCGCAAAAATTCCGGATTGGAGGCGACATCATATTCGAGATTGTTCGCATTGTGTCTGGCCATGTGGCGCTGTAATTGACGGGCCGTTTGCACCGGTACCGTGCTTTTTTCGACGATTAATTTATAGCCCTTTGCGCGCGAATAAATGACGCGAGCCACATGCTCAATCGCAGAGAGGTCCGCCTCACCATTCTCTAAAGGAGGGGTCCCGACACAGATAAAAATCGCCTCGCTTTGGTCCACAGCCTCTTCCGTGGACCCAAATTGCAAATTTCCTGACTTGTAATTTTTGGAAACAACGTCTTCAAGATGCGGCTCAAAGAAAGGCATGATCCCGTTCTTAAGGCTATTGAGTTTCTCGGCATCCGACTCCGCGCAAAACACCTCATGCCCCAACGCAGCAAAGCAGGCAGCCGTGGTCAGTCCCACATAACCCGCGCCAATGATTGAAATCTTCATGTGCTTCTCCTGATTCTCTACAACTCACTACGCTGCCGGAGCCTTAACGTTTTGGTTTTCGATTGGAATCATCATAACGCCGGAAGCAGAAAATCCTAGTACTTATGAACACTAATTGCTGGTTTTTCCCAAAGTGAACAAAGTAATTTCCGGCGGGCAATCGAAGCGAAATGGGACGGTGATCGTTCCTAGTCCAACGTTGGTGTAGAGCTTCATATTGCCGATTTCATAAAAACCTCGCGGATACGTATGCGCCAACTCCGGCAGATAGAGAGCGCCAATCAGCGGAATCCTGATCTGCCCGCCATGCGAATGCCCCGACAATTGAAGATCAACGTTGTACTTGGCGGTTTCTAATGCAAAATCGGGCTCGTGCGCCAGCATGATTGTGAGTTCATCTTTTGGAAGCGATTTGAAGATTTTCACCAGGTCGGGCGCGCCTTCCAAAGCATCATCGATTCCGGTCAGCCACAGTCGGGAATTGTTTTGCTCCAGAGCCAGCGCAGAATTCCGCAACACGCGTATGCCAAGCGATTCCAAAGCTTCAATGACTATGTTTGCATTGAATCGGACATCGTGATTTCCCAATATCGCATAGCTTCCCAGCCGGCTTTGCAAGCTACCGAGCAGTTCCGCGCACAACTGAACATCGAGCCCCGTTCGCTTGTCGCTTATCAATTTTCTTGAATACGTTGTGTCCGTGATGAAATCGCCAGTCAACATGACTAAATCGGGCTTAAGGCTTTGAACGATCTCCACTGCCTTTCGGATGGGGTGCACCGAGAAAACAGGATCGTAGTGAAAATCGCTCAATTGCACGATGCGAAGGCCATTCCAGGCCTCAGGCAAGCGTTGCAAAGGCATATCAACCCGCACAAGTCTCGGATAGTCAGGCTCAAATATGGCAGCGTCAGCGGCAAGGCCTGCGGCTAAAAGCGCGGCTCCAGATTTCAGGAAATTACGTCGTGTAGGCAATCGTTTAGGCTGCTGTCTTTCTTTGGACTGCTTCTATTGTAACCGCGCCTGGCGATCTGGTTAATGATGCGACTTTCCCTTGGTTGGCGCGGAAGAAGAAGTTCTCGGCGGTTGCTTCAATTTCATCATGGGATCGCCGAACAGGATGAAAGTTCGGCGAACATCTGTGTCAGTAATTGCGCCTTTTGCCGTCTGAATCGCATCTCCGAGGGTTTCGCCGGACGTGAAAACTGCGCTCGTAAAGGCTTTGTCCATCTGGAATTGTGGATCAGCGGAAGTCAATCCCGAAGAAGCCCATACCGCCACAGCGCCGCCGTTGTTTGACAGCAACAAAGATTCAGCCAGGCTCTCCGTAAACACATCCTGGAAGTAGCCGTTCAAGCAATTCATGATCACGAACATCGGCAACCGTGAACCGTTCGTCAACGATGACGCGACGTCATCGGTCATGAGATTTTCATCCGACCATACTTCCACCGAACCATGGCCGTCGTAGTTCACCAGCAACTGACCGTTATTGATGGCATCCACTACCCCCTGCTGCGCCGCAATTTCAGAGAGAGAAGTTGCAAAAACGTCCGTGACATTCAGCGACGGCGGCAGTAAGAGCTGAATCGTTTGCGCCTGTTGTGTAAAGGGCACAACGCCGTCATCTTTATCCGCAACCATCAAAGCTTGTGTGTTCCATGCACCGGCGGATGAATTGCTGTCATAGCCCACAATCTTGCCCACGACAGTCTGCGCTTCATCCGCAGTGCGGACGGGCAACCGTCCTGTCGCCATTTGCGCCAGGCCTGTATTGGAGAAATCAGAGAACCAATCGTCGGACGACGTTGTCAGTTCGTCCGTCGGCACAAGCGCGGTTGGAACAAAGTCAAACGATCCCATGCCCAGATAATTTCGCGGATCAATGGAGGCATCGCCGACAAGCAGCAAATACTTGGGAGCGGTCCGCCATTGTTTGCTGGCAGTTTGCAGGAACTGACGAATGCTTGACGGATCCTTCTCGCCAAAATTAAATTCGTCGTAAATATCCTGCACGCCGATCAGCGCGATCGAAGTTCCCTGCCCCTGGCGCAATTTCACCAGCGGAGCCATCTGCTTCAGAAAGTCCGGCGCGGAGATGATCGCTTCATCGGCACCCGCCTGCGCGCTATGCAAGTTCGTCGGTTGATTGACAGCGATGCTCACCGGTTGCGACATCTGATCATCCGACAAAGCAAGCACTGTATGCTGCACGGATTGGAACCCTGCGAGCTTCACATTCAAAACGATAGAACCTTGCGAGCGCACCTGGAAAGGCAATTCGACTGGAGTGTCGGGATTCGTGATGTCCAGAACCTGCGTCGGAGTGTGCGTGAATCCGTGGACTGTAATCGAGTCTCCACCTTGCGCGGTGAACTTCAATGAATTGGATTCCGCAGTAAAGCTATGGGGATAGGTCAGCAAAATGTGATCAACGAAGCTAATGTCGTTGTCACCGTTCTGTGAAGTCAGCGTGACGGTGTTGCTTCCTTCCTGCAATAAATCGTGAGGAACTGTAAATTCCGCCGTGCCTTCATCTTCATCGGCGAACTGCACATCGCCGAGATTGGAACCATTCAAGCTCACGTTCACATCGTGCGCCATTTGATCTGTGGCTCCTTGCAGTACTACGACCAGGTTGCCATTCTCATTCGTAGATGCGAGATCAGTGGCAGTGAGCACTTGATCCGCGGGCGTTGTGGAAACCAGAGCGCCAAAAAAGTAGTCCGTGTCCGTGCGTAGCAATGCGGCAAAGAATGTTGTCTTCTCCCGCAATTCGACAGTTTGCGGGAAGCTCTGCGGCTGCGGTCCTGATCCCAAGGCAGCGGCATAGCGGACCCTCGCACCGGACTGATTGTTGGCGACAAGCCAATACACTCTTTGGTCTGAATAAGCGGTATCGATTCCGGTTGCGTAAAACTCAATCGCCGCCTGCGGGCCAAAACCGCCCGACCCGTTGCGTGCGCCGGTGACCAGAATGGACTGCTCAACTCCCTCGGCAAACAGTTGCAGCGTAGCCGGATTTACAGACGCTTTTAATCCTGCTGCCACCAACTGGGGCTGTGTGACGCGATACCACCCTTCGTGATCGATGGCAATTTTGATGGCCGGAGCAGCGGCAATCTGGAATTGAGTCTGCTGGGCTGTTGGAGTTTTGGTATGAATCGGCAACGCCGGCATCCGATGGCTTCGCGGCAGATTTGCGCCGGCAATGGCGCTATTGAATTGCGCAATCGTAGTGGATGTTTGCGGCGAATCCGCTTGCGGTGAAGTAATCGTTCGGTTCAACATCATCCGGGAAGCCGCACTCACATTACCCGCACCAGAACCTTCCAACGCAACTGGACCATGGAATGTTCGCGTTCCGTTCAGGTCCACATCTTCCAACCAATAAGAAGATGCGGCCTTCGCCGAGTGATCAATCCATGCATAAGACTTCGCGGAGTGACGCGAATCCGCGCGACGCATCATCAGGCTCGCCCCCGCAATCAGCGATGGGTTGATGCGAATACGTTGACCATTGTCGTCACGATAGACATTGAATCCGAGGTTGCGGACTTCCCATCCTGTGTGCCACGTGAGCAGCACGCTGCTGGCCGTGGAGGTCGCGGTGAAATTTGTTAACTTCACTTCGGTCGTAAAGGTGATCGTGACCGAAACCGTCGATGTGTTGTTCGCCGGAACCGGATCATTCTGTGTGGCGGTTACGGTTGCTGTGTTACTCACGATCGCGGGCACGCCCGCCACCACGTTGATGGTGAACGTCACCGTCGCATTCACGGCCAATGTAGCCGCCGTACAAGTAACCGTGCGCGTGGCAGACACGAATGTGCATCCCGCGCTCGCCGAACTAAAAGTTACACCTGTGGGCAAAACGTCCGTAGCAACAACGGCCGTGGCTGCGGAAGGTCCATTGTTGTGCAGCGTGAGCGTGTAGCTGAACGTCGCGCCTTGCTTTACAGAAGTTATAGAAGCAGTCTTGACGATCGAAATATCCGCACTCGCGCCGATGACGGTGGTGACAGAAGAAGTATTATTTGCTGCCGTCGGATCAGCCTGGTCCGCGCTGACCGTTGCAGTGTTGATGGCAGTTCCAACCGTCTGCGCGATCACGGAAATCGTGAATGTAGCGGTCGCGTTCAGCGCCAGGTTTCCTGCCGTACAGGTCACAGTGGTTCCACTCAAAGCGCATCCGGCACTGGCGGAACTGAACGTCACTTGCGAAGGAAGCGCGTCGGTTATGGTAACTGTAGTCGCCGCAGACGGTCCATTATTTTTTACCGTGATGGAATAAGTGATCGTGTCGCCCTGATTCGCCGTCGCCGGACCAGTTTTGGTGATGGACATGTCAGAAGCACTAACGATCGTTGTCGTCGCGCTGGACGTGTTATTTACCAGGTTGTAGTCCGACTGCGTCTCAGTAACAGTCGCGGTGTTCGTCACAGTTCCAATAGCATTCGCAATTACGTTGATCGTGACGAGTGTGGAAGCTCCGGCATTTAACGTTGCAAAGTTACAAGTAACTGTTCCTGCAGCCTGCGTGCAGCTTGCTGCTGGAGTCACCGAAGAGAACGTCACGCCCGCGGGCAATGTGTCTTTCAGTTGAACGGTTGTGGCGTTCACCGTTCCATTGTTGGTGACGGTCAACGAATACGAGAATGTGTTATTCAGCAGGGCGGTCGCTGGAGCAGTCTTAGTTACAGAGACGTCAGTACATGACGCCGTTGCGTGCGGTCCCGGACTTGACTGATAAGAAATGGTTGTCGCGCTTGTTCCGGCCGTTCCATCGGTCGCACCGTATTGATATTGTCCCGGAGCTGGCAATGTTGTTCCGTGTGTGCCGGCAGCCACGTTCACGGTCGCGGTGCCTGACAACAACGCCACACCGCCTCCGCCGCCTCCACCAGGCCCGTGACGATCAGCCAAAGGAGGACCGGCAGCCGCATCGTCGTCCCACGCGTCGCCACCCGCGCCACCATGCGCGGTGACGGTCAACGTACCAACTGATCCCGCGGAAGACAGGACGATTACCGTTCCGCCCGCGCCGCCTCCGCCACCCGCGTCATTGGACGTCAAATCGTAGGCATCAGCTCCATTTGCGGACATCGTTCCAGTTCCCGTGATGCTGCCCGCGCGAACGATGATCATGCCGCCACCTGCGGCGCCGCTGCTGGCTTCCGCGATCCGCGTGGGCGCGCCCGTCGTATTGTTATCACTGTTATTGCGCGAACCGGCGCCGCCGCCGCCGCCAAGAACAACGCGGCCGGAGCTTGCAGGGAAAGACGAACCGCCAAGCCCACCCACACTCAGATTGGAATCCCAGGCATCGCCGCCGAAGCCACCAGAGCCGCCGTTTGCTCCACCGCCGCCGCCCGAGTTCTGGTCGTTCGCTGTATTCGCATCTGTACCGCCGCCGCCAGCGTTCCCAGGTGCGCCGCGGCCCATGCTGCCATTCGGATAGCCGTCCGCTCCCGTGGAAAGTGGCGTGTCGGCAACTTCCACCCACATAGGCGTTCCGGCAACGCCTTCACCTTTGGACCCGTCGATGCCATTCACCGGTACCCCTGTAAATGCCGCGCCCGCAGGATATGTCGCCGGCGAAGCTTGCCGATAATCTGTCGTGCTCGAGCTCGTCACTCCGCCATTCAGTTCCAGTCCCGCAGCGCCGCGGAAACCAAGACCATCAACGCTTACTGCGCGTCCATTCAGCGTGAGCGCGCCGGAAGTATCCAATACGAAAATTCCACCCGTCGAGCCATTCCACGCACTCGCGGTCAATCCTGTGCCCAGCGTGGCTGTAGCAAAATGCGGCACTCGCACCACCTGAAATGTGCGTTGCCCTTGGGTGGTGGTTGCAGCGGCGGAATCGTATCCGAAGAGCAACCCTCCATTCGGGCCTGCGGCGGAAATGGTTAAAGTTCCCCCGCCAATCGGCACTGCGCTGGTTGCGGTCGCAAATTCATAAACGCCTGCATTGTTAAGGTTCGTCCATCCAGAACCGGTTGCGCCATCACCGTAACTGCCGTCGTTATTTGAGCTGATCGCCGCGTCCTGCATCTGGATGATGAGAATTTCGTCGCCCACAGCAATCGGCGTTGTGCTTCCAGTGGCTGCGCCTAGTGTGATGGAAGTTGAGCCTGCCGCAATGCTCGCACTTCCCGAGTAATAGGTATTGATGATTCCAGTAAGCGTGCCTCCGGCCGTCGTTGTTGGCACTGTGCAAGCATTGAGCTGCGCATAAGCAATGCCTGTGGCGGAATTATTGGCGGTATTCAGGTCTGTGACGGTTCCCGTGGCACTCGCTGTATTGGCATAACCACCACCTGCCGCCGGTGTTGCCACAATCGTGATGGTCGCAGTTGCGCTACTCGCCAGCGTTCCCAAATTGCAGGTAATCGTTGGCGTTCCACAAGTACCCTGGCTGGAAGTTGCAGATACAAAAGTTAAACCTGCTGGAAGAGTATCGGATAAAGTTACGCCCGTTGCCGTTGTAGGCCCGTTGTTTGTGACCACCACGGTATAAGTAACGTTTCCTGGAAATGCCGCCGAGTTCCCGGTTACAGCAACTGCAAGGTCGGCTTGAAATGGGCGTACCGAGACAGCGCCCATGGACCAGTTGGAGTTTCCGCTGAACGTTTCGCTCAAAGGAACACTGGGAGCGCCCGCGCGCGTGGAACCGCTGCCATAGACATCCGTAGTTGCAGCGCCGGATGTGCTGGCCCAGGCTTGAGTTTGTGAAGGACCGTACGCACTTACGGTTTGCGTGCCGCTGATGGCCAGCGCATCTACGACGGTATCGCCATTCGCGCTAGGAACATTGAGGCTGGAAATTGCTCCGGCAGCGCCATCGCCGGAAGTAAATCCGCGGATCGGTGAAGTTTGATCGGCGCCACTTACATTCGTCGCCCCCACAACCGTGCCCACAACTCCGGTTCCGCCGGGAACAGTCAGATTTACAACTACATTGTTCGTACCAGTTGCAGGCGTAACCAAATACCAAATTTCTACTCGCCGAGAATTTCCAGCATCATTATGAGCACCGGCAAACGTAAGCGCCGCTCCGTCGTACGTAACGCTGCCGACAGTCGCACCCGTGTTGCCAGTAATATTCAGGGACACGCCAACAATCAACACATTGTTGGTGCCCGTAACAGTGGCTGAAATTGTTACAGGCACAGCCGCCGGATTAATGGATACTGCGCCCATCGCCCAGCTTGTCGTCCCGCCAGTCGCGGTTTCCGACATGGTGACGCTTGCCGCTCCAGCCTCGGTGGATCCAAAGCCATACACGTCCGTGGTCTGAAGAACGCCACCGGAATTTTGTCCCCAACGGCCAGTCTGTCCTGCCCCAGCAGTTTCTGTGTGATCGCCAGTGATGGCCGATGTATCCACAACCATTGCGCCGGTGCTGCTCGCGACTGTCACGCTCGGGCTGCCTGTAGTTCCTCGCGCAACAACCAGAGTTCCCGTCGGCGTGGACTGACTTACATTCGTAAAGGATGCGACGCCAACAACCGCGCCAACATTGGTGCCATTGGTACCGGCGAAAGTTACAACGACGCTGTTTGCTCCGGAAGGCGGATTCAGCACACTGAACATTTCAATGCGGCGATCATTGGCTGTATCTGTTTCCGTGCCCAGTGAAGTGACCGTTGCAGCTCCGTCCGTCACGGCGTTTACCACAACATTGTTACGATTTTGATGGTTGATCGATATTCCGACGATCAGCAACCGATTCGCGGTCGTGCTCACCGTAAGAGGGACCGTGATGCTGTTCACAGCGCCTATGCCCGTATGTAATCTGGCGCCGTTGGAAGCTGTGTTATCGAAAGCAACCTGACCGAATGAAGTTATGGAAAAGGCGATGAGCGCCAGCAACAGGAGCAGCAAGCCTCGAAACATCAGCGCTTTAGAGATAGCTTGCTGCCGGAGCGTTCCAGCGATTTTGCTTTTCGCGCAAGCGTATTGATATTTCATTTTCGACTTCATGCCGTGCAGTGAAGTTGCGCGAATTCGTCCATTCGAATTTTCTTCCTTGCGAATGATCTGGCCCAATATTTGTTGGGCGGAAATGCACTGATCGTTTTCAAGGGAAGCATCCCCGCGAGTCGTGAAACAGTTGCTCTTCAAGTTCATATCGATCAAACGATGGGCCCGGAAACCTAATTCATCCTTAAATAAAACGATGTCGCCAATGGATAGCGCCGCAGGATCAACGCGTTCGACCTGCAGCACTTCGCCATCGCGAATCGCCGGAGCCATACTTGCGCCGGTCGCGCGGAACTGGAAACTCTTTCCACTGCTCAACAGCTCGCAGGTAAGTTCCTGAAATAAATTGGTGTCAGGTCTATCTTGAATGCTGGAATTCAAGGATTTTCTCCACAGCAGTTTGATCGGGGAGGAACTGGAATTTGTAACAAGGCACGGTACGCGTCAGTTCGTCAAGATAAGCAAGCGTCGCGGCCAGTGCCTGCGGATCATGAAACGGCAAAAAACAGCGCGCGAACAATTCCGCCGCGGCCGCCGACTGTGCCAAAGGAACGATTTCGTTTCGTTCTCCGTGCTCTAAAACAAAAATCTGTTTGAGTGGAGCTTTTTCCGGAGAAGCGAAACCGGCTTCGCCATGCCAGGGCGTTCCGTACATTGAAAATTGGTGATTATCTTTATTCTCGCGGTTCTCACGAAGAATGTTCTTGCGAATAATGATGCGGTCATCGCTCAGAATTCTTACGTTACCCTGCTCTTGCCAGAGCTTCGTAGTGGTACTCTTTCCTGCTCCGGAATGGCCGACAAATAAATAACTGTTTTGCGCGTCGTCCGTGATTCCGCATCCGTGTACTTCCACGCCTCGTCCACGCGCCAACCAATTGGTGACGATCAATTCATCCACCGGATATTCCAGTGCATGAACATGGGCTTCATTTGCATAACAACCGCGAACTAAAAGCATTTGCCCGTAAGAAAAATTCTTGTCGATATAAAGACGCTTATAAGGATTCGATCCTAGAACCGGCGTGTTGAAGTCGAAAATAAACTCGTCGCCTCCTTCATAGAGGCTCCAGACCGCGCCTGAATCAAAAAGTTTTTTGCTGCGAATCGGACTTAATTGCCGCACCCATTCGAGGTCCACTTCCACTTCACAAGCAGACGACGCAATTTTGAACGACTCATGATCGGGATCCAACTGAATACCCATTTTGTACGGAGTAAATCCCAGACTCAGCCCGCCGATTTGCAGACAGCAGCGCTGGCCAATTCCCTCTTCCATGTGTGCCGCTATTTGTTCGCCAATCGCCATTCAGATTGATCGACTCCGATTCATCTGACTAGATTTGCCAACCGCTTAGATTTTCCTAACCGTTTATTGCCTGACTACGACCCGATCGAATTACATCGCACAACGCCACAAGTTGAGGGCCCCGCACTCGGTCCGGAAACCACCATGCTCTTGCAATTACCCAGTACCGCCTCTTCCGGTCGCAAACTAATCGTTTCGCACACCGGCGGCTGATAAGGCTTTTTGCTTTTCCCTGTTTTCAGTTCGTTTTCCATAAAAATCTCAGTGACTACAGCTGCCGCAACCTGTCGAGGCAGACGCATCGGCGTTATTCAAAATCGGCAACAGAACCCGCTCCGGCCCGACCCATTCCCCAACATTGATTTCTTTTGCGGCGATACGGCGCGCCGATTCTTTCGCCGCTTCAAAGTGCGTTCCGTCTTTGCAGAAGGCGCAGTCGCCATGCTCCGGCACTTCATACCCCAAGGCCATGGCGCGCAAATGTGCGACTTCACATAAGAATTCCACCGGTGATTCGGGATCTCCGTTTTCGAGTTCTCCATTGGCGGGACACATACTGCACAAATTGCGCAGCTTGCATTCCACGCATTTGGACATCGTTTTGCGCTCACGACTTCGCACCTGAAACAGGAAGTTCTGCCATCCTTCTTTCACACTGCCTTGGCGCAGGTCGTAACCTTCCTGGTGAGAAAGCACGCAGATACTCATGCGTCCATAAGGATCGACGGCAAATGAATTGACGCCACCACCACACACATAAACCGTTCCTTGTTCTTTTGCCGGAGCGGGATGATGGATTCCCTGCTCGGCAAAGCGCCGATACTCCGCTTTCATCTCCGGAACATGCAAATCGAGCGCAACGACTTCTTCCGGCAAAAGGCGTACGGCTAAAGGACTCTGCGAGCAGTCGATGCGAGGGCTCATCAGAGAATCGAATTTGAATTCGAGACCAAGCTCTTCCTGCGCGAAACTGCGCATAGAAAGAACTTCGTGTTTATTGATCGTCGTGGCGACGGTCTTCAACTTCAGCGGCAATCTGCGATCTTTTAAAAACTGGATGCCGCGCATGCAGCGGTCATAGCTGCCGGGAATCTGCGTCAACGCTTCGTAGGTCTCTTTCGTCCGGCCGTACAGCGTGATTTCAATTGCGAACGGCGGCCATTCCAGCAGATAATCGGCGATCTTTTCGTTGATCAGGTTGCCGTTTGTGAACAGTGTGACGAGCAAACCTTTTTTCTTTGCGTAGGTATAGATTTCCAGAAAATC
>DASXCC010000026.1:0-10774 GCA_036491415.1 Terriglobales bacterium | reverse complement strand
GGAACCAGCAGACCGCGCTCGGTGTCCACGGCAACACCGATGTTGATGTATTGCTTGTAGACAATTTCTTCCGTCGCCATATCAATGCTGGCATTGAACTGCGGGAAGACTTTCAACGCCGAAGCGCAAACCTTCAGCGCAATCGCTGTAACGGTCATCTTTCCGCCAGCCTGCTGCGCCTTCGGGCCAAACTTCGCGCGAAGCTGTTCAAGTTCGGTAATGTCCGCCTTGTCCTGCTGAGTAACGTGCGGAATCGTGTTCCAGGCCTGGCGTAAATGTTCTGCGGTTTTGCGCCGCACGCCGCGCATGGAGACGCGTTCGATTTTTCCCCACTTGGCAAAGTCCGGAAGCGCGGGCTCCGCGAACTGCGCACCCCGCGCGGGAGATGCCGCGCTGGATGAGATTAAACTCTTCGCATAACCCTTAACGTCCTCTTCACTGATGCGTCCACCCGGGCCGGAACCTCTTACGTCGTGAATATCAACGCCCAATTCGCGGGAAAGCCGCCGCGTGTGCGGAGCCGCCGGAACAGGATCACGATGTTCCGCGCCGGCAGTTTTGTTTAACTGCGCGGGCATGGAGAAATTTGCCTGAGCTGGTTGCGGCTGATCGGGAGGCAATGCCTGTTCTTCCGTTTTGCCTTCCGCGGCGATTGCCGCCTGGAAGGTGGCGCGCGCATGGTCGTAGTAAGTGTGAGGATCCGAAGCGCTCTTGGCCGGAGCAGTTTCCGCCGATGCACTTACCGGCGATCTGCTTGCCGGCGACCCACTTAATGACGATCCGCCCGCTTCCAGAGTAAAGATCACCTGACCAACTTTGACCTTCTCGCCCTGCTTCACTTTGACTTCTTTTACCTTGCCGGTGACCGAGGAGGGAACTTCGATGACCGCTTTGTCGGTCTCAAGCTCCATAACAGGCTGGCCCGCAGAGATTTGTGCCCCGGGAGAAACCAATAAGCGAACCAAATCGCCTTGATGTACGTTCTCACCCAGCTCTGGCAATGTGAACTCGCTGGCGGCTGGAGCGGAAGGCGCTTTCGGTGCAGCCGGGTTCGCAGGAGCCGCTTGCGCGGGTGCGGTTGGCTGACTTGGAGGAGCATCTGGTTGTTTTGCCGATTGCGGTGCAGGGACCTGTTCTGTTTTTGTAACAGGGGCCTCGACCGTCGTGCTTTTTGGAGACACGCCGTTTTCAACTGTAAAGATCACTTGACCCACTTTGATCTTCTCGCCCTGCTTCACGCGAACGTCTTTTACCACTCCGCTAATTGAAGAAGGCACTTCAACCACGGCCTTATCCGTCTCTAGTTCCATGACGGGTTGACCTTCGGCAATGGACGAGCCCGGCGATATCATTAAACGAACAAGGTCGCCTTGGTGAACATTCTCGCCCAGTGCGGGCAATTTAAATTCAGTCACGTACCCTAGTCTCCCTTAGCTGATGGCTGGATTCAATTTTTCCGGATTAATGCCGAGTTCTTGAATCGCTTTCTGGATCACATCCGGCGTGATTTGTTTTTCCTTCAACAACGCATGAAGCGTGCCCAGCACAATGTGTTTGGCATCGACTTCGAAGAAGTCGCGCAATGCAGCGCGGCCTTCGCTACGGCCGAAACCGTCTGTGCCGAGAGCAACCAGCGGACGCGGCATCCATTGCGAAATCGATTCCGGCAATACCTTCATATAATCCGATGCAGCAACCAGAACGCCGGACGTATCTTTTAAGCATTCCGTCACATAAGGGACGCGCGGCGTGCTCGTTGGATGCAGCATGTTCCAACGTTCACAGTCATTGCCGTTGCGATAAAGTTCCTTGTAGCTGGTGACACTCCAAACATCCACGGCAACGTTGTATTTTTCTTCCAGAATCTTCTGTGCTTTCAACACTTCAAACATGATTGTGCCGCTGCCGAAGAGTTGCGCACGAAGTTTTGTGTCTTTCTTCTGCGAAGCGTTGAAGCGATACAAACCCTTCAAGATCCCTTCACGAATGTTTTTGCCCTCCGGCATGGCCGGCATGGGCAGAGGTTCGTTCATCACCGTGAGGTAGTAGAAGATGGATTCGCCATCCACATACATGCGCTTGATGCCGTCCTGAATGATGATGGCGATCTCGTAAGCGAACGCTGGATCGTAGGTCATCAAATTTGGGACCGGCAACGCGAGCACGTGACTGTGTCCGTCCTGGTGCTGTAATCCTTCGCCTGCAAGAGTAGTGCGGCCGGCGGTCCCACCAAGAAGGAATCCGCGGCAGCGCATATCGGCAGCAGCCCAAATGAAGTCGCCGATGCGCTGAAATCCGAACATCGAGTAGTAAATAAAAAACGGGATCATATTGATCCCGTGATTGGCGTATGCCGTTCCAGCGGCGATAAACGAAGAAATGGAACCGGCTTCGGTAATGCCTTCTTCGAGAATCTGTCCGTCCTTGGCTTCCTTGTAATAAAGCAAGGTGTCCATATCGACCGGCTCATAGAGCTGGCCAACGCTGGAATAAATGCCTACCTGGCGGAACAAGGCTTCCATGCCGAAGGTGCGAGCTTCGTCGGGAATGATGGGAACAATAAACTTGCCAATTTCAGGGTCGCGCAGAAGCTTTGCCAGCATGCGCACGAAAACCATAGTGGTGGAAACTTCGCGGCCTTCCGTGCCTTTGTAAAACTCTTCGAAGTGCGATTCGGAAACTGGAGCCAACGGCTTGGAGCGCACTTTACGCGTCGGCATGTAGCCGCCCAATTGCTTGCGGCGCTCCTGCATGTAGCGGATTTCCGCGCTGTCTTCCGCAGGACGATAGAACGGCGCGTTGTGCAGTTCTTCATCGGGAATGGGAATGCCAAAGCGTGAACGGAAGATGCGCAATTCGTCGTCATTGAGCTTCTTCTGCTGGTGGGTAATGTTCTTACCTTCACCCGCTTCGCCAAGCCCGTATCCCTTAATGGTCTTTGCGAGAACCAGCGTGGGTTGTCCCTTGTGATCCATCGCAGCTTTATAAGCGGCGTAAACCTTAAGAGGATCGTGCCCGCCCAGCCGCATGCGCGAAAGCTGATCGTCGGAAAGGTGCTCCACCATCTTGAGTAACCGAGGATCGGTGCCGAAAAGATTCTGGCGGAAATACGCGCCACTCTCGACGAAGAATTTCTGGTACTGACCGTCAGTGACTTCACCGAGGCGCTTCACCAGCAGGCCGTCTCGGTCGTTCTCGAACAGAGGATCCCAATCCGTGCCCCAGATGCATTTAATGACGTTCCATCCGGCGCCGCGGAAGATGGCTTCGAGTTCCTGAATGATCTTGCCATTGCCGCGTACCGGGCCATCCAGACGCTGCAAGTTGCAGTTGATGACGAACACCAGGTTGTCGAGTCTTTCGCGCGAGGCAAGTGTGATGGAACCGAGCGACTCAGGCTCATCCATTTCCCCATCGCCGCAGAACGCCCAAACTTTTCCGCCGGTAGATTCTTTCAGTCCGCGATTCTCTAAATACTTAATGAAGCGCGCATGATAAATCGCCTGCAGCGGCCCGAGTCCCATCGAAACGGTCGGAAACTCCCAGAAGTCGGGCATGAGCCACGGGTGCGGATAGGAAGATAAGCCTCCGCCGTCCGCGAGTTCGCGGCGGAAGTTCTGCAGCTTTTCTTTCGATAAGCGGCCTTCCACAAACGCGCGCGAATACATTCCCGGTGCAGCGTGGCCCTGGAAGTAAACAATGTCACGGTCGCCACCTTCCGTCTTTGCACGGAAGAAGTGGTTGAAGGCGACTTCGTAGAGAGTGGCGGAAGAGGCGAAGGTCGAAATATGTCCGCCGATGCCTTCCTGCTTCTTGTTCGCGCGGACCACCATGGCCATGGCATTCCAGCGGATAATGCTCTTGATCCGCCGTTCCATCTCCTGGCTACCCGGGAAAGGAGGTTGCTGCCTCGTAGGGATCGTATTCTGATACGGTGTAGTGGCCGTAAAGGGAAGATTTACCCCCGCTGCATGACGAGCATGCAAAGACAATTGCTGCAACAATCTTCCCGCGCGGTCGGGACCACCCTTCGACAAAACATAGTCAAGGGAATCCATCCACTCCCGCGTTTCCAACACTTCCAGCCCATTGGTCTGCGTTTCAGCCAAGACGAACCTCTCCATATGTAAATGGCAAACTATTCATCATAGTAAATTGTGAGAAATTTTGCTTGCCCTGAAAACTGATACCACAAATCAATTTTTCAAGTCAGGATTTCGGTTTTAGACTTACACACTGCGGTATGGTTTTATCGATCCGGCATCGGAGATGGAAAACGCGCCATCTAAGAACCTATCTAAGAACTAAGTTTAAATCCAAAATATGGCATTCACGAAGCCTTAACTTCAGGCCACGATATTAGGACAAGATCCCAGGAGGATTTATGGCAGCCAAGAAAACAGGAAATCACAACAATCATCACGTAAGCGCTCAACCGCGAACTCATCAGAAAGCAATGCCGATTCAGGAATACGGCACCGTGCGTTTTGCGCTGCCGCTCGAATTGGAAGAACCGGTTCGTCTGGAAATGACAGAGCAGTTGAATCAGTTGCTTGCCGATACCATGACACTTCGCGATCTCTATAAGAAGTCGCATTGGCAGGCGGCAGGCCCAACCTTTTATCAATTGCATTTACTTTTCGACAAACACTACGGCGAACAGGCGGAGCTGGTCGATAGCATCGCGGAACGCATTCAAATTCTGGGCGGATTGGCCATCGCCATGGCGCCTGATGTGGCGGAAACCACGCAGATTGAACGGGCTCCGAGGGGAAGGGAAGAAGCACCCGTGCAGATTTCGCGCCTGCTGGATGCTCATCAAATCATCATTCGTGAATGCCGCGAGTTAGCCAAAAAGGCTGACAGTTTGGGCGATGATGGCACCAATGATCTTGTTGTCAGCGATGTTCTCCGAACCAATGAAATGCAGGTATGGTTCATCAGCGAGCATTTGGTGAATGTTCCGCTGGTAGAAGCGCACAACTAGGTTTTTCTTAAAGATCAAAGGCTGGCATTTGCCAGCCTTTATTTTTTGCGCAAATTAGGCGCAAGTTGTCTTTACAAAACTTTACGTACAAAATCAGGAAAACACTTAGCTAAATCGGAATTTCCCTGATTGGAACGAGTCCAAATGAGGTACAATTTGCAAAATTTATCGTAACGTGGGGTCACCGGAATTAGACAGCGAAAGTGAGTCCGGGAGGGGGGCTAAAATGTATTCAGGCGGACAGAACCTTCGTGCTTTGCGCGAACAACTCGGTTTGACTATGCGCGATGTTGAGAGCGCAAGTTCGCGCATTGCCGAAAAGCATGGTAACGACGAATATGCAATTCCTCCCAGCCGCCTTTCGGATATCGAAACCAAAGGCGTCGTTCCAAGTGTCTTCCGTTTGTACACACTCGCGGTAATTTACCGTCGCGACATCAGCGAGATTCTTGGGTGGTATGGAATTGATCTGGATGGAGTCGCGAAAGATCTGGAACTGGCGCAACCTCCACGATCGCATTTATCAAATGCACTTGCCAGTATTTCCAACGTGAAAATTCCAGTACGTCTTGATCCTGGATTCGATACCAAGAAGACCTCCAATTTCGGGCGAATGATCGAGCAGTGGGGAATTGTTCCTCTTACTTATCTCGCGCAATTTACAAATCATCACTTTACGTATGGCTATATCGGCAGCGAAGATTTAACCATGTACCCGTTATTACCGCCGGGTGCCTTCGTGCAAGTGGATGAATCAAAAAATAAAGTTGTGGATGGTGGATGGCGTTCGGAATATGAACGGCCAATTTATTTCGTAGAGACAAGAAATGGACACACCTGCTGCTGGTGCACACTCGTGCGGGAAGAACTAATTCTGCAGCCGCATCCTCTTTCTCCAGTGAGTGCTCGTGTGTTGCGATATCCGCAGGAAGCGGAAGTGATCGGACAAGTTGTAGGCGTTGCTATGAGGTTAGGGGAGTGGCGTCCGGTTTACGATGCTGCTCCAACGACGAAAGAGCGTGCAGCACTGAATTAAGGTGGCGTTCGGTTCCGGCTCCGGGATCCAGCGTCAACAATCCTTGTTTTTTCCCAGCGAGTTGTTCCAAATATACCTCCGCCGGAAGTCCAGCCTGATTGCTGGAAAGGTCCGCATCTCCCATCAATTGTTCCAGTGGTGTGGAAAGAACCTGCGAAAGCGCCTTCTGATGGGCCTGCTTAAACGTCTTCGTGGCCGGTATATTTCCGTACACACGAGCAAATCCCCAATGAGAATAATTCTTATTCTCAGAATCGCGTAACCCCGCCAAATATTCCAGTTTCCGCAGCAGTCCTGTAATCGCACGCAATGTGGATCGATAGAGATCTTCGAGAGGTGAATTAACGGTCATTTTTGTTACGAATTCGGAAAAGTCCTGATTACTCCAGTTACCTGTCCGATGCAACTCCGAAGGCACATTATCACGGAATAGTAGGCAAAACAATAATTCCCCGGAGGTGTTCTAAATTCGTGAAAAAGACTCTGAATCGCATCGCTGTCATTGCATTTTTTACTGCTCTTTCAATTGTCCCCACTGTGCTTTTTAACAGCAAACATCCGGCAACCGCAGATGGTATGCCGGGAACAAAGCACCCAATCGTTGCCGATGGAATGCCCGGATCAAAACTACCGGGTGGCGGTGGAGTAAGGGCCGCAACATCAATGCTGGCCGACGGAATGCCTGGATCGAAACTACCGGGCGGGGGTGGATTACGGCCTGCAACGTCAACGCTAGCCGATGGCATGCCGGGATCAAAACTTCCTGGTGGGGTGAGACCGTCGGCATCTACGCTGGCTGACGGTACACCGGGCACGAAGCATCCAATTGTGAACGTGTAAGTGTCACAATTGCCTGGGTTTTAAGGGATTGCGGGGCCGCGGGATACGGATATAATTTCCCCGTAGGCCCCAATGCTTCAAACAGCTTTTTGGTATTACTTGCTAATCGCGCCTCACGTTTTACTGGTGGGTGTGCTAATCGTTCTTTGCTCACGCAAGCACTACCGTGAGCATCCCATATTCTTCGCATATGTTGTATACGAACTCGCTGAGTTCTCCGTTGTTCTCTATATGGTTTTTTCGGATTCGATTTCAGTCGACAGATATTGGAGGCTGAATGCTTTATTAATTGCCGGGAGCGGATTTTTCCGTTTCGGGGTAATTTACGAACTTTATTCTCACGTGTCGAAAAATTATCCTTCCCTGGAAAACTTCTGCAAATTTCTATTTCGCGGACTTAGCACGATCCTTTTATTTATTTCAGTAAGTTTGATTGCTTTAGTTTGGCCGGGGCGAATGCATGAGCTAACTAGGTTTGTTACCTATGTTTTAGACCGTGGAGTGAACATACTGCAAGTAGGGCTCATTCTGGGTTTGTTCGGAATTGCGATTTTTTTTAGCCTGTCATGGCGCAAGCATGTCTTTGGAATTACATTGGGGTTCGGTTTTTACCTGAGCGTGCAGTTGATCGCAACCGCAGTGCAAACGCAGTGGGGCTTCGTTCATTTATTTGACTATGTGACCATGGCTGCGTATCACGTCAGTGTTTTGATTTGGTTGTATTACATGCTGATACGTGAAGAAGCAACGGATCAGACGTTAGGGCCAAAATTACAAGCAATGCCGGAACATGCGGATATCGCCGCGTGGAACAGCGAATTAGAAAGATTGTTGCATCATAAATGACGATTGCTTTCATTCTTGTTGTCCTGGCCTTTGTAGCGCTGTGGGTTCTCTTACGGCTTGCAAAAGGCAACAGTGTCGTCCTTTCCTCTGATCAACTCATCCAAAAAATCAGGCCTGTAGATATCGCGGCCTTTCGCAACCTCATTGACCCGAACGAAGAGCAGTTTCTGCGCGCGAATCTTCCGGCTTCCGATTTTCGTAAGATTCATCGCGAGCGATTATTAGCTGCTGCTGACTATGTTTCCGGCGCTGCGCAAAATGCGGCGTTGCTATTGAAGATGGGTGAAATGGCGCGCCGCAGCCCAGAACCTTCCATCGCTGAAGCGGGCGAAAAACTTGTAGAAAATGCAATACGCATGCGTTTATATGCCATGCAAGCTTCGATACGAATCTATATCGCGATTGTATTGCCGCAAATCCCGGTACAAGCCGGCCGCTTGACGGAGAATTACGAGAGCATGACGCGCCTTGTGGTTCTGCTTGGCGTGCTGCGGTTCCCCACCAACGGCATCGCTTCTTCACTTTAAAGTTTTATGGGTCCTGCGCGGAATTAATTTTCGAGTTGGAATCGCGGGCGTTTGTTTCTTCCGAAATATCTTCCTGAAATTGATTGCGCTTGCGGTAGGCGGCCGTTGCTAATCCCAAAGAGATTAAAAGCGGGGGAAACACCAAAACGAAGATGCCACTCCGCAAGGCGTGAATAAATCTTCCCGAAGCGGAAGCCGCTTGCGTGTAGCACAGAGCGCATCCCTGCGCGAACGCGAATTTCGACGAGAGCAATGCGAGTATTGCGATGGCACGTGATTTTCGGATTGCTCTCATCGAACTACCATCCACAACCCACAAATGCCTAATGATAGAACGCTCGCGAAATGCCAATAGATCGCGAATATATCGAAAGATTGCTTCCGCAATTTTACGCCGTAAAGTTTGTCCAGAAGCCAGGCCAACGCTAAGAGTCCTATGAGGACGTGCAGTGCATGTGCTGCAACAAAAAGATAAAAGAAAGATGCGCTCGGGACTTTCGCCAAGGACCATCCTTGCGCCTGCAATTGCCACACGACCGTGGCCTGCCCGCCAAGAAATACTGCGCCGAACAAAAGGACGATACTCAATAGCCTTTTGACAGCAAGTTGCCGGCTTGCGGCGGAATAATTTGCTTCAAGGAATGATCGGCGCGCGATTTCCAAAACTACACTGCTGCTCAGCAAAACAAGAGTGCTTAAATAAAAAATGACAGGCAGCGGAAAGCTGATCCAATCCTGCGTTGATCCCTGGCGAACGAGCATCGCGCTGGTGAGCGCGGCAAATGACATCAAGCTTGCGGCGATGAAGACCCATATTCCAGTTTTCGCCGCGGAAGGATGGACGATTCCGTTCGGGGCACTTGCGATTATTGAATTTTGGGCCGGCGCGTTCGGCAGAACTTTGGCTTGCATTAAGTAATCAATCGGCGAGCCTTCCATTCCGTATTGATAAGGATCATGCAGTACCTCGACCTGCCCAATGAAATTCTCAGTGGGAGGCAGCGAAGCGATGCTCCACTCCAGGGATGTCGCTTCCCACGGATTCGTAATCGCTGTCTTCCCGCGCAGGCGACTGTGCACGAGGTTATAGAAGAAGATAAGTTGTGCCGCGCCTGTAAGGAGCGCGGCGACTGTAATGAATCGGTGGACAGGCATCAGCGATTGCATGTGGTTGCTTACAAATTGCGACTCACGCCGCACATTTCCCGCAAGTCCCAAATAGTAAAAAGGCATGAAGATGCAGTAAGCACCCACAAATGTCAGCCAGAAATGCAGTTTGCCTAAACGCTCATCCATCATGAGGCCTGTGACTTTTGAAAACCAGAAATAAGTGCCCGCGAAGATTCCGAAAACTGCGGCAACGCCCATGATGAGATGAAAATGTCCAACGACAAAATAAGTTGCGTGCAGATAAGTATCGAGCGATGGTTGTGCAAGGAGAAATCCGCTGACGCCGCCGCTGACAAACACCGAAATAAACCCTAATGCAAACAAAGATGCTGATGTAATGCGAAGTTTCGAGCCGTACAAACTGCCGATCCAGATCAGCGTAATGATGGTTGATGGGATCGTGATCACAAGTGTGGGCAGCGAAAACACCAGCGACGAATATGGATTCATGCCACTCACAAACATGTGATGGCCCCACAGCAGGTAACTGAGAAACCCAATCGCAATCATCGAATAGATGATCGCTTTATGACTCAGCATGGGTCTGCGCATCGATGCGGTCAGAACGTGCGAAACGATCCCCATCGCTGGCAGAATGGCGATATAAACTTCCGGATGTCCGAAGAACCAAAATAGGTGCTGCCACAGTAAGGGTGATCCGCCAGAGTAAGGTTGCAATCGATCGCTGATCACCAGGCCGGCGGGAACGAAGAAGCTCGTGCCGGCAATCCGATCAAGAATCAACAACACGCACGCGGGCAGTAAAACGGAAAATGCCACCAGCGACATGCACGACGTAATAAACCATGCCCAGACCGTGAGAGGCATGCGCATCAAAGTCATGCCTTTACAGCGCTGGTCAAGAGTGGTGGCGATAAAGTTGATCGAGCCAAACAGCGACCCCACGCAAAAAATTGCAATCGAAATAATCCAGAGTGTTTGACCGAGTCCTTCCCCTGGCCCGGAGATTGCCCCTACTGCACTCAGTGGCGGATAAGCGGTCCATCCCGAGGTAGCAGGCATATCACCGACAAATAAAGATGAGAGCAAAACTAGAAATGCTAAAAACGTTGTCCAGAACGAAAGCATGTTCAGGCGCGGAAACGCCATGTCTTTCGCGCCGATTTGGATGGGCAGAAAATAATTTCCAAAGGCCGCAAGGGGCGCTGTCGTGAGAACGAAAAAGACCATCAACGTGCCGTGCATGGTCATTAGCGACAAATAATATTCTGGAGAAATCACCCCGTGCGGCGCGCCTGCTTTGGAAAGCCAGCTTGCTCCGGGAATTCCCCACGAAGGCCACGCGACGTGAATTCGCATGAGCCAGGACAAAACCATCGCGACCAGAACGGACAACAAAGAGAGTTG
>DASXCC010000025.1:0-36938 GCA_036491415.1 Terriglobales bacterium | reverse complement strand
TTGGCATATTCCGCTGGCGTGGTCGTTCGCATAACCGCCGACAATCCTATGGTCGATCCTGATCTGGTGGATGATGTTATTAAAGCATTGAGAGAATCTGGAGCAGACTACGCGAATAATCGTTCCCCTCGCACATATCCGAGTGGCCTGGATGTAGAAGCCGTTAGGTTTTCTGCCTTGAAAAAAGCATGGCAGGAGACGAAGCATGATTACGAGCGGGAGCATGTGACGCCATATTTTTACGAGCATCCGGAATTGTTTCAGTGCACATTTGTAAAGGGCGCATTTGATTGCAGCCACTACCGTTGGACCCTCGACACGCCGGCAGATTTAAAGCTGATCCGCAAGATTTACTCTCGTCTTGATAACCGTGATGATTTTTCCTGGCTGGAAGCGCTCGCTGTTATGCAGGGCGGTCCACGATTGGCGAGTATGAATTCCCATGTCATACCAAAAACTTTGCATTGAAATGATTCCTGCTTCCGCGCGCTTCCGCGAAAAAGTTCAAGGTCCCTGGAGAATCGCTTGAAAGTTCTTCTTGTCCATCCGCAAGATCTTCCGCATCGATGGACCTCGCAAAAATGGGATCGCATCATCGATTTAAGCTGGGCGTCAGCGGAGACCTACTCTCGCTGGGAGAAGGAGCTTCAGTGCCCCGTTGCGTCCTTAGATAAATACTCTGAACTCGAAAGAGATTTAGATCTCGTTCGTGATATCACTGCGCGTGGTCTTGAATTTGTCGACGACAAAAATATCAATTGGTGGGAATTTTTCATTCTTTGGTATGTAGAGCCGATTCAGTTAGTCTCTTGTCTTCAGCGTTTCGCTGCAAGTCTGCATCCGCAAGACCAACTTTTTATTACGCGCCCTTGTTTTGAAGCGGAAGCACTAAGCCACATAAGAAGCGCACCGATACATTTTTTGAGCAAGAAAAGAGCAATTCGTAAATTGCAGCACTATGTTCGCGAATTGTGGAGTCTGACACCCCGCGACCTCGTGCAAGTTTTTTGGGACAAATACGATGAACGATTCCAGGTAAGAAGTCGCTTTACGAAAAAGAAGGCAAACGCTGCCAAACCGGTGGTGCTAATACCCAGCGCATATGTGAATGCATCGCGGACAGGCCTGAATTTTGTCGCGAACATGCCGAATCCGGAGTCTTTGCTGGTTACCACTCGGGCGAATGGTGAAATTCGCGGACATTTCAGGAATGTGCAGAGCGCGAGTCTTGCGGGTTATTGTTTTGGTCAAGACAATCAAGCGGAGCAGAGAAAAATTCTTAATCGATGGGAAAGACTGAAAACTGATCTCGCAAACGATTCGCGAATCTCAGTTGTAAGTGCATTGGGACTTTTGGAAAGCTTCCCGCGGTTTTTGAGGCGCGGATTGGCAATCAGAGACGCCTGGATCAACGTCATAGAAAGTGAGCCGATTCGAGCCGTCTTATCTTGCGACAACAATCCGGATACCCTGCTTCCCGTGTTGCTCGCGAAGAACAAAGGCATACCGACGGTCTCTATACATCATGGTGCGCTTGATTGGCGGCATCGGTTCTTGCCAGTCCATGCCGATGCCATTGTTGCTAAAGGCAAGATGGAAGAAGATCACTTGGCGCGTATTTGTGAAATATCGAAAGATAAAATCAAAGTTGGCGTTCCTGCAAAAATGCTGCCTAATGCTGTACCTAGAAAAGTTTCCGGCAATGCCGACTCGATTGTGTTCTTTTCCGAGGCTTATGAACCGAATCGCGTGCGTGGCGAAGAGATGTATAAAGATGTCATGCCGCACCTCGCCAATCTTGCGGCTCAACATCAGCGCAAGCTCATAATAAAGTTGCATCCCTTCGAAAGCCTGCGCAAACGGAAAGCGTTGTTAAACAAAATTCTCTCGCCGGAGCAGATGCGAGTAACACACGTTGTCTCCGGCGCTCTCACCGCCGATTTGCTCGAACGAACCTGGTTCGGAGTAACAATTCTCTCGACGGTGGCCATGGAATGCCAGGCGGCAAACGTGCCATGTTTTGTGTGCTCATGGCTGGAGTATCCTCACCACGAATACGGCGATCAATTCCGCCGCTTTGGAGTTGGTTACCCTTTGCAATCTTCAAACGAAATAAAAAATATTCCGCAAATGCTTGAGCATATACCGCCCGCTTCAATTGCGGATTTGTGGCAAACAACGAGTTCTTCGGAGCTCCAGCAATTATTTTTGCGCTCAGAAAAATCGGAGACTGTAGTCCCGCGATGACGTTTCTATCTGCGATTTCCACTTAAGTTCCTGCAAAGGTACTTAGCAAACAAACCCTCCCCATTTCCAATATTTGGACAGCCTTCACCGGGGCTGCATAAGACCATGGCCGGAGCGACCGCTGTTGCCAAAACGGAGTGGAGTAGCGATGAATTCATCGAAGATCATCGCGCTGCAAAATCGTCTGAATTCCGGCAACATATCGGCCGAGTTTCCCAGCACTCCTCGGTATATTTTTCTGGAAGAATTGTTGCAGTCATTGCAGGCTATTTTTTCAAGGTCTACCTGACTCGCGAACTTGGGGCAGAGTTGCTTGGGACATATGCGTTGGGTTTGACCATGATCGGGTCACTTGGCATTTTTAATGACTTCGGACTTTCCCGGTCCGCCACGCGATTTGTTTCTGCTTATCAAGCAACTGGGCAAGTCGAACTGTTACGCGCATTACTGTTCCGCAGCTTCTTCGCTTTGCTTTTGACAAATCTGTTGTTTTTGCCGCTACTCATACTGGCTGGCCCCACGGTAGCCACCCGCATTTACCACGCTCCTGCACTATGTAATGATCTCTGGATTTTTGCTGCACTGATGTTCTTTGCAACTTTTAATGTCTTCTTCGGGCGCGTTTTAGCCGGCTACAAGCAAGTGGCCCGCAACACTATGCTCACAACTTTTATGGGCATGCCGCTGATGATGCTTGCCACCATCGTATTCGTCACAATCGGATGGGGGCTGCGCGGATATTTGATTGCTCAGGTTTGCGCGGATGGAATTGTGTTTGTTTTTCTTGCTGCGACGGTTTGGAAGCTGACTCCTAAAAAAGCCCGTTCATTTTCCGGACGATTACCAAAACTCGAAAAAAGCGTGATTTCATTTTCTGCCGTCGCGCTGGCCATGGAATTTCTGGGTTTTTTGATTCTGCATGCTGACAAAGTATTTCTGGGTTTTTATTTGAACCCGCGCGAGGTGGGAATTTACGCAGTGGCAGTCGGCATTACCGCTTTTGTGCCCATCGTTTTGCAGTCAGTGAATCAGATTTTCTCCCCGATCATCTCCGATCTTCATTCCCGGCACGAATATCGATTGATGGAGAGAATGTTTCAAACTCTTACCAAATGGATCTTCGGGTTCACCTTCCCGTTGGCAGCGACGCTCATTGTTTTCGCGCGGCCTCTTATGAGAATCTTCGGTCCCGATTTTGAAGCAGGATGGGCGGTTTTGATCGTGGGAACGATCGGTCAATTGGTGAATTGCGTAGTTGGATCATCAGGATCCTTGCTGTTGATGTCCGGTCATGAAAAGCACCTCCTGAAAATGCACGTGGTCATCGCCATCGTTTCGATTGGCCTTGATGTCGCGCTAATCCATTCGTTCGGCATGTTGGGCGCCGTCTTTGCCGCCGCTACCGCCAATGTGCTGATCAATCTCTGGTACTTAAAAGGTGCCTACGATCGATTGAACATTTTGCCATACAACAAGAGCTACTTGCGATTGATTCCCGCATTTTCATTCACCCTGGCGTCGCTTATGGCTGTGAATCATTTCGCCGGGGAGAGCCATAAATTGCTTGCGCTTGTTTTGGCTGGAGTTGCCGCATACACGTCATTTTTGGCTGCTGCGCTGATTACAGGTCTTGATGCTGATGATCGTTTAATCACAACTGCAATTTGGTCGCGGCTGAGGGGAGCGTTTTTGCGCACGGAGGTCAATGCGTCAGCATGATTCGAATTCTGGTGGATAGTTTCGCCGATGAAGGATTGCCCAATGCGCAGATGGGCAATGCGCGCGAAATTATTCTCCGGCTTGATCCCAACAAATTTCACGTCAGCACGTTCTATCTCGAAAACCCTGATCCGGAAATTGTGCGGCGACCCAATACACGTCTGATTCAATTGCCGCGAAGAAGACAAACTGTACGAATTGCTCGAGAATTTCTGCTCGGCGATCACGAAATTCTTTTTTATGTGAAAGCTTCTCCTGCTGCCCGCTACTATTTAGCGCTCCGCCAGAAATGGCGAGACCATCGTATTGTGGTTGGAACCATGGAGTCGCAAGCAGATATTGCGAATGAACCGACGATCACTCCTCAAGCAGTTCGGCTTTTTGAGCAAACGATATTGTGCTGCGACTATTTATTCAGCAATTCTTCATCTGTGCAACGCAGCTTATTCAGGGAATATGGCATGGCGAGTCAAGTAGTGCCGACTGGAGTAGATACTAAATTCTTTACTTCTGATCTCAATCGCGAAAGTAATACGCGGCTGTGTGTTCTTTTTGTCGGATCGCTTCGCCCGTTCAAAGGACCACAGGTAGTTCTGGAAGCGGCGCAACGTTTTCCATTTACTGACTTTGTGCTTGCCGGCGGGGGGATGATGGAAGAGGAGTTGAGGGCGTATGTAGTGCGCGAACAATTACAGAATGTTAAATTTTTGGGTTTGTTGAATGCGGAAAGTTTAAGAAAGCAATATCGCCAAACAGATGTTTTTCTTTTCCCGTCCCGATGGGAAGGGTCGCCGAAGGTCATTATGGAAGCTGCAGCTTGCGGCGTCCCTGTGATTACATGCGATGATTACGAGCCTGAAACCGTGATCGATAAAAAAACTGGATATATTGCTGCTATGGATGAGGAAATCTTACAACGATTGGAACAATTATTGAATGATCCCGCGCAGCGCAAAGAAATGGGAGATGCTGGACGGGAGCACATTCTGAATTTCGACTGGGACATCGTGGCGCGGAAGTGGGAAGAAGTTTTTATCGGACTTGCTGCGGACGGGAGGCGTCGCCGTGCTGCTTGAATGCGAACCCGACATCGACGAAAACATTACAGCTGCCGTGAAACAAATGCACGTGCTTACGCTCACTCCGTTTTATCCCAACAGCAAGAACGATGTTGCTGGGTGCTTTATTGCCGAGCCGCTTCGCGCGCTGGAGGCGATGGGCATTCAATCTTATGTTGAGGCCGCGCAATCGTTTTATGCTGCGAGGGTGAGTGCGAATGATGCTTGGCCTGCGAGTTGGAATCGATATGCAAGTTTGCCAGGAGGGGTAGGGCTTTCTTCCGCCGGAGCGCTCCTATTCGCAAGATTGGTGGGCAAAGTTCGAAAACTGCATGCGCATCATCCCATTGATTTGATTCACGCGCATGCTGCATTGCCTTGCGGACACGCAGCTTCTCTAATATCAAATCAACTTGGCATCCCTTTTGTTCATACCGTGCATGGACTCGATGCCTTTTACACAAATCAGGTTAAAGGCCGTGCCGGAGAATGGTGCCGCAGAGTCACGCGCCACGTTTACCGTTCTGCGGTGAATGTTATTTGCATCAGCGAACACGTCCGCGAACAAGTATTAACGGGAATGGATGGCAATTGCTCCACCTCGGTCGTGTACAACGGGGTTGACGCAGATTTTTTCGCGCCAGCCAATGAGCCTCAAGGTTTAAAAATTCTCAGCGTGGGGAATCTTATTCCGATTAAAGGTCACGAGCTCCTGATTCACGCTTTGGCGCTGCTGCAAACGCAGATTCCCGAGCTGTCTTGCGAGCTAATAGGAGAAGGCCCCGAACGCGAGCGCCTGCAAAAGTTGGCGGCGCAGTTAAAAGTAGAAAATAAAATCAAATTCCTTGGCCGGCAAAGCCGTGAATCCATAGCGCGAGCTCTGCGCGAGAGCACTTTATTTGTCCTGCCTAGTAGATACGAAGCTCTGGGGTGTGCATATCTTGAAGCGATGTCTGCAGCGAAACCTGTAATCGCGTGTCGGGACCAGGGAATCGCGGAGGTCGTTGAGCACGGCAAAAATGGTTGGCTTGTCGGTCCAGAGGATGTGCGTGAGTTGACCGAAGGTATTCGCGTGTTGATCCAAGATGCGGATTTGCGGAATCGCATGCGTTTGGCGGCACGCAGAACAATCTTAAAAAGTTTGACGTTGCAACACCAGGCGAAACGCCTCCGCGACATATACCAGGAGTGTGTCGCGTGAAGCTTAAGCTCGTAATTCTCACGGAAATTATTTCTCCTTACCGCATTCCTGTTTTCAATGCGCTGGCACAACGCAATGATGTAGAACTGCATGTAATCTTCCTGGCTGAAACAGATTCAACCCAAAGAGAATGGAATATTTGCAAAACTGAAATCCATTTTTCCTATCAGGTGCTCCCGTCCTGGAGGCGCCGGTACGGCAAACAAAATATCTTGCTGAATCGTGGATTGAGTACTGCTCTAGAAGAGGCGAGCCCCAATGTAATTTTGTGCGGAGGATACAACTATCTTGCGTCCTGGCAGGCGCAAGCATGGGCCCATAAACATGAAGTCCCGTTTTTAGCATGGGTGGAGAGCACAGCAATCGACCAGCGCGGGAATCACAAACTCATCGAGTCACTCAAGAGGAAATTTATCCGTGGCTGCCAGGGTTTTGTAGTTCCAGGGAAATCATCGGCGGAATATCTTCGCAGCTTCAATATAGCGCCTGACAAAATCTTATTTGCGCCCAACGCGGTGGATATAGATTTTTTTGCAATGCAATCCGCAAATGCCCAGTCGAATGCCGCCATGCACAGGCGGAGACTTCAACTTCCGGATCGCTACTTTTTGTATGTAGGGCGCATGGTTAGAGAAAAAGGTATTTTCGATCTGCTGCATGCTTATGGATCATTGCCCGAGAGCGTCAGAAATGAAGTAGGAATTGTTTTTGTGGGGAATGGTCCCGCCGACTCTGAGTTACAAGAGCGTGCTGCGAAAATGCGCTTGTCCAACGTGAAATTTGCCGGGTTCGCGCAAAAAGAAGAATTGGCATATTACTACGGACTAGCTGATGCATTCATTCTTCCCACGCACACCGATCCCTGGGGCTTGGTGGTGAATGAAGCGATGTCCTGCGGCCTTCCGGTGATCGTCACTCACGCTGCTGGTTGTACGGCAGATTTAGTGGAAGATAAACGCAACGGATTGTGCGTACCCCCGAATGATCCAGTTCCATTGGCACTCGCTTTGGAAGCTGTAGCTCGCAGCGTAGAAATGCGCGCCACCATGGGACAGCGCAGCCGGGAAATTATCGCGGGCTATTCGCCTGAAAATTGTGCCGATGGAATTGCGGACGCAGCCCTATTGTGCGGGGTGCCTTGCTATGCGTGAGGGACGTTACAAATGGTGGGTGATCGGTTCCATTATTTTGTTCGTTTTGGTATTGGTGTATAAAGCAATTTTTGAACCGGGTTCCATTATAAATTTCCAGACAGTCGGAGGCCTGCTCTTTCTAGAGTTAGTGTTGTTCCTCGCATGGCGTTTCGAAAAGCGTTTCTTCCTTGTACTTCTGCTTGTTTTTCTCGCGGCCGGTACGGGCACTCCTTTGACGACCTTATGGAACAGTGTTCGTTGGTTTGTATTGGCTTTTGGCGCAATCGCGGGAATGCTGATCTATCTAAAACAATACCGTTCTACCTTCGGCCTATTTCATTTGGTTGCGTTTTTTTCTTGTTTGTCTGCATTTGTCTCTACCATGGTTTCTAATTTGCCGGAAGCCTCCGCCATGAAAGCGGTAAGTTTGCTTCTTTTATTTGTTTACGGAGCCGGCGGAGCCCGCATCGCTATTTTAGGCGATGAGAAGTTTATGCAAACCGTATTGAAGGCTTGTGAAGTGCTCGTTTACTTCACTTGTATTTCGTACTTCGTATTCAAATATGAATTTTTCGGTAATCCCAACTCCCTCGGCGCGATCATGGGGACCATTGCGATGCCAATCTTGTTCTGGGGAAGTCTGATTGCCGACAATCGCGCCCTGCGAGTTCGCCGCTACACCGTTTTCTTATTGGCATTGTTGTTGTGTTTAGACAGCTATTCGCGTGCCAGTATTTCCGCCGGGATCGTTTCGTGTGGATTGTTGTGCATTGCATTGCGCCGATACTCCTTGCTGGTTAAAGGAGTTGTGATCGTAGGAATGATTTCGTTATTAGTCATGACCTATAGTCCTTTGCAGTCGGAGAATAAATCAGATTCGGTCATCAGTACATTTGTTTACAAAGGCAAGCCGGAAGAGAGCCTTCTTGCTTCAAGAAAAACGCCATGGGATGAAACGATCTCTTCCATTCAACAAAACCCCTGGTTCGGGACCGGTTTTGGCACGACCCTTTCCACTGCTCGGCAGGACCAAACTGAAGTATTGCGGTCTCTTGCCGGCACAAGTCGCGAGCATGGAAACAGCTATTTGGCCGTTACGGAATGGGTGGGATTGCTCGGTGTTATTCCATTTGCCGGGTTAATTTTGCTGATCATCAGGAAGGTATTGCGAGGTTTTCTACAAATGCGCATGAGCAACGCTACTCAACTTTTTATTCCAGTTTGCGCGGTTGTCTCTGCTGGTTTAATCGGCGCATTTTTTGAAGACTGGTTGTTTGCTCCCGGGTCTTATTTGTGTGTGTTTTTCTGGAGCTTTGCTTTTATGCTGCCCGATCTTCTTCCGGCCACCCTTGCAGCCAATTTCGCCATACCTCATGAGGCACAAACAACTTCGTGGAATTCCGGATACCGCGTTGTCATGCCTGCACAATGATGCGCGTGTTTGTAAATGGGATCGCTGCAAGCGCAGGAGGCGGACTCACCTACTTGCGGAATGTTCTACCGCATCTCTCGGCAAAGGAAGATGTTCAGACGACCGTCGCCATTGATCCAAGTTTTCGCGACCAAATCCCCCATCTACCAAACATCTCTTATTTGGAATCGCCTGCATCTTACGGTGCGGCGCGAAGATTTCTGTGGGAGCAGTTTGATTTGCCGACACAGATTAGAGCTGCGAAGGCGGATTGCCTACTTTCGGCAGGAAATTTTGCAGTAAAAAACAGTCCCGTGCCGCAAGTGCTCCTTTCTGGGAATTCACTTTATCTTTCTCAAGATTTTCGCCGTGACCTTCGTGGACGATGGGAATACAAAACTCTAGCGGGGCACTATGCTCGCACTTATCTTGCGAAGCGTTCCATTGCGTGGGCCGATTGCACGGTAGCGCCGAGCCAGGCTTTTGCCGACGATCTTCACAAATGGACTAGTGAAAAGAAGATCGTCACCATTCACCACGGTTTCGACCATGAACAATTTTTCCACGACCAGGGCCCGCTGCCAGCCGAAGTTCAAAAGAAACTCGATGCTTTTCCAGATGCTACGCGGCTATTGTTTGTCAGTCACTACAACTACTATCGGAATTTTGAAACTCTCTTTCGCGCTTTGCCGATCCTTCGCGATAAGTTTGGGCGCGACGTAAAACTTTTTCTTACGTGCAGCCTTGAAGCAAAAAAGAATCCCGGTTCTTACCAGGTGCAGCGCGCGGTGGAATTGATCCAGCAGCTGGGGATACGCGAGAGCGTGATTGAACTCGGGTATATTCCCAATCACCTGTTGCACCACGTTTATAGCGCCTGCCACATTTATGCGACTGCTTCCTATGCGGAAACATTCGCGCATCCTTTGGTGGAAGCCATGGCTTCCGGACTGCCAATTGTTGCTTCAAATCTGCCGGTGCATCAGGAGATCTGCGGCAAGGCAGCAGTCTATTTCGATTGCTTTTTACCAGAGGAACTGGCTGAGCGGATAAGTATGATTGCAAACAATCCGGAAATATCGCAGCAAATGTCTGATGCTGGAGAGAAATGCTCGCATGATTTCAGTTGGAACAAGCACATCGAAGAGTTGTTGGCGCTGATGCGATCGCTTGCCGATAAAAGCTAGCTTTGTGGCTTTTGCGCGATGATCAGCAGAAATAATCCCCATCGTTTCCCGATTTTCTTCACCAGGAATCGCGGATAAAGCTTCCAAAGCAGACGATAGATCCATGACTGGAATTTGTTAGAAGGGTGATTTAGCAGTAAATCTCCGGGACTAAAAACCTGTTTGATCCGAACATTCTCAAATTTTTCCAGCATTTCTTCAACTTCTGACCGCGTGTAGGTTTTTGTTCCCGGACTCTCGAGCTGTTCATAAACCGTCTGTCGCAACGATTTCCCCTGCAACAATCCGTATCGCAGCCAGAGCATCGCTCCCGTGAGCGACGCATAGTGATAGAGCATGATCTTCAAGGATCCGCCAGGTTTCAGTACACGCCAAGCTTCTTGAATGCATCGTTCCGTGTTCGGACTGTGATGCATAACCCCGTATGAATACAGAAGATCAAATGTTTCGGCGGCAAAAGGTAGATTTTCTGCGTCGGCCTCTTGCAAATCCGGTATATGTCCGGCTTGCATGCATCTCTTTCGCGCCTGCTGCACAGATTGTGCCGACAAATCGATGCCGCTAACGACCGCGCCTGCCTTGAGCCATTGCAGATAATCCGCGCCCATTCCCACGCCGACTTCTAATATTCGCAGCCCGCGAGCCGTCGAGAATTGCGCGAATTCGGGGATGTAAGGTTCTAGTGCGTATCGCGCACGCGAGTGCACTTCGAAATCGTCGTGGCCCTCGAGATATCGAGTGCCGCAAGGTTCGGCATTCCAGAACTCGCCAACTTCGTTTTTTAAATTTCCAATGGATTGAAGAGTTGCCATGGCCGATTCACGCGATCCTAACACGGTTGCACTCATGCAAAGTTGGGTTCCTCCTGATGGGAACCTAGTTAATTCAGGGTAAGATGAGCCAAGCGAACCGTAATGCAAACGATAGAAGGGCCCAGGGAACTTGCGCGAGCTGAATCTGTCGCTGAAATTCCTGTGTGCGTAATTATTGCTGTTCGCAACGAAGCCAGGAACCTGCCTCGGTGCCTTCAATCCCTCAGCGGCTTTGGCGAAGTTTACGTCATCGATTCCCAAAGCTCCGACGAAACCGTGGAGATCGCGCGCCAAGCTGGCGCGAAAGTCGTTCAGTTCCACTACCAGGGTGGTTGGCCGAAGAAACGCCAATGGGCCATGAATACTTTGCCGCTCGCCTTCGATTGGGTTCTATTGCTCGACGCGGATGAATCGGTCTCGCCTGAGCTCAAGGAGGAAATGAAGCAAGCCATGCGTTCGGGGAATTGCGATGGATATTCGATTCCATTGCAAATGCATTTTTTAGGGAGAGAACTCCGTCACAGTGGAGCCTCCTTCCGCAAAGTATCGTTTTTCTACCGCGACAAAGGACGTTACGAATGCAGGCTGAAAGATCAGGACGCTTCCATGTGCGACATGGAAGTGCATGAACACATTCTTGTTGAAGGTAAGACCGGAGGGTTGAAGTCGCCGTTGCTGCATCACAACGTGGAGTCGCTTTCCCGCTACATTCAGAAACACAACGGATATTCCAACTGGGAAGCGCGCGTAGCGGTTGATCTCGAATCCAGTTATAACGATCTGTCACCGAAGTTCTTTGGTACACAAGCGCAACGGCGGCGGTGGCTACGAAAGCAATTATTCTCTTTGCCGGGATCTCCCTTTCTGTTCTTCCTCTACAAGTACGTTCTGCGATTCGGTTTTCTTGACGGGATCCCGGGATTTATCTATTGCGCCCAGCAAGGAATACAGTTTTTTCACATCAAGGCAAAAGTTTATGAATTGAAGCATTCCGCGGAGCTGACAAAATGTGCGGGATAAGCGGCGTAGTGAATTGCGGCAGTGCCGATGTCGTCGCGCGCATGAATTCCGTGCAGGCTCATCGCGGGCCGAATGACTCCGGCATTTGGGAGCACCGCTCGCCCGATCATACGTATGTCGCATTAGGCAACCGCAGACTTTCAATTCTCGACCTCACCACCAGCGGCCACATGCCGATGAGCAACGAAGATGGTTCTCTTCGTATTACCTATAACGGAGAGATTTATAACTTCCGCGAGCTGCGCCAGGAACTACGAGCAAAAGGACACGAGTTTAAGTCGGAAACAGATACTGAAGTCGTTCTCCATTTGTACGAAGAATATGGTTCGGAATGCGTCAGGCGGCTGCGCGGAATGTTTGCGTTTGCCATTTGCGATCTTCGCCCTAATTCGCCGGAACTGTTTCTGGCCCGCGATCACTTCGGCATCAAGCCTCTGTACTATTTTCGCCAGGCACAACGCATGGCTTTTGCTTCCGAAGCGAAAGCGCTTTTTCAAGTTCCGGGAATTTCCGCAGATATAGATTTGGAATCTCTGTACCAATATCTGACTTTTTTGTGGGTACCTGAGCCAGAAACGCTTTTTCGCGGGATTCAAAAATTGCCGGCCGGCCACTTCGCGCTGTTTCGCAATGGCGAACTAAAGGTTACTCAATATTGGGACCTAAACTTTCCTGCGATTGGAACGGAATTTCCCCGCTCGGAAGAAGAGTTGGCGGATGAAATTCGGGAGCGTTTCCAGCAGTCCGTAAAGTCGCAGATGGTCAGCGATGTTCCGATTGGTGCGTTTCTCAGCGCGGGGCTCGACTCTTCTAGCATCGTTGCCATGATGCGGCAGTCCACCGATCAAACCGTTCGTACATACACGGTTACATTTCCTCCGGAGTATCGCATTGGAGAAAATGCGCTGGACGATCCGCGTGTGCCTGCGGAGTTTGCACGGCAGATTGGTTGTGAAAACTATCGCATCACAGTGCAACCGGATGTCGTGGATCTTTTGCCAAAGTTGATCTGGCACATGGATGAGCCTACGGCTGATCCTGCCATCATTACTGCATATCTGGTTTGCCAGGAGGCGAAACAGCACGCGACGGTTATGCTCTCTGGCATCGGTGGGGACGAAGTTTTCGCCGGATATCGTAAACACACCGCGCATTACTGGGCGCAACTTTACCAAAAAATTCCCGCGTCCATTCGCGAGCGGATCCGATCATCCCTAATGGATGCCCCCTCCATGCGAGGCTCAAGCTTAAAAGGTTCTCTTCGCCTGGCAAAAAAAATGGTACGGAGTGCGTCTTTGCCGCCGGTAGAGCGGTTCATTATGAACTGCACCTACATGAACCGCGAGCAAAAAAATGCGTTGTTTACGCAGTCCGTGTACAAAGAGTTGCGAAACTTCGATCCGGCCATCAATCATCGGGCGGCGTTCGAGCACGTGGGTGAAGCCGACTTCCTCAACCAGATGCTTTACCTCGATAGCAAAATTTTCATGCCCAGTCTGAACTTGAACTACAACGACAAAATGAGCATGGCTTCTTCCGTTGAGGTACGTGTGCCTTTTCTTGATCCGGATCTTGCTGAATTTGTCGCATGGAACGTCCCGCCGCATTTAAAAATTAAAGGATTGTTGCGTCCCAATACGAAATACATTTTACGGAAGGCCATGCAGAATGTTTTGCCGCGAAAAATTTTGAAACAACCGAAGGCCGGATTTGCTGCCCCTGTAGATTATTGGCTGGCGAGCGATCTGCGCGAAATGGTTGACGATGTTCTCTCTGAGTCAAGAATTCGCGCGCGGGGACTGTTTCAGCCGGAAGTAGTGCGCAAGTATGTCCATGAGCATCGCGAAGGGAAGCAGGACTGGTCAATGCAGATCTGGCAGCTTCTCACGCTGGAACTCTGGATGCAGACATTCCTTGATTGCAAGACTTCGCCATCCACTTCGCAGGCCTTCGCGCGTCAAGAGGCCAGCGCATGAAGCAAGTTTTGCAAAGCGCGCGCACCGGAGAAGTTTCCATCGTAGAGGTCCCTGCCCCGAAGCTTTTGCCTGGCTGCGTGCTGGTAAAAATCGCGGCTTCTGTGGTCTCCGCTGGAACCGAGCGTGCGGCCGCTGAATTTACCGGTAAAAATCTTTTGCAAAAGGCGCAATCGCGGCCCGATCTTGTTCGGCAAGTTCTGGACAAAGTTCATCGGGATGGAATTTTTTCAGCCGCTTCTGCGGTAAGGCAACGCCTCGATCAGCCTGTTTCCGTCGGCTACAGCAGCTCTGGAACGATTGTTGGTATCGGCGAGGGAGTGAACGACATTCGCGTTGGGGATCGAGTGGCTTGCGCCGGAGCGGGATATGCAGTCCATGCCGAAGTCGCTTGCGTTCCTCGCCTGTTGGTCGCGAAGTTCCCTTCCGAGGCTGATTTGAATTTCGACGAAGCTGCGTTCGCTACCCTCGGCGCCATTGTGATGCACGGCGTGCGTTTATCCAATGCGAAGTTGGGCGACGTTGTGGGTGTGGTTGGGCTTGGTTTGTTGGGTCAGATTACAGTTCAGATGTTGAAGGCCGCCGGCTGTCGAGTACTCGGCTACGACATCGTTCCCGAGCGCGCCGCACTCGCGGCAACTCTAGGGGCCGATGCGGTTAGCAATGCCGCATCGGAATTCAATGATCTTTGTATGCAGTATTCGTCGGGAAACGGCGCAGACGTTGTTCTGATTACAGCACAAACGGAAAGCGACGAACCGGTGAATCTTGCCGCGCAGGTTGCTCGCGACCGTGGCGTGGTTGTTGCAGTCGGAACTGTTGGAATGGACCTTGCCCGCAAACATTATTTTGAAAAGGAACTCGACTTTCGCATTTCGCGATCTTACGGGCCTGGGCGTTACGATGCTGCTTATGAACAGAAGGGCCGCGATTATCCAATCGGATATGTTCCGTGGACGGAAAATCGCAACATGCAGGGATTTCTGCAACTCTTGGCCGATCGCAAAATCAATGTCGAGCCGCTGATCACGCATCGCTTTTCCGTGGAGCAGGCGACTGCGGCTTACGATCTAATCACTCACAATTCGCGCACGCCGTTTATGGGCGTGTTGATTGAATACGCAGAGAAGACATCAAACCATCCAATATTAGAGCTGGTTAAAAAACAAAACAAGAAATCGTCACAGCATCATTCCGTTCGAGTTGGCCTTCTGGGCGCGGGAAATTTTGCGAATAGTGTCTTGCTGCCTGCGATGAAGCGAACGTCCGCGGTCGAATTCGTGAGTGTTTCCAGCGCAACTGGCGCGCATGCACGTTACACGGCAGAGAAATTCGGGTTTCGTTCCTGTGCGACAGAAGAAAACAATGTTATCGATGATTCGAACGTAAATACTATCGTGATTTCGACGCGCCATTATCTGCATGCCAAACAGGTTTTAGCCGCATTGCAGGCGGAGAAGAACGTATTTTGCGAAAAGCCTTTGTGTCTTAATGAGTCTGAACTACGAGCGATTGTGCGGGCAAAATCGCAGAATGAAAATCCACTGTTAATGGTCGGGTTCAATCGCCGATTCGCACCAATGGCGCAGCAGATGAAAAAATTTGTGCAGGATATTCACGAGCCATTGGTTCTGAACTATCGCGTGAATGCCGGGTTCATTCCTGCCGATCATTGGATTAATGATCCGGAGCAGGGTGGGGGACGTATTCTCGGAGAGGTTTGTCACTTCATTGACTTCCTGGTTTTCCTAACGGGATCGCAACCGATCGAGGTGCAAACGCGGGATGTTGCAAATTCCGGACAATATTCTGGAGATAACGTCATCCTGTCGCTGACCTTCGCGAACGGATCGCAAGGCACAATTACTTACGTTGCGAATGGAAGCGCAAGTTATTCCAAAGAGCGCATCGAAGTTTTTGGCGGGAACAGCACAGCGATTCTAGAAGATTTTCGCCGCTGCGAACTGGTCCGCAACGGAAAAAAGAAGAAATTGCGTTCGATTTTCAGCCAAGATAAAGGCCACGATGGAGAATGGCGGGCATTTGCCGACGCAGTCAAAAACAACGGCGATGCGCCGATTCCGTTTGCAGAGATCGTAACTTCTACATTGATCACGCTGCGAGCGCTCGATTCGCGAGCATCCGGAAAAAGCATGGCAGTCAACACTGCTGATTTTATTCGCTCGTGTTTCTAACGAAGCTCCCCTTAAGGGAACCCTTCCAATCATCATTCATCAGTTCTCTGCATGCTATAGTCCGACCCATCGGACAAGAATGATCCAAAAACGGTTGCAATACTACAAGCGCATATTTGCCGCTTACCTACTTCCGGGAAAAAGCCAACTTACTTTCTGGCACGATTCGCCCACAGTCAGCAGCGAATTTTACGCCGTCGAACTTGGCCCGTATTACATGGATTTCGTGCGCAAAGCAGACTATCCCGTCCATGATGCGCATGGCATTCCGATGCTCGACTATCGGGGCGAGATTGGGCCGCAATACAATCCGATTTCCATCGCTCAATGGGGATTGGGAAATTACAACCTGTTTTGCCAAACACAGAATTCCGAACGTAGAAATAAATTTATTCTGGCGGCGGGTTGGCTGTGCGCCCGGTTGGAGCAGAATGCGCACGGCGTTTGGGTGTGGAACCATGC
Source organism: Terriglobales bacterium (assembly GCA_036491415.1). Lineage (GTDB taxonomy): Bacteria > Acidobacteriota > Terriglobia > Terriglobales > Acidobacteriaceae > JAICKN01. The sequence goes on along the minus strand of DASXCC010000025.1, from coordinate 20,520 downwards.
ATTTGATTGGGAGTATCGAACTCCGCTGAAAGCGCCGTGGTATTCAGGACTTGCGCAAGGGCAGGGAATTTCGTTGCTTGTGCGGGCGTTTCAGCAAACCGGCGAAAAGAAATATTTAGATTGCGCCGACCGGGCATTCGAGAGCTTTCAAAAGCCGATGTCCGAAGGCGGAGTAACTTTCACCGACGCACACGGTAATATCTGGTTTGAAGAATATATCGTTTCTCCTCCCACACATATTCTGAATGGATTCATCTGGGCATCTTGGGGAATTTATGACTATTTCCTGGCCACACAGAATCACGATGCCTACGAGTTATTTCAAATCGCAGTCGGAACGCTTCGCAATAATCTTGATCGCTATGATCTAGGCTTCTGGTCGCTTTATGAGCAATCGGGAACTCTACTGCCGATGGTCGCGAGCCCTTTCTACCATCAGCTTCATATTGTGCAATTGCGAATCATGCACCGCCTGACTGGCGAAGAGATTTTTGCGGAGTATGCCACGCGATGGGAAAGCTACATACGAAGCCGCATCAAACGCAGCCGGGCGCTTTGCTATAAAAGCGTATTCAAGCTGGCATATTACTAATCGTGAAGATTCTCTACATCTCGCAATATTTTCCTCCGGAAATTGGCGCACCGGCGGCCCGCGCGTCCGAGCTGGTGCGGCATTGGGTGCAGCAAGGGCAAGATGTAACCGTGCTGACCGGGTTTCCTAATCATCCGAATGGGGTTATGACGCCTGAATATCGCAAAGCCATGCGGAAACTTGTGGTGAAAGAGAATTCCGACGGCGCGAAGATTGTGCGCAGTTGGCTGCTACCGTTTCCTAATCGCAAATCCTACGAGCGGATATTGAATTACACTTCGTTTCTTCTTTCTGCAGCAATTACGGGAACGTTCTTGTCGCGTCCTGATGTTGTGATCGCGACCTCTCCTCAGCTTCTGGTAGCGCTAGCCGGATGGTGGGTCGCACACTGCAAGCGAGTTCCATTTGTTTTCGAAGTTCGCGATCTATGGCCGGAGTCGTTAGCGGCGGTCGGGGCTGGAAATCAGAATTCATTTCTTTATCGCGCGCTGAAAAAGATCGCCGGATTTCTTTATCGCCATGCGGACCATATTGTCGTGGTCACGCCCGCGTTCAAGAATTACCTGACGGAGCACTGGCAAATTCCGGCTGAGAAAATCGCCGTCGTGCAAAATGGGGTTGAAACCGATACTTTCTCGCCACGTAATTCTGATTCTTCCTTACGGTCGAAGCTGGACCTGGAAGGAAAGTTCGTCGTTTCTTATATCGGTACGATCGGGATGGCGCATGGATTGAACGTGCTCATTGAATCGGCGGCGAAACTACAAAATTCCGCGCCAAATGTGCAGTTCTTGTTGGTCGGAGAAGGCGCAGACCGTGAGCGAATTTGTTCGCTCGCGCAATCGCGAGGCCTTACTAATTTGCATTTCGCGGGCCCGCAAGCCCGGGAAAAAATTCCTGCCTATATTGCCGCGTCCGATGTTTGTCTTGCGCTTCTGAAAAAAGCGAATATTTTCGAGACAGTGATTCCCACCAAGATGCTGGAATACATGTCCTGTGCACGGCCGGTGATTCTTGGACTTGAGGGACATGCGCGCAAGATCGTTGAAAATGCCGCCGCCGGCATCTGGATCACTCCGGAATCGTCCGAAGAATTATGCAAAGCGATTATGCAATTCGAAGCGAATCGCAGCTTGGGCAGGCAATTGGGAGCGAACGGCAGAAACTATATTCTGCAAAATTTCTCGCGCAAAGAAACCGCAACCGAATATCTGACGCTGTTGCAGGAGCTGACAGGTATGCGTGTTTCGCATTATGCCGCAGCCGCTTAAGGGCGAGCAGCCACCAGCGTTAAAGCGCTGGCTGTCTGCACGATCGCATCCACCGATTTAGTCGCTGCCGCTTTCACAGCACTGGATGGAATAAACAAAATATCATTCGCCTGCATGGGCACATCCGGAACCTTCGCCTGAAGAATTTTCTTCAGGGGCACAAACTTTTCAGTCATCGAGCCGTTTTCTTTGCGGATAATTTTTACACCGCTCATTTTGGAAGTGCGTGTCGTACCGCCGACCAGGGCAATCGCTTGCAGCACCGTCAAATTTCCACTGTCCATCATGAGTCCGCTGGGTCGATTCACATCGCCAACTACGTAAACGATATCGGCCTTGCTCACAACAATGGTGTCTCCCGGCAAAACTTGGACCGCAGGGTCTCCGCCAACGGCTGCGCTTCCGCGTAAAAGTGCAGTTACTGGTTTGTCTGGCTGATCGCGGTGCGATACGGTCGCGGTCTGTCCGGCGCGTTCGGAGAGTCCTCCCGCAGCAGCCACAACATCAAGCAATCGCTCTTTGCCGATGGCGGGATAAACTCCGGGACGATTTACCTCGCCCAAAACGTTGATACCCTGCGAAGTATATTCGTCAATAAATACGCTGACGTGTGGATCCACTAGAAATCCACCTGAAACATAACGCTGTTCAATTGCGTTTTGGGCTTCGTCTAAAGTGAGTCCGGCAACGTGGATGTAATCAATCAGCGGAAGGTAGATGTTTCCATTGCTGCCGATGCGAGTTTTCGTAGCCAGATCAGAAACGCCATACACGCTTACATTCAAAAGATCGCCGGAGCCCAGGTGAATCGCCGAATTCTGCGAATTGCTATTCGGACTCGAACTTGGAGGCAATGCTTTTGCTTGCACGACGAGGTTTTGTTGTGCCCATAGTTGTCCTGCGAAAACATTGAGGCTTACAATCCCCAGTATCCATGCGCTTCGCACACTCCACTGCAATTTCATAGTCAACTACTCCATGGCGGAGTCTAGCACCGCATATTGCCATAACCGACCCGTTTGTTCCTCTATGTCTATAACTTAAAAACACTTTGCTGAACAGTTCGTAATTAGGACATGTTGCGTCCAAAATCTGGAACCAAGATAGGGAATTGCCCGAAGCTCTTGCTGAACCTAGAGTTAGGTCATGGAGATCCATTCACACGAGATCTCACGCAGCTCTCTGAGTTTAGGGTTGGTGCTGTGACCGAGGGGGTCGGTTTGGCACTGTTTTATCTCGGGATATTTTCCATATCTCTGTTGATGTCGTTTGTCTTCACGAGATATGTGCGCGACACGGCGACGGCGCGCAGGTGGGTCTTTCCGCCTTTATCGGATCGCCATCTTCACAGCGAACCGTTGCCGCGGCTCGGCGGCGTGGCCATCTTCTTCGCATTCCTATTCAGCTTTACGTTCGCGGTTGTGTTGAAGTGGTATTGGCCGAGTTTGAGCGCGAGCCTTGGCTTCTCTTCGAAATCCATCGTCACAATTTTGCTGCCGGCGTTCCTCGTATTTCTTTTAGGCGTCTATGACGATCTGCGTCCGGTCGGCCCCTATATGAAGTTTGGAGTCCAGGCGGTCGCGGCATGCCTGCTTTTTAAAGGCGGCCTTGAGATCATCAATCTCCCGGTGTTTTTTGGACCGCGGCATTTTCCCTGGTTTGTAAGCTTGCCGCTAACGATTCTTTGGGTCGTCGCGATTACAAATTCTTTCAACTTGATTGACGGACTCGACGGCCTTGCTGCCGGTTCCGCGCTATTTTCGACGATGGTGGTTTTTGTTGTCGCGCTTGTGAGCCATTCGCCGTTGCTTTCGCTCATCACCGTGGCGCTTGCCGGAGCGCTATTTGGATTTCTCCGTTACAACTTCAACCCAGCTACAATTTTTCTAGGCGATAGCGGAAGCCTGTTTATCGGATTCATGTTGAGTGCGCTTGCGCTCGATGGAGCGCAAAAAGCGCCGACGATCATCGCTGTCGCCATCCCGCTGGTTTCTTTCGGCTTGCCGATTTTAGAGACGGCGCTTTCCGTGATGAGGCGATTCATCAGTGGGAAGCCGGTATTTCGTGCCGACCGCGAGCACATTCATCACAAACTTTTACAGTTAGGTTTTTCGCAGCGCCAAGCGGTCATCACGCTGTATGCAGTTTCTGCGTTGTTCGCCTTGCTGAGTCTGTTTTTACTATGGCCAACAGAAAGCACCGTCGGGCTAGTGCTTGCAGTTTTAGGTTTGGGCATTTGGCTGGGAGTGCAGCGCTTGAATTATTTGGAGTTTGGCGAACTGCGCCGTCTGGCGCAGCGGACCATCGAACAGCGCCAGGTCTTCGTAAACAATCTTTCCATTCGTCGTGCGTGCGAAGAGCTGAAAAATGCCAGTGATTATCAACATCTTGCGCGAATTATCGTGGCCGCTTTTAGTACGAACGATTTCGACGCGATCGAATTGCGCCTGCATGACTCCGGCAATTTGCCACGTCATTTACAGGGGATGCAATTCACCTTGCCACTTGGCGACGAAACTCGTTTCACATGGCGACGATCGGGAACTGCTTTAGGCATGGATCTCGTCAGCTCCTGGAGTCTGACGCTGGATATGCTGAGCGCTAACAATTGCCGCTACGGTTCGCTGGTTTTATATCGTGTGCATACCGGACGCGATCTGCAAATTGACGTAAATTTACTGGTATCGCAATTCTCAATCGCCCTGGCAGACGCTTTAGAGCGTTCTGTCGTGGAATATCCCGAAGTGAAAACTACCTCTCCCACTGAAACGATATTTGCAACGGCACAAGTCAGTTAAACACTGTATTGATTTTTAACGATTTTCCACAGCTTGGAACCATGAGTGCTATTTTTCCGCAACACCTCAGCATTTAACTTCAACGTTCCTTTTAAATCCTTTTCTGGCCGGAGGATCACTGCAAGATGGGATGGGTGTCTCTAAAAGAAATTAATTTTCTTTCTCTTCCGACGGCAGTCTTTTGTGTGGAATGTGAAATGATTTCGCACAACAATACTCCCAGCTGTTTTGCGTGTGGCAGCCAGGCTATCCTGAGCCTTTCGCGCATCCTTGGCGGAAGTATGCGTGGCCAGCAGACTGCCCATTTAATTGCCGACGCGGAACTCGATCAATTAGTACGAGAACTGCTACGAACGGTACGGTTCACTGCATTGAGCGGCGAGGTGGAAACAGAATCTGAACGGCCTGTTCTACAGGGGCCGGTGCGGCATCACGCGCGGGCCATGCACTCGCGCAGCAATGCAAGTGTGTCGGGCACGGCGGCAGAGGTGGAACTGCATCCCGCAGAAATGGATCTTGAGCCTGCGATCAATATCATTGCCGAACGCGCACAGGCATTGACCGGCGCGACTGGATCGGCCATTGCCTTGCGTAGCGGAAGTGAAATTGTTTGCCGGGCCCGTACTGGCCGTACGGCTCCCGACCTGGGTGTGCGATTGCAGACTGATAGTGGAATTTCGGCCCAATGCGTACGCACCGGGCAGGTTGTTCTCTGCAACGATACAGAAGAAAATTCGCATGTGGATCTAAGTACGTGCCGGCATCTCGGCGTTCGTTCGATATTGGCGGCGCCGTTGCGTCATTTTCCCCGAACATTGGGCGTTTTCGAAGTGCTTTCTTCGTCCGCCCACGCTTTCGATTCTCACGATGTGGCCACTATGCAATTTCTTTCCAGCATGATGGTTGCCGCGATTTCGCGTATTTCCAAGCTGTACAGCACCAAACAGCGCAGTTTAGCGTGATTCCCTGGTACGTTCTTCCCCCAAGCTGAGTTAATATGTAGATAACGTCGTATGCAGACTTTGGGGATGAATTCGTCGGACCTCCCGAACTCCAATTCTCCTCTTGCGGAACGCAGGCGGCATATCCGCCACAAAATTCATACTCCCGCCTATGCCCGTATCAGCGGGGAATCTGAAGGCTTCCTGCTTGACCTGAATACGATTCTCGACCTCAACGAAGATGGCATGTGCGTGCAAGTTCCTTCGGGGCTGGTGGCAAACCATGTTGTTCATCTTTGCCTGGAGCTTTCGGATTCGGCCGGTCCCATATACACGGCTGGAAAAGTTGTTTGGTCGAACCGTCTTGGCCGGACCGGAATTCGCTTTGGCGAACTTTCGGAAGTCTCGAATCTTCAGTTGAAGAATTGGCTTTCTCTGAATGCGATTGCAGCGGATGAAGATTCCGAGGCGCCTTCCCGCGCTACAGTGACGGAAAAAGTTGTTCCGGCTTCCGTGAGCCAGAAAGTCGATCTAACTCCAGCAGTAGAGGCTGAACAGCCATCCAGGCTGTCCGACCATACTTCGATGCTTTCGGCGCTTTCAGCCGTACGGCGGGAAGTGGAAGCGCAAGGTTCGAACCTGAACGCTGCTCTCCAGTTGATTGCAGACCGCGCGCTCGCATTCACAGGAGCCAGCGGCTCGGCGATTGCATTATCGAACGGCATGGAGATTGTGTGTCGCGCCTGCGCCGGTGTGGACGCTCCGCCTGTGGGGGCACGGGTGAGTACAGAATATGGTTTGTCTGCGCAATGCATTCGCAGCGGAGAACCACTTTACTGTGAGGACTCCGAAGCAGACGTTCGCGTGGACCAGGAAGTTTGCCGCGCACTCGGCATTCGCTCAATTTTTGCGGCGCCGATTGAACAACAGGGATCGGTGGTTGGACTAATCGAAGTATTCTCGCGCCAGTTAAAAGCCTTCGACGCCAATGCCAACGTCGCTCTGCTGGATTTAGCAGATACAGTCACCGCTGCGTTGGCAAAAACTTCTTATCCGCAACGGCGTTCGGGAAAATTGCCGGAAATTTCAGAGATGAACTCGGCCTCGGATTTGGACGAAGAAGTCACGGAACCCCATTCCTGGTTTGGCCGCACGTTGTTAGTGCTGGCGCTTCTTACCATCGCTGCCGCCCTGGTGTGGGTGTTTTATCCGCGCAGAAGTAACGAAGCTGTTCCTCCGGCCACGACGAACAGCAATGTGCAGCTGCCAACAAAATCGGCTCCCGTTGTTTTAGGCGACCAAAAACAAATGGCCGAACGCGGAGACGCATCGGAGCAATACGCTGTTGGCGCTCGCTACGCGATAGGTGATGGAGTGAAGCAGGATTACGCCGAGGCTTCGCGCTGGTTCTCCATGGCTGCGGCGCAGGGAAATGTGGATGCGCAAGCTACCCTCGGCGCTTACTACATGACGGGCACTGGGGTCGCAAAAGATTCCTCGAAGGCCTACTTCTGGGCGCTCCTGGCGCAAGCTGGAGGAGACGAGGCCAGCAAAGCTCGCTTGCCACTTCTGGCCGGGCGTCTGCCTCATCAACAACTCGTCACGATCCAGGAACAAGCCAATCAGTGGCTGAAAGATCATCAGTCCAATTCTTCCTACTAACAAGAGTCGGGGTTAGGATGAGGGTAGAGGTCCTCTGTGACTATTCTTCCTGAAATCCTCCATCAAAATGTTCGCGAAGGTGATCTGTACGAAAAGCTCGACCGCAACCGCGTTCGCTGCTACGCGTGTGGCCACTGTTGCCCCATTCCCGAAGGCCAGCCTGGAGTTTGCAAAGTCCGCTACAACCAAGGTGGAACGTTGTATGTGCCCTGGGGTTATGTTGGCGGCGTGCAATGCGATCCCATCGAGAAGAAACCTTTCTTTCATGCGTATCCGGGCGCACTGGCGTATAGCTTCGGCATGTTGGGATGCGATCTCCACTGTTCCTACTGCCAGAACTGGGTGACGTCGCAAGCTTTGCGCGATCCGGGCGCGGTTTCGTCGCCAATGCAAGCCGCGCCAGAAAAGCTTGTGCAAGAAGCAGTCCGCCAAGGCGCGAAGGTTTTAGTGAGCACTTATAACGAGCCGCTCATTACCAGCGAGTGGGCCGTAGCAGTTTTCAAAGAAGCCAAAGCGGCCGGGTTGAGCACAGCGTTTGTCTCCAATGGAAATGCAACGCCACAGGTGTTGGAGTATCTGCGGCCGTGGGTTGATCTGTACAAAGTGGACCTGAAAAGTTTTAGCGATCCTCACTATCACCAACTGGGCGGACGGATCGGTCCAATCCTGGAGACAATTCGCCAGCTTTACAAAATGAATTTCTGGCTGGAAATTGTCACTCTACTGATCCCCGGCTTTAATGACTCGGAAGAGGAAATCCGCGGATTGACGGATTTTCTCGCCGGCGTTTCTCCCGACATTCCCTGGCACATCACTGCATTTCACAAAGATTACAAAATGGATGGCCCTCGTAACACGCAAGCCGAAGATTTGCTGCGCGCCGCGGAGATCGGCAGGAATGCTGGGTTGAAATATATCTATGCCGGAAATCTTGCCAGCCAGGTCGGCGAGTTGGAAAACACGCGCTGTGCCAATTGCAATGAGACATTAATCGAGCGCTACGGATATTTCATCCGCGATTACAAAATTACCGCAGATGGTTGCTGCCCACGCTGCTCAGCACAAATTCCCGGACGCTGGGCGAAGAAGTTCGATGGGCAGATCGCTGACCGTCCTTTTCTTCCACAGCGCGGCCCGCGTTTAGTTACAATCCTCAACTAGCGATCATGGTCAGAAGAAAAAGAAATCTGAGCATCGGGTTGGCGGCTTTGTGCCTGCTGCTGGCAGGATGCTCCCCACAGGATTTTCTTACGCGGCGGTTGGCGCGCGATCTCATTGTCGGTTCTCCGACTTTCAATAATCCGCAACAATTCTGGATGCGCACGGGCGTGGTTTCCAATGGAGACTTCACTTCACCGGAGTATTTAGTTTTGCAGCACCACGGATGGATTTCCGGAAGCAACACAGCATGCACGCCGGCTGTTGCGCCGCCTCCGTGCTGGGAAGTGGCTCTAACGCCGATCGGCGTGGATACTTTCCGCGATCTTGTGCCCAGCTCACAAAGCTCCGCGAATTATTTCAGTGTTCCCACGGCGCGCAGGCAGTTAGTGGACGTTACGGGCGTCAGCAAAGACGGAAATGTTGCCGACGTGGATTTCACCTGGAAGTGGTCGCCGATGAATGAAGTGGGCGCGGCGCTTTATTTGGGAGACGCGCAGTTTACTTCTACGGTTGAGATGAAACACTACGACAATGGATGGCGCGTGCTGGAAAAAAACCTTCCGAAAGCTCACCAGACTTTAGAGGATGCCCTGAAGAATGCCGAGCCTGCGCGCTAGATTTACGTACGCTGGATTACGGTGCGCTGGATTTGGCCGGCATGCCTGCCATTTGATCGTGATGCGAAGCTTCCGCATAGTGGGCCACGCCTTTATATAACGCCTGCGCAATCTTCTCGCGATAAGCAGGACTCTCCAGATTGTGCTCGTCCGCGGGACTGCTAATGAAAGAAACCTCACTCAAAATCGCTGGCATCGTAGTGCCGATCAGGACCACGTAGGAAGCTTCTTTCACGCCGCGGTCGCGAAGCCCCGGATTTTGCTCCGCCAGGCTGCTGTAAAGCGAATGTTGCACAGTTTCGGCAAACTTGCGGGACTCCTGCGCTTTTTCCCGGATATCGACATTCGACCAATCCACCGCAGTCAGTGCGGGGTTTGTATCAGAATCGGCGGTGTGCGAATGCACAGAAGAAAAGGTATTCGTGTAATAGGTTTCAATGCCGCGCGCGGAAGTGATGTCGCTGTAGTTTGCATGCACTGCGAGGAATAAATCCGCATGCGCTGTGTTCGCGATTTCCGTGCGCTTCTCAAGCGAAATATAAGTGTCGTCGGTACGTGTGTAAATGACATCGGCATCCAGCTTGTTTTCAATCATCTTGCCGAGGCGATTCACGATGTCGAGAACGAGATCTTTTTCCAGAAGGCCGCCGCGTCCGACGGTCCCTAAATCCCAGCCACCATGGCCGGCATCGAGAACGATGCGGAATTTCGGCGTATGCACCGCCCGAATCTGTTGTTCCGGAATGGGGGTTGCAGCTTCCGCTTGTACGGTGGGTTCCGGCGTTGTGGTAGGACCGAATAAATCAGCCTTTGTGCGTGGCGGAATTTGCGTTCCCGCCTTGTGCACTTCGATAACTAAACGATACGGATTCTGTTCCAGGCTCACCGAGTAATCTGGCTTGCTTTTGGTTTCGAGCACAACCCGCGTCACGCCCTTGGTCGGTTGTGCTACGCGAGCGCGCTGCACGAAGGCATCATTGATCTCGATGACTTTGCTGTTCAGGCTTCCAGCAAGCGAAGTGTCATCAAGATCGAAATAAATGCGGTCGGGATCGTTGATGCGGTGTGCTTCGTACTGCACCGCTTTTTGCAGATCAACCACCACGATGGTGCTGGAATCCTGCGCAGACCAATGGCGAAGTCCCGTAACTGTTCCTGTTTCTCCGGAAACTGGATACGCGAACGCTGGAGCCATGGCTGAATCGTGTGTGACCGGAGAAGACGTTGTCGCCGTGGGCTGCGTCGGCGGAGTCACTTCCGCAGGTGCAGTTGTATTTTGCGCAACGGATATTTGTTTTCCGTGAAATTTCCACCATGCGGCTCCGCTGGCCACCAGAATAACTAGAACCAATAAGGCAAAAAGAAGCGGCTTGGAAAACCGGTTTTCGTCGCGGTCTTGACCGGCTAGAAAATTGAAACCTTCATTTTGTGAAGAATCATTTTGTGAAGAATCACGTTGTGAAGAATCACGTTGTGAAGAATCACTTTCCTGCGGAACAACAACATTGGCGCCCTCAGCGTGGGCGATTTCTTTTTGCCGGTGATAGCGTGCGTAGTTCGAATCTTTTTGCTTGGTCTTTGTTGTTGTCTCGTTACTCTGTTCAATGACTTTGCGTGAAATTTCCGTCAGGTGATTTTCTTCTTCCGGCTTGATCGCCGCAAGAATCAGTTCGGCCAGCAATTTCAGCATCCGAACATCGGCATCATCAAATCCGCGGACTTTCGTAGAGAAGGCTTCGATCAGTCCAAGAACGCTATTCCTGCCGAGCAGCGGAACGGCAACAATAGAAAGAGCGCCTAACTGGCGGCATGCCTGCACGCTTACGCGGGTATCGTTTTCCGCGTCGTCGCAACGAACTACACTGCCGGTCCGGAAGCAGGTGCCGGAAAATGCAGAATTCGGATCCAGGCGGACGCCGGCATCAGGAACGATTTTTCCCACCGAGGCGCGGCAGACAATGGCATCCCCTTCGGCGAAAGCGATGGCAACGCCATCCGCGCCGGTAATCGACATGGCCCGCTCGGCCATCAGATGCAGCACGTCATCCAGAACAAATTGTTCGAGTTTCCAGGGATCATCCGCTAATGGATGATCGCCGCTGCCAGTTTCCAGATCGCGGCGTTTTCGTAATTGCTCGTGCAGGGAAGAAAAGGCAAGCAAAGCCTGCAAAGCTTCGCGGCCCGAAGAGGGCGCAGCACCATCCGCAGGCTGCTTGATCTTAGAGCGAAGCTTCGTTAGCTCGAGTCCCGGATTGTTGGGGTTCGCGCTCATATTGAGGCAAAAGCATGCGGGGGAAAACCTCGGGATTCATTATAGGGGTATATGTCCATTATTTACAGCAACTTTCCGGCACGAAGGTCACTGCCGCCTCGTGCTGGGATCGACCATACCCGATCCTTCGCCCGAATGATGTACATTTCAGGTTCCAGTACGGAACCATTCATTCTCTTGAAGATTGCTCATTGCTTCGCAGAATGCGAAAGAACCCGAGTGCATTTCTTTGCAGAGTTGGAGCAAGAATTTGCCTTAATGTGTTTATTGCGTTCCCAGTCAAAACAGAATATTCTGAAAACATTCCCGTGGTAGTAGAGATAAAGAAAACTGAGCAAAAGAAGTCGCGTCGCCTTTGGCCGCTTGGCCTGGTAGCGACGGGACTGGCTGGAACTGCGGTCATGCTTTTTCGTGGCTGCTGGCACAGCAAAATGAGCTGGCCTATCCGAATCGAGGAACATTCCTACCAGGTTTGCGTTGGCTGCGGAATCAAGCGCCTTTTTGACGATAAGAACTTTCGCGCCTACGGGCCTTACAGCTACGACATAGACCGCCTGATTGCCTGGGATCGCGCCAATCGTGCGCCTTTGCCAGCCCCAGTGGAAATGCCCGTGGCAAGCCAGCCTGAACCTGTTTTAGAAGGTAGTCCTTTGCAGCAGCCGGTCGAACATCGCTCCGCCTCTTAATCTTAGATCTTAGGCCTCTCGCGAACCAATCCGGTTACTGAAACCCTCGCAATGGCTCGCTTACCATTCCAGTATGGAATACCAGCGTGGATTTTCAGCGGCCGCCGCCGCTCCGATGCGTGAAAAAGCTGTTCTTTGCAAGCGGCGCCACTATCGTTATGAGATCCATAGCCTGTCGTACATCAATTTTGACGAGAGCAATGGCGGGATCATCCGCAATTTGAACGAGGTTGGATTATGCGTGCAGTCGGTGTCGCCACTTAGTCCAGATCAGGAAATCCGGCTGCGCTTCGAACTGCTCAGTCCCCGCATTCGCGTGAATGCCGTGGCCCGCGTTCGCTGGATCAGTCCTACGGGATTGGCAGGGTTGGAATTTTCCGGGCTGGGTGCGCGTTCCCGGCAGTTGATTAAAGACTGGATGCTGACGCAGCTTCTGCTGCGAGGCCAGCATTTATTCGTAACCAGTTCGATATTCGCCAGCGGGCGAGAAGTGAGCATTGCGAATCCCAGAATGCTCAACGCCGCAGTCCCTGCAACCGCTCCGCCGTTGCTGGCCAGTCTTGACCAGGCTCAAGGGAAAAAACCAAATCCGGTATTGTGGGCGCGACTGGTGGATTCTGCGGCAATCGTGGCTGCTGTGTTGCTGTTCAGCGTCATCGCCACCAGCATGATGGAAGGCCTTCCGGACTGGTTCTCCTGTGCGTGTGTTTTGCTTTTGACCGCTGGAATTCTTTCCAGCTTTTATTGGCTTTTATTTACCAGTTGGATTGGCGCGACGCCGGGAAATTACCTGGTATATCGAGTTTTTGGAGTAGACAGCAACGCAAGGAGTGCGGAAGAAAGAACTCGTTTTCGTTAGATTGAAAATTTCTTGCGAGGTTAAGAGAAAGACTAGTAAGAGAAGACTAGCGAGAGAAGATTGGCGAGAGAATACGAGTGAGAGAAAGACTAGCGGGAGAAGTAATTCTGCTCCAGCCAGATCTGCAGCCGCTTTTGGATCGGCTCCGATACGTCTTTAAATTGGATTCCCGCGCGGGCACATTGTTTCATCCAGACAATTTCGCCTTCCACGTTTACGGATTGTCCACTCTTGGGAAGAGAAAAACTCAGCTGAATATCAGAAGAAATATCCTTCGCGAAATCTCCGACAAGTCCGGCACCGCCCTGGCTGAGGTTCAAAATCTGCGCGTCGAACTTGCGGTCTCCGCTGATCAGCGAAGCCTCAATCTCAACATTCATGCGATGGTAGCGCAAACGCCGGTCCACAATCAGATTTCGTGCCGAGGAAAGCGTGCGTACTGCCTGTGCTACAGAAATGGGCTTTCTAAACAGAAATTTGGTGTTGATGGGAAGATCCGAGCCGTTGGAAATCACCAGCGGCACCCAGTTCTCCATTTCGGTTTGGTGGATGGTGTCGAACAGGCTGCCTGAACCTTCGATATCAGAATCCACGATCAGTGCGTCAATTTTCGATTTCGCCAGTTTCTCCCGGGCCCGTTCCAACTCCGGCTCAACTTCCACCTGCACATGCAGGCTGCCGAGAACACTTTCCAGCACACTGATGCCGCGAAAGTCGCGAGACACGACCATGGAGGAAAGCGTCATACTACTTCAACTCTATCCCCTGATAGGCGTAGAACCTAGGTAACGGAGGTAATAGTAGAAACATGTCCTCCAGGACATGGGATTAGAAAACTAATCTTCGGCGACAGGCTCTTCGGCGCTATTTGTGGCTATATTTGCGCGAATTTCTTGCCACAATTCCTGCTTGCCGACGCCCGTCCGGGCGGAGAAGGGAACGATTTTAACTTCGGGATATTCCTGCCTGAATTTACGCAGGGAATTTACCAACTGATTATTGGAAAGCCGGTCACTTTTTGTGGCCACAATGCAAAATCGCCGCTGCGAATCACGTAGGAAATTCAGAAGCCCCTGGTCGCTTTCCTGCGGCGGAATGCTGATATCTACCAGCGCAAGGCACAGTGCGAGAGTTTGGCGCTCCTTCAAATAGGGTTCAATAAACCCCGACCATTTTGCCGTGATCGCGCGTGGCACTCTTGCATACCCATAGCCGGGCAGGTCGGCGAATAGAACTTCGGGTTTTGGTTTTCCCGCCCAGCGGATTTCAAAAAAATTGATGGCTTGCGTACGCCCAGGAGTAGAACTTGTGCGGGCAACTTTCAGCCCGACCAGCGAATTGATGACGCTGGATTTTCCCACATTCGAGCGTCCCAGAAATGCGACTTCCGGCAACGTCGGAGGGGGAAAATGGCTGGGATCAGAGGCCGACAACAGAAATTCCGTCAGTACACGCATAAATTAGTGTGCCAATGTTCAGAATGAAGATGCAAGCCGGAGAGCCAGAAAATTTTAGCTGAGTCCGAGCGGTCGTTTATCATCCGGCGTGTCTTGGTTCGAAATTGGATTGAGCTTGTGCCACAAATAAATGCCTCCGGCGAGTACCACTCCCAAGCCGACGCTGATGATGAAAAACCAGCGATAGGCGGGAAGAAAGATTAGCAGGAAAGCGACCAGCACAACCGCGATCACCAGACTTGCCGGGCCTTTCAGAAAACTTGATCGCGGAGTTTTCAGTTCAGAATCCATATTTCCAAAACCAAAAGGCCCACCATCCGGCGGGCCTTTTATTGATATTCAGAGCCGCTTACTGGTGCGCCGCAGGACCTTCAGCTGTGGGAGGCAGCGGCGTGATCGCCCTGGCCTCATCCTCCACGACGTTGGGCAACGGACTTTCCAACGCGAGCGCCAGAACTTGGTCCATGGTCTCAACAAAATGCAGCTTCATGGCGCTGCGCAGGTTCTCGGGAACCTCCGCCAGATCTTTTTCATTGTCCTTGGGAAGAAGAACTTCGAACAATCCCGCGCGATGTGCAGCTAAAAGTTTTTCCTTCAATCCGCCGATGGGAAGGACCTTACCCCGTAGCGTAATTTCGCCGGTCATCGCGATATCGCGGCGAACGGGAATGCGGCTGAGGGCGCTGGCAATCGAAGTTGCAATGGTAATTCCAGCGGAAGGACCATCTTTCGGAATCGCGCCTTCTGGCACGTGAATATGGATGTCGATATTGCGGTAGAAGTCGCGCGCCAATCCAAGCCGTTGCCAGCGGGAGCGGATGTAGGACATGGCAGCTTGCGCTGACTCCTGCATTACATCGCCGAGTTTGCCTGTCAATGTGAGCTTACCTTTGCCATCCACGACGGTGGCTTCGGTGCTCAGGATCGAGCCGCCAACTTCCGTCCATGCCAGCCCTGTGACAAGACCAACCTCGCTCTTTTCATTGGCCAGCGTATCGCGGTATTTCGTGACTCCGAGGAAGTCGTTGATGTTCTCGGCGGTGATAGCGACCTGATAGCCAGTGCCTTCCTTCACAACCTTACGAGCAACTTTGCGGCAAACGTTGCCGATTTCGCGCTCCAGGTTGCGGACGCCGGCTTCCCGCGTGTAAGAGCGGATGAGCGTGGCGATGGCAGCGTCGCTGAACTTTGTGTTTTTCTCCGTAATGCCGGCCTGCTCCAGTTGTTTCCGAACCAGGAACTGTTTCGCGATCTCAACTTTTTCCTGTTCGGTGTAGCCGTGCAACCGCAGAACTTCCATGCGATCCTGCAGGGCCGCAGGAATGGTATGCATTACGTTCGCAGTGGCGATGAAGAACACCTGCGAAAGATCGTATTCCACGTCGAGGTAGTGATCAACGAACATGAAGTTCTGTTCAGGGTCGAGCACTTCCAGTAGCGCAGCCGACGGATCGCCGCGGAAATCCATGGCCATCTTGTCGATTTCATCGAGCATGAATACCGGGTTCTTTGTGCCGGCTTTCTTCATCATTTGGATAATCTGACCGGGCAGAGCGCCGATGTAAGTGCGGCGATGACCGCGAACTTCGGCTTCGTCACGCACACCGCCCAAAGACATACGGACGAACTTGCGTCCCGTAGCTTTCGCGATGGACATTCCCAGTGAAGTTTTACCAACGCCCGGAGGGCCCACTAGGCAGAGAATCGAGCCTTTGGGATTCTTCACCAATTGGCGAACGGCGAGAAATTCAAGGATGCGTTCCTTGATCTTTTCCAATCCATAATGATCTTCGTTCAGGATTTTTTCTGCGCGGGAGATATTGCGAATCTCTTTCGAGCGCTTCTTCCACGGCACGGCCAGCAGCCAATCCAGGTAATTGCGTGAAACCGTGGATTCGGCCGACATCGGCGGCATTGCTTCGATCTTTTTCAACTCCTGCATGGCCTTGTCGCGGACTTCCTTCGGCATGCCGGAGTTTTCAATCTTCTTTTTCAGTTCGTCGAATTCGCTCTTTTCGCCGCGGCCAAGTTCTTTCTGGATCGCTTTGATCTTCTCGTTGAGGTAGTACTCTTTCTGCGCCCGCTCCATTTGCCGCTTCACCCGCGACTGGATGGTGCGATCCATATTCAGCTTTTCGATTTCGATGTCGAGAACGTCGCCGATTCGGTTCAAGCGCTCCGCAGGATCGAAAATTTCCAACAGCTCTTGTTTCTCTTCAATGGAAAGCTGCAAGTTTGCAGCGATCGTGTCGGTCAACTTCGCAGGATCTTCCATGCGGACCGCTGCGATCATCGTCTCGTAATTCAGCGATTGGCAGAGCTTTACGTATTGCTCGAACAGGGAAGTGACGCGCTGCATCCCGCTTTCAATCTGCGGAGTGGTTTCGGTCGTGTAACGCGCAACGCGCACCGAGGCCTGCAAATAGCCTTCAGTTTCTGTGATCTGAAGAATCTTCCCGCGCTCAATGCCTTCCACCAGGACCTTGATATTTCCATCCGGCAGTTTGAGGCTCTGCACGATATTGACGATCGTGCCTACCTGATAAATTTCGTTGGCCTTGGGCTCATCCACGCTGGCGTCATGTTGTGTGGAGAGGAAGATTTTCTTATCGCCGGCCAACGCTTCTTCCAGAGCGTGAACGCTCGACTCGCGGCCCACCACGAATGGAGTCATCATGAACGGGAAAATAACCACATCCCGAATAGGCATCATTGGCAGCTTTTTGGTCTCGAACTTTTCTTTGGGCGTGGTCACTATGACTCCAAATCTGTATTTACTTCAACGCGAAGTATCTATCCAGCTTTTTCCATCGTTGCCAGCGAGACATTTCGCTTTTCTACCATTTCACGCGTCACTTCGAACTCTTTTACCTTTTTCTGGCTCGGCAGGTGATACATCAAGTCCAGCATGAGTTCTTCGAGAATCATACGCAGACCGCGCGCGCCAACCTTGCGTACCATGGCCTGCCGCGAGATTGCTTTAAGAGCATCATCGCTGAATTTCAGGCGCACATTCTCAAATTCGAAGAGGCGCTGATACTGCTTCACAATGGCGTTTTTCGGACGGGTCAGGATTTCGATCAGCGCGAACTCATCCAGATCTTCGAGGACTCCGACAACCGGCAAGCGTCCGACAAACTCAGGGATCAAGCCAAACTTAATCAAGTCTTCGGGCTGCACATCGCTCAGGAGTTCGAAGTTGCGCTTCTTTGCCGCCAGCGCATCTTCGGCCTGTGCTCCTTGTTCTTCGCCTGTCTTAAACCCGAGCGATTTCTTACCCGCACGCCGCGTCATGATCTTGTCGAGACCGACAAACGCTCCACCGCAAATAAAGAGGATGTTGGTGGTGTCTACAGGAGTGAATTCCTGGTGCGGATGTTTGCGTCCACCTTGCGGCGGAACATTCGCAACGGTGCCTTCGAGAATCTTCAGCAGCGCTTGCTGTACGCCTTCGCCAGAAACATCACGAGTGATGGAAGGGTTCTCGTCTTTGCGGCCAATCTTGTCAATTTCATCGATGTAGATGATGCCGGTCTGAGCCCGGCCTACATCCCCATCGGCAGCCTGCAACAGCTTCAGAATAATGTTCTCAACGTCTTCACCGACGTATCCCGCTTCGGTGAGCGTGGTTGCGTCCACAATGGCGAAGGGAACATCCAGCATGCGGGCCAAAGTCTGCGCCATCAGCGTCTTTCCCGTACCGGTTGGGCCGATCAGCATAATGTTGGATTTGGTCAGCTCAATGCCATCGCCGGTGCGCTGGCGATTCATGTAAATCCGCTTGTAGTGGTTATAAACAGCAACGGCGAGTTTCTTCTTGGTTTGTTCCTGGCCGATCACATACTCATCGAGAAAGGTTTTGACTTCCTGGGGCTTGGGCAGCTGATTTGGAGTCGTGGTCGCCGGTGTGGCCGTGCGGTCATCTTCCAGAATAGAATTGCAAACCGCAACGCATTCGTCGCAAATGTAAGCCCGGGGATAGTCGCTTGGGGATGAGATCAGCTTAGCCACGGCGTCTTGCGACTTGTGGCAGAAGGAACAGCGTAGTATCTCTTCGCTGCCAGTTCTATTTTTCACTCGGCTTTTACTCCTATTATTCTAACTGCGCCGCTCTTTTTGCCCCACTGACTGGAAGAGCTCATTTGCGCCGAGACCGATTTCCCGATCGGCGAAAAGCCGATCATACAGCTTACTTCGTCTTATAGATGATGTCGTCTATGATTCCGTACTCTTTCCCTTGTTGCGCGTTCATAATAAAATCGCGCTCTACATCTTTCTCAACTTTTTCCAGCTTCTGTCCACTGTGCTTCGCCAATATCTGGTTTGTTATCTCGCGCATACGAAGGATCTCGCGGGCGTGGATGTCGATATCAGTAGCCTGTCCCGAAAGTCCGCCCATAGAGGGCTGGTGAATTAGAATTCTCGAATTTGGCAGTGCCAGCCGCTTCTTAGGCTCGCCCGCGGCAAGCAACGTGGCCGCCATGCTGGCTGCCTGACCAATGCAGATGGTCGTGACATCATTCTTTACATATTGCATGGTGTCATAGATCGCCATGCCCGCCGTGATGGAGCCGCCCGGCGAGTTGATATAGAGCTGGATGTCTTTCTCCGCATCTTCCTGCGCCAAAAACAGCATTTGCGCAATCACCAGGTTGGCGACGTTATCGTCGATGGGGGTGCCAATAAAGATGATATTGTCGCGCAGCAGCCGGGAGTAGATGTCATACGCCCGCTCTCCTCTACCGGTCTGTTCAATGACCATTGGCACTAGCATCTGATCTGGTCCTTTCCGTTCTGCCACACTCCCGCCATCAACAACGATTTTGCCAGGTGGAGGAAGGTCGAAAAATCTGACCGCACTATGCGGACTGACGATACAAAAAGTCGAGGGTTTTCTCGTCGCGGATTCTATCTCGGATTCTATCCAGCGCTCCATCCCGTGTCAATCGAGCGCGGATCGCCTCCGAGGTCTGCTGCGACTGTGCTGCCAGCGCCTCAATTTCTTTTTCGACGTCCTCGTCACTTACTTCAATTTTTTCCGCTTCGGCGATCTTTTCAAGCAGCAGAGTAGCCTTTACATCCTGAACGGCTTGGTCTCTTTGTCCGACTCTGAGACGCCCGAAGTCCATTTTCCGGATATCTTCGGAGCGCATTCCCTGCGCTGCCAGTGCCCGAACGCCACGCTCCAGCCGCACATCAATTTGATGCTCAACCAGGGCCTCAGGAACTTCAAACTCATTGCGCTTGATTAACTCTGACATGAGCTTGTCTTTGGCTTCGCGCTCGGCATTATGCTGCCGTTCATGCTCGATATTTTCCCGGATGCGCTTGCGGACCTCATCAAACGTTGCGAATTCACCTAGTTCTTTGGCGAACTGGTCATTGAGCTCAGGTAAGGTCTTTTGTTTAATCCCTGTGACTTTTACGGTATAGCTGAATGTCTGGCCGGCCAGCCGCTGGTCTGAAAAGTCGGCGGGATAGACCACATCGAATGTCTTCTCATCGCCACTCGAGGCGCCACGCAAATGTTCGGTGAACTCCGGCATGGTGTTCTTGCCGCCAATCTCAATCAGAACCTCATCCATGTGGACGGGCTTTTCTTCAGTGCTTTCGGCTTTGGGCTTGCCATCAAGGGATGCTTGAGCGAAGTCGCCATCGGCAAGAGTGCGGTCTTCAATGGCGTTGTAAGTGGCGTGCTGTTCGCGCAGTCCATCGACTGACTTCTCGACCTCTTCGTCGGTGACAGCGGTTTCCGCCCTTTCGGTGCGCAGTTCCTTATAGCCTTCGACTTTGATCTCAGGCATGACCTCAAAACTGGCCTTGAACTTCAAAGGCTCGCCATCATGGATGTGCAGGTCGGTGACTCGCGGCTGTGTAATCGGCTTCAACCCTTGCTTCTCGGCTTCCTGCCGGAAGTACTTGGGCACGAGCGATTCGGCGACATCGGTCTTGATGTCTTCAGAGAAACGCTGCCGGATGATGGAGGCCGGCGCATGTCCTTTGCGGAAGCCGGGAACGCGGGCCAGTTTCTGATACTTCTGAATTAAGGTCTGCGTCTCGCGGTTCACTTCCTCCGCGGGGATTTCGACCTGTATTTCACGCTTGGTGCTGCTGACTGTCTCAGTAGGGCTCACATAGTTGAGTGTAAAGATAATAGGAGAGGAGCGTCAAACGGCAGGAGGGGGGCGACGGGCTTTTGGGTGG